>NZ_JAKFIA010000001.1:15000-352187 GCF_022569295.1 Pedomonas mirosovicensis | reverse complement strand
GATGGCATGGGCGCGGCCGGCGTCGGAACCCTTGGGCCGGGGGCGAATGTCATAGCGCACGCCCGCCTGCACATCGAACCAGGGGCTGATGGCGTGGCTCCACAGCGCCTGCACCTCGGCGCTTTCAAGCGCTTCTTCGAACGCGCCTTCGCCCTCGGTCTTGATCCACAGCTTGTCGTAATCGCCGCCGATCCACCCCTCGGCGTCCCACAGGTAACCATCGCGGCCGTCCTGCCCTCGGTATTCCAGCCGGTCGACCATCAGCTTGGAGCCGCGGAAACGGCCGTGCATATCGATCAGCTCGGTCTTGCGGACGCGGGCCATGAGTTTGGGGTTCCACACGATGTCGGCCGCGTTCTCCGGGCCGGTAAAGGCTTCAGGTGGCGGCGGGGCCAGCGGGGGCTGGCTCGCTTCGGCCGGGGACATGGGGGCAGGCATCATCTGGTGCCCGGCGTGGGCGCCATGCTGCATCTGCCCATGATCCATGCTCTCAGGGCTCGTGGGCAGCTGGCCCATGTCGTGCCCGGCGTGGGGGTTGGCCTCCTGCGCCCTGGCGGGAGCAGCAAGGACGGCAAGGGCGCAGGCGGCGGCAAGCAGGCCGAGGCGGCTCATGCGTCGTCTCCCGTCATGGCGTGGTGGCCGTGATGCGCGCCATGCGCCTCGGCGGCGGGCGGCGCGTGGGCGCCGTGGCCGGAGTGATCCTCCGGCGACGGGGACGCCGCCGCGATATCGTCCAGCGGGCGAATCTTCACCACATTCATCATCCCTGCGTGCATGTGGTAGAGCAGGTGGCAGTGGAACGCCCAGTCGCCGGGAGCGTCGGCGGTTAAATCGAAGCTGGCCGTGCCGCCCGGCATCACGTTCACCGTGTGCTTCACCGGGTTGCCGCCCGGCATTCCGGTCACCAGCTCGAAGAAGTGGCCGTGGATGTGGATGGGATGGTTCATCATGCTGTTGTTGATGAGCCGCACCCGCACCCGCTCGTTGCGGGCGAGGCGGATCGGCTCCAGCCCCTCGTTCAGCTTCTGGCCGTCGAACGACCACATGAACCGCTCCATGTTGCCGGTGAGGTGGATGTCGATGCGCCGTGTGGGCGGGCGCATGTCCGCAAAGGGCGTGAGCGGCGTCAGCTGGTGGTAGGTGAGCACCCGGTGGGGCTCGTTCTCCAGCCCCAGCGGGCGATCGGCGGTGCGGTCGACCGGCATGGCGGCAACCATGTCCACGCCGACGCCGATCTTCACCGGAGAGGATGCGCCGTGCCCGGAATGATCCATGCTGCCATGATCCATGCTGCCCATCCCCATGTCGCGCATGGAAAGGGTGGGGCGGGGGCGCAAGGGCGGCACGGGCGCTTCCATGCCAAGCCGGGGCGCGAGCGTCGCGCGGGTGAGCCCTGAGCGGTCGATGGATTCAGCGACGATCGTGTGGGCCTGCGCCTCGGTGGGCGTGACGATGACATCGTAGGTCTCGGCGACGGAGATCTGGAACTCGTCCGTCTCCACCGGCTTCACGTTCTGCCCGTCCGCCTGCACGATGGTGAGGGGCAGGCCCGGAATCCGCACGTTGAAGATGGTCATGGCCGAGGCGTTGATGAAGCGCAGCCGCACGCGCTCGCCGGGCCTGAACAGGCCGGTCCAGTTTTCCTCAGGGCCGTGGCCGTTGATGAGATAGGTGTAGATCGAGCCCGTTACATCCGAAATGTCCGTGGGGTCCATCCGCATCCGGCCCCAGGCGAAGCGCTCCATCGGGGTCATGCGCTCCTCGGGGTCATCACCCGCAAGGCCGCCGAATACGGTCTGCCGCTGGCGGTTGAAATAGCCGCCCTCCTGCTTCACCTTCTCCAGAATTTTGTGCGGGTGAAGGAAGGTCCAGTCCGACAGCACGATGACGTGCTCGCGGTCGTAGTGCACCGGGTCGGCGTCCTTGGGGTCGATCACCAGCGGGCCGTAATGCCCCTGCTGCTCCTGCAGGCCGGAGTGGCTGTGATACCAGTAGGTGCCGCTCTGCTTGACCGGAAACTCATAGGTGAACACGGACTTCGGCGCGATGCCGGGGAAGCTGATGCCCGGCACGCCATCCATGTGAAACGGCAGGATGAGCCCGTGCCAGTGGATGGAGGTGTCTTCCTCAAGCCCGTTGTGCACGTGAAGGCGCACCTTCTGCCCCTCGCGCAGGCGGATGAGCGGGGCGGGCAGCACGCCGTTCAGCGTGACCGCATGGCCCGACCGGCCGCCCACCGTGAAGCGGCTATGCCCGACGTGCAGGTGAATGTCCTCGCCCGTAAGGGGGGAAGCGCCGGCCGTGAGGCCCTGCGTGCCGCTGCGCGCCCAGGCGGGCAGCAGCGAGGGCAGGCACGCGCCCGCCAGGCCCAGCGCCCCGGCGCGCAACAGGGTTCGCCGCTTGAGAGGTATGTTCATCATCCGGTCCTTGCTCGGCAACGGGAAGACAGTCTGCGCCAGAGTGGAGTCTGACACTATGTCAAGGTCAAGCCGGTTCAATCGGGCCGGGAGCGGGCTCTTCGGTTTTTTTGAACGCTTCCAAGGAACCACAGGCCGGGGCCCCGCCTTGCGTGCTCTGCAAGCGCTGTTTCGGGCGAAGGGCGCAGGCTCCGCTTGCGGTCGAACGAATTGCAAGCTGTGCTTGCGGGTGCCCTCGGGCAATGGCAGAGTTGATGCATGGTTGAGCAGTCCAATCCCCAGGCTGCTGGCGGCGCGCCGGAAGGCGGCAGCCAGCACAGTGGAAGCGGCAGCGGCAGCAAGAGCGGGCGCGCTCGCAAATATGTTGTGGTTGTCGACCAGACGCCGGAATGCCGGGTCGCCCTCCGTTACGCGGCCGGGCGGGCCCGCCATACGCCCGGCGGGCAGGTGGTTATCCTCTACGTGCTGCCCCCGCTCGACTTCGTGCAATGGGGCGGCGTGCAGAACGTGATGGAGCAGGAGGCCCGCGAACAGGCCGAAGCCCTGCTGGAAGCCTTCGCCGTGGACGTGGAGAAGATCTGCGGCTGCCCGGCCCAAATCGAAATCCGCCAGGGCAAGTCCATCGACCAGGTGCAGGCCGTCATCCGCGACGATCCCAGCGTGGTGCGCCTCATCCTCGCCGCCTCGGCCAAGGGCGACCCCGGCCCGCTGGTGGCCTTCTTCTCCGGCCAGATCGCCGGCTCCCTGCCGTGCCCCGTCACCATCGTCCCCGGCAGCATGACCCCCGAAGCCACCGACGCCATCGCGCAGATCGATTGAGTTTCGGTTTCTGGTTTTCTTGCAGGGGTCTCGGACCCCTGCACCCCCTTTTCACCGTAGATTAGTAGTCTCTTCAGTTCGCATTGGGTGCTTCACATCACCACCGAAATACATCATTCTGCCTAGATGGTTGTCAGATATTTAAGGCTGGTAGGACGTCAGGCTTTTAGCCGCACGTTTCAAACAATTGATAAGCTGTCTATCGCACTTGGTCCGCTGACCATGGCCGGGCTCTACTTTTTAAAAGCGCCAATTCCAGAAAATATTGATGCGCTTGTAGGGACAGGTGTCTTGGTTACGGCAGGGGTAATAGCCTTTTTAAGGCTGCTATCTGCGCCTTATTTCGTTTGGAAATCTGACCAAGAGGCCATAACTAACTATAAAAACTTGATTAAAGTCAAGCTCTCCAAAGAGAATGACCCAATGGACAAACATCGATTGTCCCTGAGGGCCGAGTTGGGGTCACGATTGGCGAATATTGTGTCGTTGGTTAGATCGTTTGATGCGTGCCTGGGCGCGGATAGGCTGAATAATATTACAGAAAAAATTTTAGAAGATATTAAACGCGTGGAATCTATTAAGGAAGAATTTTCTTATAATGCTATGCTCAGGGTGCCGGTAAGCCGAATTATTTTTATTTGTACGAAAATTATTACTGATACAACTTCAGGGAAGGATGTTTTCGAGTTGCAAAATAGGCTTAGAGAGCAATCGAAAATAACATTTGAAATTATTCACAGCTCAAATTTTATATTAGAACTAATAAATTTTGCAGAATTTGAGGATTTTCTAAAAGAGTACGGCGAAGATTTAACTGAGGATGGAGAATCGTGCGTCGAACCGCTACGGACTGCTTTGAATGAAAGAAATATTAGCTTTTCTGATATAAAAGCGACTATTCAAACCATTGATTACCAATAAAAAAGCCCGGCGGAAGCCGGGCTTTCTCGGTTCAGCGATGCGTGCGGTCTGGCTTACTTGCCGGAGACGATGCGCTCGATGAGCTGCTTCACCGTGGGGATGAAGCCGTTGGAGTAGAACGGGTCGCTCTTGAAGCGGTAGGCGTTGTGGCCGGCGAACATGAGGTTCTGTTCCACATCGCCGCCATGGCCGATGGATTGCAGCGTCTTCTGGATGCAGAAGGAGCGCGGGTCGGCGAGATACCCGGTGGTGTTCTTCTCGTTGTCCGCCCAGCTGGAGAAGCTGCACTGCGACAGGCAGCCCATGCAGTCCGACTGGTCCTTGCGGATCTCGGCCTTGCTTTCGGGCGTCACGAACACGAGGGTCGAATCCGGCGTCTTCAGCGCTTCGGTGTAGCCCAGCGCCGCCCATTCGCGGGCGCGGAACAGGTCGCCCTGCGTCACGAACGCCTTCTGGCCGCGCGGCAGGTTGCCGGCGTCCAGCTCGAACACGTGCTCGCCTACCTCCTCGGTGGTGAAGGGGATCTGCCGCTCGGAGCGGGCTTCCAGCTCCCGCAGGAACGGGTTCCGCACCGCAGAGGAGTAGAAGCCGGTCGGCGAGAAGCGATGCAGCAGCACGTCGCCTTCTTCCAGCGTGAGGAGGCGCTGCTTCCACTCATCCGGGATGGGGCTTTCCTGGGTGACGAGCGGCCGGGTGCCGAACTGGAAGGCGACGGCCCCCAGCTCCTTGTTGTCGATCCAGTGCTCCCACTCGGAGAGGTTCCAGACGCCGCCCGCCATGACGATGGGCACGTCGTCCGGAATGCCTTCCTGGCGCATCACATCGCGGATCGCCTTGACGCGTGGGTACGGATCTTCCGGCTTCAGCGGATCTTCGGCGTTGGAGAGGCCGTTGTGGCCGCCCGCCCGCCACGGGTCTTCATAGACCACCGCGCCCAGCCATTCGGCCGCCTTGTGGTAGGCGCGCTTCCACAGCGCGCGGAAGGCGCGGGCGGAGGAGACGATGGGATAGTAGTGCACGCCGTGCGAAGCTGCGATTTCGGAAAGCCGGTAGGGCATGCCCGCGCCGCAGGTGACGCCCGCGACCAGGCCCTTGGTGCGCTCCAGCACGCCTTCGAGCACGCGCTGCGCGCCGCCCATTTCCCACAGGATGTTGATGTTGATCGCGCCCTTGCCGGAAGCGACTTCCCAGGCCCGGCGCACCTGCTCCACGCCGCCTTCGATGGCGTAGCGAATCAGCTCCTCATGGCGATCGCGGCGGGTGCGGCCGTTATAAATCTGCGGGATGATGTTGCCGTCGGCGTCATAGGAATCGGCGTTCACGGCCGATACGGTGCCGATGCCACCGGCCAGCGCCCAGGCGCCAGAGGACATGTGGTTGGTGGCGGAAATGCCCTTGCCGCCTTCAATCAGCGGAAGGACTTCACGTCCACCGATCCGAACGGCATTGAGCGATTTAAACATGGGCTTGCGCCTTTCCGGGTACTTTCCAAAGTGTCTGCCATACAGGGTTCGAGAGATAAAGGCGAGGGTCAAGCCGCCGAAGCGGCGCACACGACCCGCCAACGCCCAGTTTACGCACGAAACGGCCGTTGGTGTCACGACCTTCACGCAATTTATCGCGTTTTCGGCGTTTGGCCCCAGGCGGAGCGCGGCAGCACACGAGCGCTCCATGCGGGCCAGCCCTGTTCCGCTTCTTCCGGCGGCAGTGGGCAGGTCACATGATAAAGGGCCCCGACAGGGGGCCCTTCACCACAAGTCACGGAGGAGAAGATAAGGGACGCTGGCCCTTATTCAACTCCCCCTTTGGTCGCAGGCCTTAGCCGTCGCTGCGCGGGCTGCGGCGACGACGGCGATCGCGGTCACCGCGACCCCGGCCTTCGCCTTCGCCTTCGCCCTCGCCGCCTTCGGCGCGGGGCTCGCGCTCCGGACGGTCGCCGCGCGGCTCGCGGGCCGGGCGCTCGTCCGGCAGTTCCTCGCCGGTCTCCTGGTTCACGAGACGCATGGACAGGCGAACCTTGCCGCGGTCGTCGATGCCGAGCACCTTGACCTTGACCATCTCGCCTTCCTTGAGGACGTCCGCCACCTTAGCCACGCGCTCCGGCTTGATCTCGGAGATGTGGACGAGGCCGTCACGGCTGCCGAGGAAGTTCACGAACGCGCCGAAGTCGACGATGGAGACGACCTTGCCTTCGTAGATCCGGCCGACTTCCGGCTCGGCCACGATGCCCTCGATCCACTTGAGGGCGGCCTTGATCTGGTCCTGGTTCGAGGAGGCGACCTTGACGGTGCCGTCGTCCTCGATGTCGATCTTCGCGCCGGTGACTTCCACGATCTCGCGGATGACCTTGCCGCCGGTGCCGATGACTTCGCGGATCTTGTCCTTCGGGATCTTGATGGTCTCGATGCGCGGCGCGTGCTGCGACATCTCCTGGCGGGTGCCGCCGAGGGCCTGGTTCATGACGCCGAGAATGTGAGCGCGGCCCGCGTTGGCCTGCTCCAGCGCGACCTTCATGATCTCCTCGGTGATGCCGGCCACCTTGATGTCCATCTGCAGGGCGGTGATGCCCTGCTCGGTGCCCGCCACCTTGAAGTCCATGTCGCCCAGGTGATCTTCGTCACCCAGGATGTCGGACAGAACGGCGAACTCCTTGCCCTCGAGGATGAGGCCCATGGCGATGCCGGAAACCGGGCGCACCAGCGGCACGCCTGCGTCCATCATCGCCAGCGAGCCGCCGCAGACGGTGGCCATGGAGGAGGAACCGTTGGACTCGGTGATGTCCGACACCACGCGGATGGTGTACGGGAAGGCGTCCTTCGCCGGCAGCACCGGACGCAGCGCGCGCCAGGCCAGCTTGCCGTGGCCGATTTCGCGGCGGCCCTGGAAGCCGAAGCGGCCCACTTCGCCGACCGAATAGGACGGGAAGTTGTAGTGCAGCATGAAGTGCTCGTGGCGGGTGCCCTCGAGGCTGTCGATCATCTGCTCGTCATCGCCCGTGCCCAGCGTCGTGGTGACGATGGCCTGGGTCTCGCCGCGGGTGAACAGCGCCGAACCGTGGGTGCGCGGCAGGATCTGGGTCTGCACGTCGATCGGGCGCACGGTCTTGGTGTCGCGGCCATCGATGCGCTTGCCTTCCTTGAGGATGGCGGTGCGGACGATGTCCTGCTCCAGCTTCTTCAGCAGCTTGCCGATGAGCTGCGCGCCGTGCTCCTCGCCCAGAGCCTCGACCGCCTTGGTCTTGGCGGCGTCGATGAGGGCGCGACGCTCGGACTTGGCGGTGATGGCGTAAGCCGCGCGCAGGTCGGCCTCGACCAGATCGCGCAGCGCCTTCTCCACGGCCGAGGTGTCCGGCTTCTCGGCCAGAACCCACGGCTCCTTGGCGGCGGCTTCGGCCAGGTCGATGATGGCGTCGATGACCGGGTGCGCGGCCTTCTGGCCGAACATCACCGCGCCGAGCATCACGTCTTCCGGCAGCTCCTTGGCTTCCGATTCGACCATCAGCACGGCGTCACGGGTGCCGGAGACCACCAGATCGAGGGCGGATTCGCCCATCTGCTCGATGGTTGGGTTCAGCACATACTCGCCGTTGATGTAGCCGACGCGGGCCGCGCCGATGGGGCCCAGGAACGGAATGCCCGAAAGGGTGAGGGCGGCGGACGCGCCGACCATCGCCACCACGTCCGGATCGTTCTCGCCGTCGTAGGACATGGTCTGGCAGATCACGAGGACTTCGTTGTAGAAGCCTTCCGGGAACAGCGGACGGATCGGGCGGTCGATCAGGCGGGAGATCAGGGTCTCGCGCTCCGTCGGGCGGCCCTCGCGCTTGAAGTAGCCGCCCGGAATCTTACCGGCGGCGAAAAACTTTTCCTGGTAGTGGACGGTCAAGGGAAAGAAGTCTTGCCCTTCCTTGACGCTCTTGGCGCCCACCACGGTGCACAGAACGGCGGTTTCGCCGTAGGTGGCGAGCACGGCGCCATCGGCCTGACGGGCAATGCGGCCCGTCTCCAGAGTGAGCTTGCGCCCGCCCCAGATCACTTCTTTCTTCTGAATATCAAACATTGAGTGTCTTTCTCATCCGCAACCGGGCCCTATTGCCCAGCCGCACAGCTTGCTGAGTTGTCGGGGCAATTCCCGCATACGTTGCTGATCAACGCCTGCGATCGCTCCCGGTATCCGCCTGTGAAAACATGTTGTCCGCGAAGCGCGGCGGAGATGCTTCGGCCAAGGACTGTGCCTCAGAACGCAACAAACACAAAGGCCCTTAAGGGGCTGATTCGCCAGAAAATATATCCAGCTCATATGCAAGACGGGGAGGGACCCGGCCGTTGGCCGGTTCCCTCCCCGCCTGCTAAAACCGCTTTTGGTTCGGCAGTCGCACTTAGCGACGCAGACCCAGGCGCTCGATCAGAGCCTGATAACGCGCAACGTCGCGCGACTTCACGTAGTCAAGCAGCTTGCGGCGCTTGTTGACCAGCATCAGAAGGCCACGACGGGAGTGGTTGTCCTTCTTGTGGGTCTTGAAGTGCTCGGTGAGGTTGGCGATGCGCTCGGTGAGGATCGCAACCTGGACTTCCGGCGAACCGGTGTCGGTGCCACCACGGGCAAAGTCAGCGATGAGCGCCTGCTTCTTTTCAGCCGTAATCGACATCATGGTCTCCTTATCACGTCAGGTTGAGCCCCCTCAGCACCCGGACCTGGCCAGCAATGGCCTCAACGATGGCAACGGGCGTCTGCCCATCCATCGCCATGTAGGTCCCTGGGCGAAGGGAGGTCCCGTCGAGCCTCTGGCCCTGCCGCAGCAGGAGAGCCTCGCGGGGGTCGACCGCCAGAGCCGGGATGTCGTCCAGCCCTGCGGTCACAGGCAAAAGCGCCTGTTCCGGTTGGTGGTCTTGAACGAGTCGGTCAAGATTGTCCAGCAGAATCGCGGTTTGCAGGGTGAAGGGCCCCGCCTTGGTGCGCCTTAGCGCGGAGACGTAACCGACCGTGCCCAGCGCTTGCGCGATGTCCCGCGCCAGCGAGCGGATGTAGGTGCCCTTGGAGCAGAGAACGGAGAATCGGGCCTCATCCGCGCTCATGTCCACCAGGTCGATCCGGTGAATGGTGATGCGGCGGGCCTTCAGCTCCACGGTCTCGCCGGCGCGGGCGAGGTTGTAGGCCCGCTCGCCGTCTACCTTCAGCGCCGAATAGATGGGCGGCACCTGCTCGATCTCGCCCAAGAAGCGGGGGAGGGCGGCGCGGATGGCCTCCTCGCCGGGGCGCATGTCGGAGGTGGCGATGACTTCTCCCTCGCCGTCGTCCGTCGAGCGGGCCTCGCCGAAGCGTAACGTGAAGTCGTACCCCTTTGTGGCGTCGAGGATATAGCCGGTGAGTTTCGTCGCCTCGCCCAAGGCGATGGGGAGAACGCCGGTCGCCAGCGGGTCGAGCGTGCCGCCGTGGCCGATCTTCCACCCCTTGGGCATGACCGGGCGCAAGATGCGCTTGCAGGCGGCCACCACCTGGCCGCTGCTCATCCCCAGGGGCTTGTCGATGTTCAGCCAGCCGTGGAGCTTGGCGGGGGCGGGGCTCGGTGCGGTCATGGGCTACTCAGGATTCGTAACGACAATGGCACGGCCGACGCCGTGTCCGAAGCGCCCTCATGTCACGGCTGGCGGGCCGTTTGACAAGCCCTTACCTGATACCCGGCGGTGATTTCAGGCTGCTCTCGCCAGTTGATACGTGCTGGCTTGGTAGAGCGCTGGAAAGCGGTCGCACTCGGCGCACCATTGCTCCGCCTCGGGCGACAGCCAGCCGATGATCTGGCGGATGTCGGCATGGTAGTGTGGCAGGTCGTAATGAAGGATCGATTCGTGATGAGCGATCCGATTACGCAATTCGCGAATAGTTTTGAGGGGGCCTGACAGACTCTTGCGTGGAAGGCCCTTTCCGCTCGGCGTGCGTGCGATCTGATGCAGCACTTTACGCCATAGCTCTTCGTATTCCCTGCCCAGCAGGGCGGTCCAGAACCCAAAGGAAAGCGTGGATACCACCCGTCCCGGTGTAGGCGCCTTGCGGTTCCGGTTGAGGTCATCAAGCGCATGCTGGACCTTTTGCTTCTGCTTGTCACGGAGACAAGAACCGGCCTCCAGCAGCCACCCCTCGCCATACGCGCCGCTCATCACGCCATGCACCCGGTTGCGGAGCGCAAGCTCCAGCACCTGCAGTGGAATGTAGAGCGCTTCGGAAAACTGGGCGTTCAGGGTGTAAAGCTGGACGGCAGCAGCCGGGTCGCCGTTTGACCATTCAAGGTAACGCCCCATCCTTTCCTGAGAAAACGCTGTCTGGAGGGGCGTCAGAAGCATCTAGAGTCCGAATCGTCAGTTCAATGCGATCGGCCTCGGTTATATAATAAGGACTATAATAGAAATATTGTAAAATGCCGATTCAGCTTGAATGATCCCCGCCGTTACGCTATCTAGCTCTTGTACACCCCGGTGCCGCCTCTGCTTCCAGCATGCGCCCGGGGTAACGTGTTTCTGGGGACAAGCGTCCCGCTCTTTTCCAGACTGCCGATAAGACAACGGCCCCGATCAGGGATCGAGGCCGTGCTTGGCAGTTCAGTAGAGCTTACTCCCGGCCGGTGTCTTCCGGATCATCGCCACCGGAGATCATGCGTGGGCCGGTGTCCTCGCCGTCCTCGTCGTCATCATCCTCGGGCGGCTGATAGCGGCCCAGGTCCTGCGCCACGCGCGGATCGCGCAGCAGAGTGTCGATCTTGCTCGCCTCGTTGAAGCTTTCATCCACCCGGAACACGAGGTTCGGCGTGTACTTCATGCGGATGCGGTGGCCGACCTCGCCCTTGAGGAAACGCGCATTGCGGCGCAGGGCCTTCATCACCTCCGCCTCGTCCGAACCGCCCAGCGGCACCACGAACACGGTGGCATGGCGCAGGTCAGGCGAAATCCGCACCTCGGTCACGGTGACGAGATGGTTGGCCAGCACGTCATCCTGCACGTTGCCGCGCGCCAGCACCTCGGAGAGCACATGGCGGATCTGCTCGCCCACGCGCAGCAGACGCACGGAGCGGCCGGTATCGGTGGTTTGATGACGCATGGTTCAGTGTCCTTCGGCCTTGTGAGCCCTGTCGTTAATACGTTTTCTTGTCTTTTTGCAGGGGTCTTGGACCCCTGCACCCCATTCGTTTTAGCGGGCCGTGCGCGTCATCGCGGGCGTGGCCCATTCGGATACCGGGGGATGGATTGGGCGATGCCGTTCGCGCGTCCCTGAAAAACGAATGGGAGGTGCAGGAGGGTTTAAAACCCTCCTGCAAACATCCCGTTGAAGATCAAAACCGCCAGGTCCCGAATGCCGTTGCGGGCGGCTTCTCCTGCGCCTGTTGCCACAGGCTTTGGAGAAACCGCCCGCGGGCGTGACGAAACTGGGCGGGGGCTCTGTCGCCAGAACCCCCGCTGTGTCTTAGAGCGTGCGCTCGCGCTGCTCGATTTCGTAGGCCTCGACGACGTCGCCCACCTTGATGTCCTGGAAGTTCTCGAGCGTGATACCGCACTCCAGGCCGGCGCGAACTTCGTTCACGTCGTCCTTGAAGCGGCGCAGGCTCGAAAGGGCACCGTTGTAGACGATGACATCGTCGCGCAGGAGGCGTGCCTTGAGGTTGCGGCGCAGCGTGCCGTCGCGGACGATGAGACCCGCCGCCTTGCCGGCCTTGCCTGCCTGGAACACCTCGCGCACCTCGGCGCGGCCCACCACGTTCTCCACCAGCTCGGGGCCGAGCTGACCGGCCATGGCGGCCTTCATGTCATCCACCAGATCGTAGATGATGTCGTAGTACTTGATGACCACGCCATCCCGCTCGGCGACTTCCCGCGCCTTGGCATTGGCGCGGACGTTGAAGCCGACGATCGGCGCATTGGACGCCTTCGCCAGCGTGACGTCGGACTCGGTGATGCCGCCCACGGCCGCGTGCAGCACGCGGGCCTTGATCTCCTCGGTGGAAAGCTTGGAGATCGCCTGGGCAATCGCCTCGACCGAGCCGTGCACGTCGGCCTTGATGAGCACCGGGAATTCCTGCGCTTTCGACGCTTTGAGCGCCGAGAACATGGATTCCAGCGTGGTCGGGGCCACGGCCTGGCGCTTCCGCTGGGCCAGCGTTGCGCGGTATTCGGCCACTTCGCGGGCGCGGGCTTCGTTTTCAACGACCGAGAAGCTGTCGCCCGCACCCGGCACGCCGGAGATGCCGAGCACCTCCACCGGCTGGGCGGGACCCGCCTGCTTCACCTGGCGGCCCTTGTCGTCGACGAGGGCGCGGACCTTGCCCCATTCGGCGCCGACGACGAAGATGTCGCCCACCTTCAGGGTGCCGCGGTTGACGAGGATGGTGGCCACCGGGCCACGGCCCTTGTCGAGCTTGGCTTCGATGACCGTGCCTTCCGCCGGACGATCCGGGTTGGCCTTCAGCTCCAGCAGTTCGGCCTGCAGCAGAATCTTCTCGGTCAGCTGGTCGAGACCCAGCTTCTTGAGAGCCGAGACTTCCACGTCCTGCACGTCGCCGCCGAAGGCTTCCACCTGAACGTCGTGGCTCAGCAGCGCCTCGCGCACCTTGGTCGGGTTGGCGGCCGGCTTGTCGATCTTGTTGATCGCCACGATCATCGGCACGCCAGCGGCCTTGGTGTGGTTGATGGCCTCGATGGTCTGCGGCATCAGGCCGTCATCGGCCGCCACCACGAGGATGACGATGTCCGTGACGTTGGCGCCGCGGGCGCGCATCTCGGTGAAGGCCTCGTGGCCCGGCGTGTCGAGGAAGGTGATCTTCTCGCCGCTCTTCAGCGTCACCTGGTAGGCGCCGATGTGCTGGGTGATGCCGCCGGCTTCGCCCGCCACCACATCGGTGCCGCGCAGGGCATCGAGCAGCGAGGTCTTGCCGTGGTCGACGTGACCCATAATCGTCACCACCGGCGGACGCGGACGCAGCGCTTCCTCGAGGTCCTCGCCGCCGGTCAGGCCGATTTCCACGTCCGATTCGGCGACGCGCTTCACCGTGTGGCCGAAGTCGGTCACGATCAGCTCGGCGGTGTCCTGGTCGATCGACTGGTTGAGCGTCACCACCATGCCCATCTTGAACAGGGCCTTGATGACGTCCGAGCCGCGCTCGGCCATACGGTTGGCCAGTTCCTGAACGGTGATGGTCTCGGGCACGACCACTTCGCGGACCTGCTTGGCGGCGGGGCCCTGCGAGGCGTGCAGGCGCTTTTCCTTCTCCCGGGCGCGCTTCAGCGCGGCGAGCGAGCGGACGCGAACCGAGTCGTCGTCGTTCAGCGCGCGCACCACGGTGAGCTTGCCGGACTGGCGGCGCTCGTCCGAACGCGGGCGGGCAACCTTCGGAGCCTCGGGCTTGCGCTTGGCGGGACCGGCAGGGCCACGACGGACCTCTTCCTCGTCGTCCGCCACCACCGGGCGCTTGCCGGGACGCTCGACACCGGCGGCCGGAGCGGCGCGCTCGCCAGCCGGGCGCTCGCCAGCGGCCGGCTTGGGCTGGGCGGCCTTGCGCTTGGCTTCTTCTTCCTTGCGCTTGGCTTCCTCGGCGGCGAGGCGGGCAGCCTCTTCCTCGGCCTTGCGCTTGGCCTCGCGGGCTTCCTTCTCGGCCTGAAGCGCGGCTTCGCGCTCGGCATCCGCACGGCGGCGCTGTTCCTCGAGGGCGCGCATGCGCTCCTCTTCGGCCTGGCGCAGCGCGGCCTGCACCCGCTCCTGGCGGGTCAGGCGGTCAAGATCGGTGATCGGGCCGCCGCTCGCGCCGCCACGGCGCTGCTGCTGGCCGCCACGGCCCTGGCCCTGGCCACGACCATCGCGACCGCCACGGCCACCCTGCGGCTGGCCACCCCGAGCTTCACGACCATCACGGGCCTCGCGGCCATCACGGCCCTGGGGCTGCGCGGGCTTCGGTGCGGCCGGGGCGGGAGCCGCCGGCGTCAACGCAGGCTCCGGCGCTGCCGGAGCAGCGGCAACCGGGGCCGGTTCGGGCTCGGGGGCTGGCGCAGGCTCGGGTTCGGCAACTGCGGGCTGCTCGGCAACCGGCGCGGGCTCGGGGGCCGGTTCGGGCGCAGGCGCGGGCTGGGCCACAGGCTCGGGAGCCGGCGCAGGCGCCGGTTCCGGCTGAGCCACGGGTTCAGGCTGGGCAGCGGCGGGTGCCTCGGGGGCCGTGGTGACGACCTCCTGCTCCTCGTGCTGCTCGTCCTCACCCGGCCGCTTCAGCACGCGGCGCTTCTTCACCTCGACCATGACGGTCTTGGAGCGCCCGTGGCTAAAGCTCTGCTTGACCTTGCCGGCTTCAATTGTTTTCTTGATGCCCAGCGGTGGCCGCGAGCCTAGGGTGAGTTTCTTATCGTCAGTCATCCACGAACCGTCCCAATTTCCGAGCCCGGAAATTCAACAAAAGCGCACCAGCGGCGCGCATCTTCCAATATACGACGCGCGGCCCCCGAGTCGGTGACCGCAGCGTGTACCACATTTTCACGACCCAACGCCAAGCTCAATTCGGCTCTGGCGGCGGGTAATCGCAGCATATAACCGTCAGGCCGGATCTGGCGCAGCGCGCCGTCCAGCTTGGCGGCCCCATCATGGGCTGCGTCGCCTGCGTGCACCAGAGCATATACGCGTCCGGCGCGGATGGCACTGAGAATCCGGTCAAACCCGTAGGTCAGGTTTCCGGCCCGATTCTCAAGCCCCAGGCGGGAGAAGCAGCGCCGTTCCAGCCCGGTGGCGATCTGCTCGGGCAGGTTCTCCGGCACCATCAGCTTGCGCGCATCCGTTCGCAGGGTGCGCGCCGCCAGCCCCTTCAGCTTGCCCTTGGCGAGGGCTTCCTCCAGCGCCGGGCGGTCCGGGCTGATCCACGCGCCGCGCCCGCCCAGCTTGGCTCCGAGGTCGGGCACCAGCTCACCATCGGGACCGAGCGCCAGGCGGATCAGCCCCGCGCGGTCCCCGCTTTCGCCGGTGAGAAGGCAGCGCCTCTCAGATATGTGCTCGTCCTCAGTCCTGGTCACTCGTTTCCCCGGCTTCGTCCTCGAACCAGTGGGCGCGCGCCGCCATGATGACCGCGTTGCCCTCTTCCTCGCTGAGGCCGAAATCCTTCAAAATACCGTCGCGCTTCGAGATCAGCTCGTCGGTGGCGAGGTCCGCCAGATCATCGAGCGTCTTGATGCCCGCCTTGCCGAGCGCCACCAGCATGGGCTCGGTGAGCCCCTCGATGGCGGCCAGTTCGTCGGTCACGCCCAGTTCGCGGCGCTCCTCGCGGGCCTTCTCGGCGCGGCGCTCCAGCGCTTCCTGGGCGCGGTTCTGCAGCTCGGCGGCCACGTCCTCGTCCAGACCCTCGATCTCGGCCAGATCCTCGATCTCGACGTAGGCCACTTCCTCCAGCTCGGTGAAGCCTTCGGCCACCAGCAGCTGGGCCAGCGTCTCGTCAACGTCCAGCTCGTTGATGAACATCTCGGAGCGTTCCTTAAATTCCTTCTGGCGACGCTCGGACTCTTCGGCCTCGGTGAGGATGTCGATGGTCCACCCCGTCAGCTGGCTGGCCAGGCGCACGTTCTGGCCGCGGCGGCCGATGGCGAGGCTCAGCTGATCGTCCGGCACCACCACCTCGATGCGGCGGTCTTCCTCATCGAGCACCACCTTGGTGACTTCCGCCGGCTGCAGCGCGTTCACGATGAACGTGGCCGGGTCCGGCGACCAGGGGATGATATCGATCTTCTCGCCCTGCAGTTCCTGCACGACGGCCTGCACGCGGCTGCCCTTCATGCCGACGCACGCGCCGACCGGATCGATCGAGCTGTCGTTGGAGATGACGCCGATCTTGGCGCGCGACCCCGGATCGCGGGCCACGGCCTTGATCTCGATGACGCCGTCGTAAATCTCCGGCACTTCCTGCGCGAACAGCTTCCGCATGAAGTCGCCATGCGCGCGGGACAGGAAGATCTGCGGGCCGCGGTTCTCGCGGCGCACGCTGGCGATGTAGGCGCGGACGCGATCGCCGACGCGCAGCGTCTCGCGCGGGATCTGCTGGTCGCGGCGGATGACGCCCTCGGCCCGGCCGAGATCAACGACCACGTGGCCGAATTCCACCCGCTTGACGACGCCGGTGATGATCTCACCCACGCGGTCCTTGTATTCGTTGTACTGGCGCTCGCGCTCGGCGTCGCGCACCTTCTGCACGATCACCTGCTTGGCGGTCTGGGCGGCGATGCGGCCGAAATCCAGCGGCGGCAGCGGATCGGCGATGAAGTCGCCAATGACCGCGCCTTCCTTGCGGGACTGGGCGTCGACCACCGAGATCTGCTTGAACAGGTCTTCCGGCTGCTCGACCACCTCGACGACGCGCCACAGGCGCATGTCGCCGGTGCGCGGGTCGATCTTGGCGCGGATGTCGTTCTCCGAGCCGTAACGGGCGCGGGCGGCGCGCTGGATCGCCTCTTCCATCGCCTCGAGCACGACCGTCTTGTCGATGCCCTTCTCGCGCGCCACGGCGTCGGCAATGGCAAGCAGTTCCATCTTGTTGGCGCTGACAGCGGTAGCCATGATGTCCTCGCGTTTCCTAGTTGTCTTCGTTCTCTAGGGTGTCGTCGGTGTCGTCGTTGGCGGTCTGGGCGGGGCCATTATGGCCGCTGTCAGGTGCTGCAGCCCTGCTCTTCTTCCCGTCTGCCTTTTTCGGTTTCTTCTTTGCGTCCTTGGCCTCGCGGGCCGCGGCGTCCGCCTCGGCGCGCCATTCGGGCATGGTGGCCTCGATCAGCGCGTCGGTCAGCACCAGCTTGGCGGTGTCCACCTCGCTCAGCGGAATGCGGGCCGTGCCGGTCTCGGTTTCGATCAGCACGTCCTCGCCCTCAAGGCCGAGCAGCGTGCCGGAGAAACGCTTGCGCCCGTCCACCGGCGCCTTGGCGTTGAGGCGGGCCAGATGCCCGGCCCAGGTCACGAAATCCTTGGGCCGGGTGAGCGGCCGGTCGATGCCGGGGGAGGAGACCTCCAGGTGATACTCGCCGGGGATGGGGTCCACCTCGTCCAGCATTTCGGAAAGGGCGCGGCTGATCTCGGCGCAGTCCTCGATGACCAGCTGGCCGGTCTCGGGCCGCTCGGCCATCACCTGAAGGGTGGCGCGCCGCTCGCCGCCGCCGAACGTCACGCGCACCAGCTCATAGCCCATCTTGGTGAGGATGGGTTCGATGAGGGCGCGCAGGCGTTCAATATTGGCCAAATCCGTTTCCCGTAACGCTTAAAGTAAAACCCCTGGGTTGCCGCCCCAGCCCCTGTGGCGACTTCCTCAGGGTTGTAACCATGTGGAAGATTGCAAGGGATATAAGCCGAAATGGCGAGAAAGACAAGGCCACGCCGGAACATGCCGCCGAACGGCAAAATTCGGCGGATGGCGGCGCTAATTTGATGTTTTTATTTCAGGGGCGCAGGTAGCGGAAATACCAGATCGGCCGCCCCTCGGATTCGGCCCACTGGCCGTAGCGGGTGGCGGGCCAGTCGGCGGGCCGGGTTTCCCAGTCGGCCGGCGTCTCGGCGGTCCACAGGAAATCCGCGCGCCGGTTCATCTGCATCACTGCCCAGCGCATGTAAACCGGATGGTCCGTCGCCAGGCGGAACTCCCCGCCTGGGCGGAGCTTGCGGGCCACCACATCAAGGGGGCCGGAGTTCACGAAGCGCCGCTTGGCGTGGCGGGCCTTGGGCCAGGGGTCTGGATGCAGCAGGAACACGCGCCCCAAACTGGCATCGGGCAGGCGCTCCAGCACTTCCAGCGCGTCGCCCATGTGTAGGCGCACGTTGGGCAGCTGCTTCTCGTCGATGTGGTTGAGCGCGCCGACGACGCCGGTCTGGAACGGCTCGCAGCCGATGAAGCCGATGTCCGGGTTTGCCTCGGCCAGCGTCGCCATGTGTTCGCCCTTGCCGAAGCCCACTTCCAGCCACACGTCCTTCACCGGTTGGTCGAACAGGGCGGCGGGGTCCAGCGTCTCGCCTTCCGGCGGCACCGGCACGGCGACGCGCGGCAGCAGGTCCTCCACCAGCTGCTGCTGGCGGTTACGCAGCTTGAAGCCTTTGCGCCGGCCATAAAGACGACGAAGGGTGGTGGGGTCCTGGGTCATGCGGCGGCTTGCTGTCCTTGTGGTCGGTCGGGGTTTGGGCATTCCAATGCTCGGCCGGGCCATGGCCGCGGCGGCGCCTTGTTAGCGCATCCGGCCTCAGGACGAAAACCGCTTTTCGGCGCACCGGGCGCAGCCGCAGGAAAGGCCGGCGCGGCCTTTGCGGAAACGGCCCGCCGCCCGGCATGAACATGGGGGCGGCGAGCCGTTGGAAGAGGTGGAATAAGGGCCAAAGGCGCGGGGGTGCCGCGCCGGTCCGGTAATTAAAGCGCGGCCTTGATGGCTTCCGCCAGATCGGTGCGCTCCCACGAGAAGCCGCCGTCCGCTTCCGGCGCGCGGCCGAAGTGGCCGTAGGCGGCGGTGCGCTCGTAGATCGGCTTGTTCAGCCCCAGATGGGTGCGGATGCCCTTCGGCGTCAGCTTCATCAGGGTGGGCAGCAGCTGCTCCAGCTTCTCCTCCGGCACCTGGCCGGTGCCGTGCAGGTTCACATAGAAGGAGAGGGGCTCGGCCACGCCGATGGCGTAGGAAATCTGCACCGTGCACTGGCGGGCAACCCCGGCCGCCACCACGTTCTTGGCGAGATACCGGCAGGCATAGGCGGCCGAGCGGTCCACCTTGGTGGGGTCCTTGCCCGAGAAGGCGCCGCCGCCATGGGGCGCCGCGCCGCCGTAGGTATCAACGATGATCTTGCGGCCGGTGAGGCCAGCATCGCCATCCGGTCCGCCGATCTCGAACAGGCCGGTGGGGTTGACGTAAATACCCGCATCCTCCGGTAGCCAGCCCTCGGGCAGCACCTCGGCGGCGATGTTCTTCACATAGGCGCGCAAGGCGGCCTGGTCGTAGCCGGCGGCATGCTGGGTCGAGACCACCAGCTTGGTGGCGCGCACCGGCCGCCCGTTCTCATAGGCGAGGGTGATCTGGCTCTTGGCGTCCGGCTCCAGGAAGGGCGCGCGGCCGGAGTGGCGCTCTTCCGCCAGCTTTTCCAGAATCCGGTGGGCGTAGAACAGGGTGGCGGGCATGAACTCCGGCGTCTCGTCGCAGGCGTAGCCGAACATGATGCCCTGGTCGCCCGCGCCCTCGTCCTTGCCGTTGGTGGAGTCTTCATCGACGCCCTGGGCGATGTGGGCCGACTGCTCGTGCAGGTGGCAGGCGAACTCCGCCGTTTCCCAATGGAAGCCGTCCTGCGCGTAGCCGATGCGGCGAACCACCTTGCGGGCGGCCTCTTCCAGTTCGGCGTGCGTTACCTCGACCGCCGAGCGCACCTCGCCCGCCAGGATGATGCGATTGGTGGTGACCAGCGTTTCGCAGGCCACGCGGGCGACGGGATCCTTCGAGAGGTACAGGTCAACGATGGCGTCGGAAATCTGGTCAGCAACCTTGTCCGGATGGCCTTCCGACACGGACTCGCTGGTAAAGACGTAGTTGGTGCGGCCCACGCTTGAAATCCTTGACTGAATATATCGTCGCTTGGCGGGGTGATACCACAGCCCCTCCAAAACATCAAAGGCATATAAAGTTATATTTATGTCTTTAAATTCCCTGTGGGACGACAGGGGCAAGAAAACCGAAGGATTTGCCGCAGGCATCCTTCGGAAAAAGCAGGGAGATCGCCAAGGGAGCGCCTCTCCCTTGGCTAAGGACTTGTAAAAGCAGGTTGCTTTATTCGGCGGCCATGCGCGCGGCGAGGCCGGACTGGTCGTCGCCGGCCGGGGTCATGGCCCGCAAGAGATCGAGGAAGCGGCGGCGCACCTGCGGGTCGGGCAGGCTGTAGTAGCAGCGCAGCAGCTCGTGGGTCTCGCGGGAGGAGAGGTGGCTCGCCTCGATCGGGCTCGACACTGCCTCGGGCATGGGATTGGCCTCTTCGGCCAGGGCCTCGGCCCCCTCGTAGAAGTAGGTGATGGGCACCGAGAGGATGCGGGACAGCTCGAACAGGCGGCTGGCGCTGATGCGATTGCTGCCGCGCTCGTACTTTTGCACCTGCTGGAAGGTGAGGCCGAGCGCCTCCCCCAGCTTTTCCTGGGTGATGCCGAGCAGGCGCCGCCGCGCCCGGACCCGGCCGCCAACGTGAACATCAACGGGATGTGGACTCTCTGACATAACTCGACCAACGCTACACAGTTGAATGCTTCGCTTGCCGGTCTTTGCTTGCCGACGGCAGTAAGCCCGTCGGGTGGCTTCAAGCGGTTCGCCGGACGATCACAAGACCGAAGCTGAGCAGAAACAAACCAAAAAGCAGCGGCACATCGCCAAAGCGAGCATAAAGCGTGACGGAGTGCGGCGCGGGCAGGGCTCCGGTGAGGACGCCGGCGGTTCCAAGCGGCAGGCTGGCGGTCAGCCTTCCTTCGGAGTCGATGATGGCGGAGACGCCCGTGGGCGTGGCGCGCACGATGGGCAGGCCTTCCTCGATGGCGCGCATCCGGGCGATGGCCAGGTGCTGATAGGGGCCGGACGACTCGCCGAACCAGGCGTCGTTGGAGATGTTGACCAGCCAGGCCGGACGCTTGGCCCGGTCCACCACGTTGCCGGGGAAGATCACCTCGTAGCAGATGAGCGGCCCGAAATCCGGCACGCCGGGCACTTCAAGCGTGCGAACGCCGGGACCGGGCACGAAGTCGACATCGCCGGGAGCGAGCCGGTCGAGCCCCAGCGGGGCCAGCAGGTGGCGCAGCGGCATGTACTCGCCGAAGGGGACGAGATGGGCCTTGTCGTAATGGGCCTGAATCGCGCCATCGGGCGAGAGGACGAACAGGCTGTTGCGAAGGGCGACCGGCGTGCCGTCCGCCTCGTAATCGACGCGGATGCCGCCGGTGATGAGCACGCCCGGCGGCTCGATGTGCCGGCCCATCAGGTAGCGGGTGCTCGGCTCGTTCTCGATAAAGTTCTGAATGGCGGTTTCCGGCCAGATGACGATGCCGGGGCCGTGGCGCTCGATGGCCTTGGCGGTGAGGTCAAGGTGCGCCCACAGGTGGCGGCGCTCGGCGGCGGGATCCCACTTCTCGTCCTGCCCGATGCCCGCCTGTACGATGTGCAGCTGCACGCCGGTGTCGGCCTCGGGCCGATCAAGGATCAGCCGGGCCGTGCCCCACAGGCCAAGGCCGATGACGAGGATCGCCGTGAAGCCCGCCAGTCGCCGCGCGCCCTGGGTATGGTCGGCGAGCACGGCGATGGCGCCGCCGGTCAGCAGCATGAGGAAGGAGAGGCCATAGACGCCCGTGAGCGAAGCCGCCTGCGCCACGGGAAGCACCGGCAGCCAGGCGTTGCCCGCCAGGTTCCAGGGAAAGCCGGTCAGCAGGTGCCCGCGCAGCCACTCGAACACCACCCACACGAGGGCGAGCACCAGGGCGCGCCGCGCCCGCCCGCTCCAGAACCGGTGAGCGGCAGCCGTGGTGAGCGCGATGAAGATGGCGAAGCCGCCAACGAGCAGCAGCACGGCCGGCAGGCCGAGCGCGGGCGGCATGTTGCTCTGATAGCGAAAGGCAATGGCGATCCAGTAAAGGCCGATGGCAAACTGGCCGAAGCCGAACAGCCAGCCCAGCGCCGCTGCCCGCCGGGTGGTGCGGGCGGTATCGAGCAGCCACAGCAGCGCCGCCAGCGCCAGCGGCATGAGTGGGAACAGGTGGAGTGGCGCGAAGGAGAGCGCGCTCAGGGCTCCTGCTGCCAGGGCGAGGGTATTCTGGTGGCTCGGCGGCTGACGCCGGACCCAGTCAGCGGCGCGCGCGGCGGCGGTTTCGATGCGGCTTGGCACAGACAAGGCGGACACTCAGGCTGGAGGTTCGGTCGGCTGCCGGTTCGGATACCGGCGTCAGGCGGCGGGAACAAGGAGGCGGACCATCAGCCCTCCGCCTCAGAGTCGGCGGGCGGATGAACGCGCACCCGGGTGATGCGCCGGGGCTCGCCGTCCACGATCTCGAACCGATAGCCGGAGGGGTGCTCGATCACCTCGCCGATGGCGGGCACCCGCCCGGCCAGCACGAAGATGAGCCCGCCCACGGTGTCGATGTCGCTGTCGTCGTCTTCCGGCAGGAAGTCGGTGTTCAGCTCGGTCTCCAGCTCGGTCACGGACAGCCGGGCATCGGCCTCATAGATGCCGCCGGGCAGCTGGCGCAGCAGGCTGGCCTCGGCCTCGTCGTGCTCATCCTCGATCTCGCCGACGATCTGCTCGACGAGGTCCTCGATGGTCACCAAGCCATCGGTGCCGCCATATTCATCAACCACGATGGCCATGTGGGTGCGGCTGGCGCGCATGCGGGCCAGAAGATCGAGAATCCGCATGGAGGGCGGCACGAACAGCACGGAGCGCAGCAGCTGCTCAACCCTGGGCGGGCCCGCGTCGGATGGCTGGACCAGATGCTGGTAGACATCCTTGACGTGGACCATGCCGATGATGGCATCCAGGCTCTCGCGGTAGACCGGCAGGCGCGAATGGCCCGCCTCCGCGAACAGCCGGGCCAGCTCATCGAAGCTGCCGGCGGCGTCGAAGGCGATGATGTCCGGGCGCGGCACCGCCACGTCGTCCACCCGCAACTCGCCATAGCTCAGCAGGTTGCGGAGCATGGTCCGCTCCGCCAGGGACAAATCGTCCTGCTCGGCGTCGGATTCTGTGCTCCTCGATCACGTCCTCGAGGCTCTGGCGCAGCGTGCCGTCGCCGTGACGCTTGTGAAGGCGGTGGAGAAGGCCAGCCAACAGGCGGCTGACAACGTTACTTCCAGGTTCGGAGGCGGTGGAGTCAGTCATGGCCTATCGGGCCGTTGGCATAGGGGTCTGGCAGACCAAGGGAAGCAAGGATGGAACGCTCCAGCGATTCCATGGCTTCGGCCTCTTCATCGATCTCATGATCGTAGCCTAGCAAATGCAAGGTTCCATGAACAATGAGGTGGGTGACGTGGGCCGCCAGCAGCTTGTCCTGCGCCTCGGCTTCGGCCTGCGTGGTCTCGTGGGCGATCACGATGTCGCCCAGCAGGAACTCCTTGCCGAGAAACTTCGGGTCCTCAAGCTCCTCCGGCTCGGCCATGGGGAAGGAGAGCACGTTGGTGGCGCTGTCCTTGCCCCGGTACTCCCGGTTCAGCTCGCGGATGGTCTCGTCGTCGACGAACCGCAACGCCACCTCCACGGTGATGTCCGGCCACTGGTCCAGCGTGGCGAAGGGGGTTGCGCCCACGGCGGCATGAACCGCGCCGGCCGCCAGCTGATCCCAGGCAAGCCCGGCCTCTTCCCAGGCCGGAGCCTCCACCTCAGTTTCAATTCTCAACATGGCGGTCTGCGTCGTAAGCCTCAACAATGCGTCCGACCAGCGGGTGGCGAACCACCTCCTTCGGGTCGAACCGAACGGTGGCGATGCCCTCGATGCCTTCCAGCCGCGCAACCGCATCGGCAAGGCCGGAGCGCTGCGGCGGCGGCAGGTCCACCTGGCTGGGGTCGCCGCAGATGACCATGCGGCAGCGCGCGCCGAAGCGGGTGAGGAACATCTTCATCTGCATCGGCGTGGTGTTCTGCGCCTCGTCGAGGATGACGAAGGCGTCGGAGAGGGTGCGGCCGCGCATGAAGGCCAGCGGCGCCACCTCGATCTCGCCCGAGGCCAGCCGCCGCTCCACCTGTTCGGGCGGCAGCATGTCGTTGAGCGCGTCGTAGAGCGGGCGCAGGTAAGGGTCCACCTTCTCGCGCATGTCGCCGGGCAGGAAGCCGAGCCTCTCGCCCGCCTCCACCGCCGGGCGGGAGAGGATGATGCGATCCACCCCGCCGGTAATGAGTTCGTGCACGGCCTGGGCAACGGCCAGGTAGGTCTTGCCGGTGCCTGCGGGGCCGAGGGCGAAGATCATGTCGCTCTTGTGCAGGTGCTGCATGTAGCGCACCTGGGTCGGCGAGCGCGGCTGGATGGTCTTGCGCCGGGTGCGAATCTGCACTGGCGAGTCATCGCCCGCCTCCGGGGAGAGATCGCCCCGCTTCAGAATATCATCGGACAGCGCCACGGCGGATTCCACGTCGGCCAGTTCGATCTCGCCGCCCTGCTGGAGCCGGTTGTAGAGGGTGATGAGCACGTCCCGCGCGCGCGCCGCAGCTTCCGGCTCACCCTCGATGGTCAGGCGGTTGCCGCGCGCGGCGATGAACACGCCGAGCCGGTTTTCCAGCGCAATCAGGTGCTGGTCGAACTCGCCGAACAGCGGCCCGAGCAGCCGCCCTTCCTCGAATTCGAGTTGCAGGCTGCCATCATCTCCGCCGTCACCGGCGCGGGGGGCTGTTACGGTATGGTTTCTTGCCCATCGAGCCTCGCGTTTAAGCTGCCGCGAGCCGGTCCGCCAAACCGCCTTCAAGGCTGTTGGCGCCCGCGCTGAGCAGCGTGCATTGCACCAGATCGCCGATGCTGTGATCGGGAGCCAGAACGTGGACCGCCTGCATCCACGGCGAACGGCCGACCAGCTGGCCGGGATGCTTGCCGTGGCGCTCGAACAGCACCGGCACGGTCTTGCCGACGCTGGCCTGGTTGAACTCAAGCTGGTGTTCGTTCAGCAGCGCCTGCAGGCGGGCGAGCCGGTCGGCCTTCTCGTCCTCCGGCACCTGGGTTTCCATGTCGGCGGCGGGCGTTCCCGGACGCGGCGAATATTTGAACGAATAGGCCTGCGCGTACCGCACCGCCTTCACCAGATCGAGCGTCGCCTGGAAATCCGCCTCGGTCTCGCCGGGGAAGCCGACGATGAAGTCGCCCGAAAGGGCAAGGTCCGGCCGGGCGGCCTTCAGCCGCTCGATGATCTTCAGGTAGCTCTCGGCGGTGTGCTTGCGGTTCATCGCCGCGAGAATCCGGTCCGAACCTGCCTGCACCGGCAGGTGCAGGTAGGGCATGAGCTTCTCGATCTCGCCGTGCGCCGCGATCAGCTCGTCCGTCATGTCGCGCGGGTGCGAGGTGGTGTAGCGGATGCGCTCCAAGCCATCGATCTTGGCGAGGCGGCGGATGAGGCCGGCCAGCGACACGTCCTGGCCGCTGCCGTCAACGCCGTGGTAGGCGTTGACGTTCTGGCCGAGCAGGCTGATCTCCACGACGCCGCTGTCCACCAGCGCACGCACCTCATCCTCGATGGCGGCGACGGGGCGCGAGGTTTCCGCGCCGCGGGTATAGGGCACCACGCAGAAGGTGCAGAACTTGTCGCAGCCTTCCTGGGCGGTCACGAACGCCGCCGGGCCGCTGGTGCCGCGCTTCTTCGGCAGCTGGTCGAACTTGGCCTCGGCCGGGAAATCGGTGTCGAGCACGCGGGCGCGCTCGCCCTTGCCCTGCGCCTCGCGGGCCTTGGCCAGCATCTCGGGCAAGCGGTGGTAGGTCTGCGGGCCGAACACCATGTTGACGGCGGGCGCGCGGCGCATGATCTCCGGCCCTTCGGCCTGGGCGACGCAGCCGGCAACGGCAATCAGCGTCTCCTCGCCTTGCGCCTTGCGGGCGTTTGCGCTCTGGCGCAGGCGGCCCACTTCCGAATACACCTTCTCGGCGGCCTTCTCGCGGATATGGCAGGTGTTGAGAATGACGAGGTCTGCCTCGTCCGCATTCTCCGTTGGCGTATAGCCTTCATTTCCGAGCAGTTCGCCCATGCGCTCGGAGTCATACACGTTCATCTGGCAGCCAAAGGTCTTGATGAGAACCTTCTTGCTGCTGGGGGAGGTGGGATTGGTCACCAAAAAATGCTCGCTCTTACCTGTGCGTCGAACGCCAGCGAATGCTGCTCCGTTCCCTTGGCCGTCTCTTCCCGGCTAGATAGCCCAATGCGGCCGTGTTCTCAATGGAGTGCTGCCCGCTTCCGCGGGGGCATCCTATGCTTTTCGTCCTACACCTCGCCCCGGTTGGCGCGCAGCAGGCCCTCGGCGATCACCTGCTCGCAGTGGCGGGCCAGTTCCTTGCGGTTGGCAAAGTCAGACGGCCGCACCGGTTCGTGGAACTGAATGAGCGCCCTGACGCGCCCCAGGCCGAACAGCTCCCACGCGTGGGGCAGGAGGTCCATGTCGCCGATCCATGCCACCTTGTGGCGCATGGAGCGCAGCATGGGCAGGCCGTTGATGTGGGTGTAGGCAAGCGTGACCGGCTGCACCGTCGCGTCCATTCCGTCCGCTTCCGCAATGGCGAAGAGGGAGGTCTTGAACGGCTTGACCGTGCGCCCTGACGTGCTGGTGCCTTCGGGAAACAGGATGATGCTGTGGCCCGCGGCCATGCGCTCGGCGATGACGTTGGACTGCTCCCGCGAGCGGGTGCGCCGCTCCCGCTCCACGTAGATGGTGCGCTGGAGGTCCGACAGGCGGCCGACCATGCCCCACTGGCCCACTTCCGACTTGGCGACGAAGCTGCCAAGGATGCGCGAGCCCAGCACCGGAATATCCACCCACGAGATGTGGTTGGAGACATAAAGCGTGGGCTTGGCGGAAACGGGCGCGCCGATCACATCCACCTTCATGCCGATGGCGCGGCAGAACAGCCGGTGAAAGGCGCGGGGAATGCGCGGCGCCGCCTCGGGCCGCAGGCGCAGGCTCGCGGCCTGGGCCGGGCCGTAGAGGGCAAGGCCCAGCGAAGCCCAGGTGAGCGCGCGAACGGCCCGCCAATCCCGGTCAAAGCTATCGGAGAAGGGGTTGAGTAAGGGGGCGGTGCCCATATGTCCTGCCTAGAAGCAACCCGTCTTGTTCAGGTTAACAGACCCGTGGGGCCGTGCGCCATCGGGCGCGACCCTGGCGTTAGTTTATTGCATTTCTGGCATGATTGCCACGAAACATCCGGCAGGTTGTGTCGGCCTGTGGGCGGGCCGCCGGCCAGGCCTCAGTTGTTCTTCCGCTCGTTGCCCTGCGGGTTGATCCGCACGCCGTACAGCTCCATTCGATGGTCGACGAGGCGATAGCCCAGCCGCTCGGCGATGCGCTGCTGCAATTCCTCGATCTCGGGATCGTGGAATTCCACCACATGACCGGAATCCAGGTCGATCAGGTGGTCATGGTGCTCTTCCGGCACCGGCTCGTAGCGCGAGCGGCCATCGCGGAAGTCGTGACGCTCCAGAATGCCCGCCTCTTCGAACAGGCGCACGGTGCGATAGACCGTGGCGATGGAGATGCGCTTGTCGATGGCCGTGGCGCGACGATACACCTCCTCCACATCCGGATGGTCGTCGGCCTCGCCAAGGACGCGGGCAATCACCCGGCGCTGGTCCGTCATCCGCATGCCGCGCTCAACGCAAAGCGCCTCGATGTCGATGTTCTGTCCCATGGCCGGTACTCCTCAGCTGGAATTGGAAGACTAAAGCGAGAAGAAGGCCCTCGCAAGGGTGCAGGACGCGAGTGTGTCGTGGGGGACGACACACAAACTCACGCCATGCAATGCGAAGACCTTCTGGAAGAGGGAGGCCGGCAGGAAACCGCAGGCCTCAATACTTATTGATTATTGATTAGCCCCGCTTTTTGCGGCGGGTGCCAAGGCCGATCTTCTTCGCCAGCTGGCGACGCTGGTTGGCGTAGTTCGGCGCAACCATCGGATAATCGGCGGGCAGGTTCCACTTGGTGCGGTACTGCTCGGGCGTCATGTTGTAGTGGGTCATCAGGTGACGCTTGAGCATCTTCAGCTTTTTGCCGTCTTCCAGGCAAATGATGTAGTCGGGCTTCACCGACGAACGCACTGAAACGGCAGGTTCCTGCTTGGTTTCAACTTTAACGGGCGCACTGCCGAGGCGGGAGAGAGCATTATAAACGTTCTCGATCAGGTTCGGCAGGTCAGAAACAGCGACGGTGTTATTGGCGACGTGCGAAGAAACAATGTCTGCCGTCAGCGTCAGCAAATCGTCACCGGTGCCTGAATGTTCATTCATGGGATCATTTCCCCTTACAAGGCGCGTATCTTCAATCATAAATTTAACACCCTTCCGCGCAGCGTATGTTCTCTTTTGAAGAGAAAAACAAGGGGTTCTGTAAAAGAATTCAGCAATTTTAACTTTTAGATGCCGTTTAGAGCCAAATGCATCGTCAACGCATCGTGCAGTTCGCCATTATCTGCCCGGTAATAGCCGGGCCGGCGGCCCACGACTTCAAAGCCTCGCGAACTATACAACGCATAGGCGACAGTATTTCCTTCGCGGACCTCAAGGTACATGTGGCGCGCGCCCGCAGCGGCGCTTTGCGCGATGGCATGATCGAGAAGGCGGCCGCCAATCCCCGCGCCGCGCTGGCCGGGCAGAACGGCTATGAGCAGCAGCTCGGCCTCGTCCGCCACCTGCCGGGTGAGGGCAAAGCCGGCCGGGCGGCTGTTCTCCGGCCCGGTGAAGGCAAAGGCGGCCGTGGCGCCGGGCATGGCAAGGGCGGCGATCACCTGCTCCGGCGACCAGCGCTCGCCGAAGCGCGCATCGAAGCTGGCGTTCATCAGCTCCTCGAGCAGGTCCGGCTCGATCCGCGCGGGCGTTTCGATGCGAACCATCGCGGCGGCTCAAATGCCGGAGGGCAGAACGCCGCCCGGCAGGCGGGCATCGTGCGGGCGCACGTAAAGGGCGTGGGGCGGCTGGGCAAAGCCCGGCAGGCGGGAAAGGCGGGCCACGTGGGCGGCGTCGGTCCACTCGGGCGCGCTGGCGGGCAGGGTCCCTCCGCTCGCCTCATGCACCAGCGCAGCGCCTGAGCCCGTGCCGAGCGCGCAGCCGTGCGCGCGGGCAAGGGCGGCGGCCTCCGCCGGCGTCAGCGCCTCCGGCTCGGTCAGCGCTTCCAGCGTGTCCCCGGCCTTGCGAAAAACCTGGGCGTAGACCTGCCCCCGGCTGGCGTCGATGGCGGCGAGGAACGGCCGCTCCCCAAGGGCCCCCGCGTTCTCGCCGTGCCCGGCAAGGGCCAGCGCGGCGAGCGAGGAGACGCCGTGGCACGGCACGCCCCACGCCAGGCCGAAGGCGCGGGCGGCGGCAAGGCCCACCCGGATGCCGGTGAAGCTGCCCGGCCCCTGGGCAACGGCGATGGCGGTGATCCGGCCGGGCTCCACGCCCGCATCGGCCAGCAGGTCGCCCACCATGGGCACCAGCCGCTCCGCATGGCCCCGGGCGATCAGCTCGAACCGCTGGGCGAGAACGGCGCCGTCCTCTCCCACAAGCGCGGCGGAGCATCCCGACAGCGCCGTATCAAGGCCAAGGGTCAGGGAGCCAGAGGTCATGGGGCGGGCCTTGTCTTGCGTGAGGGTTAGAGGATCTTGCAGGCGTCTTCGAACGACAGGCGCGGCAGGCGCGGGTGCAGGGCGTCGTCGTCGCCATAGCCAAGGGCGACGAGGAAGTTGGCCTTGATGGTGGTGCCCGCGAAGAAGGCGGCGTTCACCTTGTCGGGCTCGAAGCCCGACATCGGCCCGCAGTCCAGCCCCAGCGCGCGGGCGGCCATGATGAGATAGGCCCCCTGGAGGGAGGAGTTGCGAAAGGCGGTCGCCTCGGCCAGCGCCGGGTTGCCCGCGAACAGGTCGCGCGCCGTGGGCGAGGGCGGAAACAGCTCGGGCAGCTTCTCGTAGAAGGCCGTGTCCTCGCCGATGATGGCAACGGCGCCTGCGGTGCGGATGCGCTCCATATTGCCGGGGCTCGCGCATTCGGCGAGCCGGTCGCGCGCCTTCTGGCTGTGGGCAAAGACGATGCGCGCCGGGCTGCTGTTCATGGAGGTGGGGGCCATCCGCATCAGATCATAGATGGCGCGCAGCTGCACGTCCGTCACCGGCTTGTCGAGCCACGCGCGCGGCGTACGCGCGTTGCGGAACAGGGTGTCCAGGCTGCGGTCGCTGATGATCTCGCCCATAGCTGCGCTCCTTCCCGGCAATACTGAAAGCTACATCAAGAAAGCATTACGCCCGTATCGGGCACCGTATTGGGCCGATGACGGGCGCAAGTAAAGCTTTTCACGGAAATCGGAGAAGATAGACCGGGCGACTTAAACCGCCCGCACTTCCGTTACTTCCGGCACATAGTGTCGCAGCAGCGATTCAATGCCGTTCTTCAGCGTCATGGTCGAAGACGGGCAGCCGGAGCAGGCCCCCTGCATCCGCAGGTAAACGACGCCGTTGCGAAAGCCCCGGTAGATGATGTCGCCGCCATCCCGCGCCACGGCGGGGCGGACCTTGGTGTCGATGAGGTCGCGGATCTGGACGATGATGTCCTCATCGGCCGGGTCGTCGCCTTCCACCAGGCCCTCTTCCTCGGGCTGCTCGAACATCAGCGGCGCGCCGCTGGTGAAATGCTGCATGATGAGGCTGAGAACCTGCGGCTTCAGCTCCGTCCAGTCGGCCGCGCCTTCCGCCTTGGTGACGGCGATGAAATCCGCGCCGAAGAACACCCCGGTCACGTCCGGCAGCGCGAACAGGGCCGAGGCCAGGGGCGAACGCTCCGCCGTTTCGGGGTCGGGGAAGTCCACGGTGCCGCTGGCGCTCACGGTCCGCCCTGGCAGGAACTTCAGGGTCGCCGGGTTGGGCGTGCGCTCGGTCTGGATAAACATCGGGTCAACTCCTCGTCTTGCGCCGGATGTGGCGATCGGGCCGGGCCGCGTCAAGAGAGGCAGGCGAAGCGCCGCAGTTTTGTGCGGGTTCGGTGGGGTTTTCCCTGGTTTTCTTTTCGCAAGGAGACTTGTTCTCCCTGCATCCCCCTTCGTTTTAAGCGGCCGCACCCTTCAATAAGCGCCGAGCCAATGGCCGGGTTCGCCCCGATAAAACGAATGGGGATCTATAACCCCCTTTTTCATCCTTTTGCTTGTGCGCCTTGACCTCAGTCGATCGTCTCGCGCGGGTAGACGCCCCAGATCTCGTTGCGGCGAATCCAGCCGGTGCGCCCGCCGATGTTGAGCTGGCACCAGTCTTCCTCGCACAGCACGATCTTGGCGACGACGCCCGGCTCCACCCGCCACACCGCGGCCGAGCCGGATTCGGGGCGCGCGTAAAGGGTGCGGACCTGCGCCGTCACGTAGGCCGTGCGTTCGTTGGAGAGCAGGTGGCGGTTCACCCAGCCCTCGACGCCCTCCACATCGCGGATGCGCCGCCAGACGCCGTATTCCTGAATAATCTCGACCGGCAGGCCGCGCCGCTTATAGACCCAGGCGATGGGATAGCGCCGGTCCGGCCCGGTCCGCAGGTTCACCTCGCTTGCTCCCAGCGACACGAAGCGCGGCAGGGGCAGCCCGGTCTCGCTGGCCTTGGCGCCGTCCTCGTCCCCGGCCGTTCCTTGCGCGGCGGCCGGGGCCGCCTGGACGGCAAGCCCGAAGGCAACCGTCAGGCCCAGCAGTCCGGCGGGCAGGAGGGAAGGGTTTGGCCGTTTGAACATCGCGTGGTCACCTTATGGTACGCTTGTCAGGGTGAATCCGGTTGCCGTGGCGGCGGCAGAGCATTGCGCCGCCCGCCGCCACAGGGCAAGACCATACAGGCAGGCCGCAGATGATGCGACCCTTGACCGTTTCTTCGCAAACGGCATAGCTGAAACCGGGCTGATCGAACAGGGCATGCCATGACCAAGAAGCGTCCGAAAGTCATTGTCACGCGCCGCCTGCCGGAAGCGGTGGAAACCCGCATGGCCGAGCTGTTTGACGTGACCCTCAACCTGGATGACAGGCCGTTCGACCGCGCGGCGCTCGCCGAGGCGATGGCGGAGGCGGACGTGCTGGTGCCAACGCTCACCGACGAGGTGGACGCGGACCTGATCGCGGGCTCCGGGCCGAATCTGAAGCTCATCGCCAACTTCGGCAACGGCATCGACCACGTGGACCTGGGCGCGGCCCGCGCCAAGGGCATCATCGTCACCAACACGCCGGGCGTGTTGACGGACGACACGGCGGACATGGCGATGGCGCTTATCCTTGCCGTGCCGCGCCGCCTCGCCGAGGGGCAGAAGCTGCTGCGCTCGGGCGAGTGGAAGGGCTGGTCCCCCACCATGCTGCTGGGCCACCGCATCCACGGCAAGCGCATCGGCATCGTCGGCATGGGCCGCATCGGCCAGGCCATCGCCCAGCGCGCCCGCGCCTTCGGCATGGCCGTGCACTACCACAACCGCCGCCGCCTGCCCGAGGCGGTGGAGCGCACGGTGGAAGCCACCTACTGGCCGCGGCTCGAAGCCATGCTGAGCCGGGTGGACATCATTTCCATCAATTGCCCGCACACGCCCGAGACGCACCACCTGTTCAACGCGGAGCGCATCGCCCTGATGCAGCGCCACGCCTTCCTCATCAACACCGCGCGCGGCGAGATCGTGGACGAGCCCGCGCTGGTGGACGCGCTGGAGCGGGGGTGCATCGCCGGTGCGGGGCTGGACGTGTTCGAGCACGAGCCCGCCATTCACCCCAAGCTCTTGGAGCTGCCCAACGTGGTGCTGCTGCCGCACATGAGCTCGGCCACCATCGAGGGGCGGCTGGCCATGGGCGAGAAGGTGATCCGCAACATCAAGGTGTGGAGCGACGGCCACCGCCCTCCCGACCAGGTGCTGGAGGGCTGGGCCTGAGCCCCCGTTTCTTCTCTCCCTGCCCGAATCCGTTGTAATGCACCGCGAACGCGGCGCGCCGCCCAATGCCTTGCGCGCAGCGGGCGAGCGGGGCTTGGCGTCGGCTCCCTCCGGTTGCGAAGGCCCCGCCGGGAAATTTTCTGGCGGGTGCCACCTTTTGTCGCTTTAAACGTTATGTCTACGAGCTTTTGGGGAATTTTCGTGAATCTACCGACTGTTCGGCCTAAGTAGGCAAGGCCGCCTATTAAATTAGATCTTTAACAGTCGGACGAGACGCCCCAATATCCCGCGCTGTTTCGGCCGGCCCTGTTACGAACGGCAGCTTCGCCGTAGGGCGGTTCGAAAGGCGTTTTAGTAACTGATGTATGGGAACGTGCGTATGGATATGGATCAGGATTTCCGCTCAGGGCTCCGTTCGGGCGATTATCGGGACGCTTTGATCGTCGCGTCGGAGGACTGGCTGGTCAGGGAGGCGGTGAGCCGTATCCTCGGCGCGGCGTTTCCCGGCGTGACGGTTGACAGCCTGCCCACCACGCCGCCCCCCGGTCCTAATGGCATGCCCATCATCTGCGGCATCCGCCTTCTGGCGGATGCGCCGGCTGCGGCAGCGGCGGGCTTTGCCAGCGGCAATCCCTGGGCCGTTCTGCTGGCGGACATGCGACAGGCCTCCGAAATTGAAATTCCGGCAGCCGAGGCGCGCATCCTGACCGAATGGCGCAACCGGCCGGATCTTATCATCGCCGCCGTGGGCGAGCAGCTCCGCAGCCGCCAGGCGACTCGCGCCGGCGCGGGCGGCGGCCGACGCAACCCGGCGCTGCGCCTGCTTACCCGCCGCCAGCTGGAGGTGGTGCGCCTCATCGCGCAGGGCAAGCCCAACGCCGAGATCGCCACCACGCTCGGCATGTCGGAGAACACGGTTCGCATCCATGTCTCGGCCATCCTGAAGACGCTGGGCCTTGCCAACCGCACCCAGGCCGCGCTGTGGGCGACACAAAATCTCATGTCGGAATCGTCGGCCGGATAAACTTTGGCAATAACTGCGTTTTACCTTCGGAGCCAACGGAGGCGTGACAGGCGGATATCTGCCCTGTCACGCCCGCAGGCAACGGGAAGGGGTGAGGCGTGGTGGAACGGCGTTGGTGGCGTAGTGCCATTTTACTGACGACAACACTCTTATCAGCATGCGGTGGCGGTGGTGGCGGCGGATCGCCCGCGCCCCAGCCGCCGCCCCCTTCGGGGCCGGAGCCCAGCCCCGCGCCGGACCCGACGCCCGAGCCCATTCCCCCGAAACCTTCGATACCGCCGAATATCGCCGCAACTGGGGGCTGGCGCGCATCGACCCCATTCCCGCCTACAGCAACTACGCCACCGGCAGTGGCGTGACCGTGGGGGTGATCGACTCCGGCATCGACACGGGCAACACGGAATTCGCAGGCCGTATCCACGCGGCCAGCCGCGACGTGGCGGATACCCGCACCATCCAGGACGAATACGGCCACGGCACCTGGGTTGCCGCCATCATCGGCGCGGCGCGCGACAACGCGGGAATGCATGGCGTTGCCTACGAGTCGACCCTGCTGGTCGCCCGGGCGGATTCGCCCGGCAGCTGCGCCGATGGCGACTGTTCTTTCCCCGATACCGCCATCGCGGCGGGGCTGGATCTCGCCCGCGCCAACGACGCCCGCGTCGTCAACATCTCGCTGGGCGGGGCAGGGACCAGCCTGCAGCTGAACGATGCCGTCAGCCGGACCACGGCCGAGGGCACGATCATCGTCCTGTCCGCCGGCAACGAGGGACAGTCCGATCCCGGCGACATGGCGCAGATTGCCCGGTCCTCCGCGGCGCGGGGGCTGGTCATCATCGCCGGGTCGGTGGATGAGAACAACGTCATCTCAGACTTCAGCAACCGGGCCGGCATTGCCCGCGACGTGTTCGTCGTCGCGCCCGGCGAGCGCATCTACGTGCCGGATATCGGCGGCCAGCCCGTGCTGGTCAGCGGCACCTCGGCGGCGGCCCCGCACGTCACCGGGGCCATCGCGCTTCTGGCCGATGCCTTTCCCAACCTGTCGGCGGCGGATCTGGTGGATCTCCTCTACCGCACCACGACGGACCTCGGCGCGCCGGGCATTGATGCGATCTACGGCCGGGGGCTCATCAACATCGGCCGCGCGTTCGAGCCGCAGGGGGAAACCTCGCTGGCCGGAAGCGATGCGCCGGTGATGCTGACGGCGGCCAACGTCTCGCTGGGCAGCGCCTTCGGCGACGGCGGAGAGCTGGGCGCGGCGCTGTCAAACACGGTTGTGCTGGACATGTACGACCGCGCCTACGCCGTTGATCTCAGCCCCACGGTGCGCGCCTCCTCGCCCGGCCTCGGGTTGGTCTATCGCCTGGCGCTTCAGAACCGCCGCAGCGCGGGCACGCTCGGCAACGACAAGGCGGCGCTCTCCTTCGCCGGCGTTCGCGTGCCCGAGGCCGCCGTGTGGAACCGGCTCGGCATGGCCGACGATACGCTCGCCTTCCAGCGCCAGCCGGGTGCGGATGGCTGGCTCAGCCTCAACCTTGCCCAGGGCCGCCGCCTCGCCTTCGGCTATGGCCGCAGCGCGGAGGACCTGCTCTCCGCCGTTGGCGGCGAAAGCGAAGCGGAGATGCCCTTCCTCTCCTACGGCAGCCGCGTGGGCGAGAGCCTTGGCGTTGCCGCCGAGCCGCCCGTCACCACCGCCGCCAGCGTTCCCCTTGGCCAATGGCGCTGGAGCATGGCCGCCAGCCGCACCGAGCTGGACCGGGGCGCGCGCGCCAGCCCACTGGTGGCCGACGGCCGGGCGCGGATCAATACCCTGAAAAGCCTGCTCACCCGGCCGATGGCATGGGGCGAACTCGGCCTCTCCTTCGGCTGGATGGAGGAGACCGGCAGCGTGCTCGGCGCGCGCAGCGCCGGGGCCTTCGGCTTCAAGGCGGGCGCGCGCACGGCAAGCATGGGCCTCAGTGCGCTCATCGATCTGGGCCCCCGCTGGAGCCTTACCGCCGATGCCGCCATGGGCCGCACCCGGCTGGACACCGCCCAGGGCGCGCTTCTCACACCCGATGGCGACGTGTGGACCAGTAGCTGGAAATTCAGCCTCACCGGCAACGATGTCTGGCGACCGGGGGACAGCTTTGGCTTCCTCCTCGCCCAGCCGCTGCGCGTCGAGAAGGCCATGGCCAACATCGCCCTGCCTGCCGCCTACTCTTATGATTCAGGCGTCACCGCATACCGCTCAACCCGCGTCAACCTCGCCCCCCACCGGGCGGGAAATCGACCTGGAGGCCGTCTACGCCCTGCCGCTGGCGGAGAGGGCAAACATGGCCGTCCACGGCTTCCACCGCTTCGATGCCGGCCACGGCGCAGCCGGGCAGGACGATACGGGGCTCGTGCTGCGGTTCACCTTGCGGCGCTGATTGTTATGGGTGTTTTGGGTTCTTGCGGAGGGTCTCGGACCCTCTGCACTCCCTTTCGTTTTTCGGGCCGTGCGAGCGGGACGGGGTGCGGGCTTTTCCTTTGGAAGTGAAAGGGCCGTGCGTGCCATGTCCCGCCGCGAGTCCTGAAGGGCGCGGTCGTATCATCAAAGCCTTCGGTTGTTGGCACGAAACCAAACGGGGCGAGACCATGGACTGGCATGGCCCGTAAAGCCCCGTAGAGGCACCTTACAGCGCGATTTTGGGGGTGTCCGCTACCACCCTAGCTGAGATAGGCAAAAACCTCTCAATGAACGTTTAAATCCCATTAGCGGCGATTTGCTTATTTGGATAAAATTTTGGAGAACATTTATCCAAATAAGCGCCGAAACCACGGCCCGATAGACGAATGGGGGTGAAGGGGGTCCGAGACCCCCTTCAATCAAAACCCTATTCCCCCAACCGTACAGACACCGACCGTGCGTGGGCGGGCAGGCCTTCTGCCGTGGCGAGACTCACGGCGGAGGGGCCGATGGCCTTGAGGCCGTCTTCGCTGCACGAGAGGAAGGTGGTGCGCTTCATGAAGTCGGTGACCGAAAGCCCCGAGGAGAAGCGGGCGCGCCGCCCGGTGGGCAGCACGTGGTTGGGGCCGCCGAGGTAGTCGCCGATGGCCTCGGGCGTCAGGCGGCCCATGAACACGGAGCCGGCGTGGCGCACCTTCGCCATGAGGGCGGCGGGGTTGGCGACAGCCAGTTCCAGGTGTTCGGGCGCGAGCCGGTCGATGAGCGGCGGCGCGTCCTCCAGCTTGTCGACGAGGATGACCGCGCCGAAGCGGTTCCAGCTCTGGCGCGCCACGTTGGCGCTGGCGAGCGTGGGGATGGTGGCCTCCACCGCTTCGATGACGGCATCCGCGAAGGCGGCGTCATCGGTGATGAGGATGGACTGGGCGGTGACATCATGCTCGGCCTGGCTGAGCAGGTCCGCCGCGATGTGGAGGGGGTTGTTGGCGCCGTCCGCCACCACGAGGATTTCGGAGGGCCCGGCGATCATGTCGATGCCGACGAGGCCGAACACCTGGCGCTTGGCCTCCGCCACGAAGGCGTTGCCGGGGCCGACGATCTTGTCGACCGGGCGGATGCTCTTGGTGCCGTAGGCGAGCGCGGCTACCGCCTGCGCGCCGCCGATGCGGTAGATTTCATCAACGCCCGCAAGGTCCGCCGCGGCCAGCACCAACGGGTTGAGGCGTCCATCCGGCGTTGGCGTCACCATGACAAGGCGCTGGACGCCCGCCACCTTCGCCGGCACGGCGTTCATCAGCACCGACGACGGATAGCTGGCGAGCCCCCCGGCACATAAAGGCCGACGGCATCGATGGCGGACCAGCGGAACCCGGCGGTCACGCCCGCCGCATCCGTCACCTGCTTGTCTTCCGGCTTTTGAATCGCGTGGAAGGCGGCGATGCGCTCGGCGGCCAGCTTGAGGGCGGCCAGCACCTCGGGCTCGCAGGCGGCAATGGCCGCCTCGATTTCCTCGCGCGTTACCTGAAGGCCGGTTTTCCGCAGGTCGATGCGGTCGAATTTCTTCGTGTAGTCGATGAGGGCTTCGTCGCCCCGGTCGCGCACGTCCTTGAGGAGGGCGGTCACCACGTCGCGCACGTCGGTCGGGGCTTCGCGCCGGTCTTCCACCAGCGCGGTGAAGGCGGCCTCGAAGCCGGGCTCGCGGACATCCAGACGCAACGTCATACCTTACTGCTCCTCCACCAGCGCGCGGATCTTCTCGATCCACGGCATCAACTCCGGCCCGCGCGTCTTGAAGGCTGCGCGGTTGACGATGAGGCGCGAGCTGACCTCGGCCACCGTCTCCACTTCCATGAGGCCGTTTTCCACCAGCGTACGGCCCGTCGAGACCAGATCGACGATGCGGCGGCACAGGCCGAGCGTCGGAGCCAGCTCCATCGCGCCGTTCAGCTTGATGCATTCGGCCTGCACGCCCTTGGCCGCGAAATAGCGGCGGGTGACATTGGGGTATTTCGTAGCGACGCGAATGTGGCTCCAGGTGCGCGGGTCGTCCTCGCGGCTGAGGTCGGCCAGCTCGGCCACCGACAGGCGGCACTTGCCGATCTTCAGGTCCACCGGCGCGTAGATTTCCGGGTAATCAAATTCCATCAGCACATCGTTGCCGGCAACGCCCAGCTGCGCCGCGCCGAAGGCCACGAACGTCGCCACATCGAACGAGCGCACGCGGATGATGGAAAGGCCGGGAATATTGGTGGCGAAATGGAGCGCCCGGCTGCTGTCGTCATGGAAGGCGGCTTCCGGCTCGATTCCGGCGGCGCGCAGCAGCGGCATCACTTCCTTCAGGATGCGGCCCTTGGGCAGGGCCATGACCAGTCCTTCGGTCGTCATTTCTTCATCCTATCCAATATCCGGCCCAGTATCCGGCGGCCTGTTCATAAGGCGACCGCCTGCTTACGTCCATGCCGTAACCGGTCAATACGCGGCATTATTCGCGCCTGCAGTCCGTGCAACCCAAGGGCAACACCGGCGTCATATGCGAGATGTTTTTGCGAAGCTTGCGCTTCCTCTTGCATTTAATGCGCTAATGCATCATCTGACCGCCATTTCGGAGCCAAACTGCCAGGACAAGCGAATGGCAAAGGAAGAATTGATTGAAATGCGGGGGCAGGTTGTCGAACTGCTTCCCAACGCCATGTTCCGCGTCAAGCTAGAGAACGGCCATGAGGTTCTCGGCCACACCGCCGGCAAGATGCGGAAGAACCGCATCCGCGTTCTGGTGGGCGACGAGGTGCTCATGGAACTGACGCCCTACGACCTGACCAAGGGTCGCGTCACGTATCGCTTTAAATAACGTGGCCTTCATCCTCGCCTCCGCCAGCCCGCGCCGCCTCGATTTGCTGGCGCAGCTGGGCCTCCGGCCGGACCACGTTGTCCCCAGCGACATCGACGAGACGGCGCAAAAGGGCGAGCTGCCGCGTCCCTATGCCGCCCGCCTGGCCCGCGAAAAAGCGGAGGCGGTGGCAAGCCTTCATCCCCAATCCATCGTGCTGGCCGCCGATACGGTGGTGGCCGTCGGCCGGCGCATCCTGCCCAAGGCGGAAACGGAAGCCGAAGCGCGCGCCTGCCTCAGGCTGCTCTCCGGGCGGCGGCACCATGTCTACACCGCCATCGCGGTCATCGACGCCAGCGGCCAGCGGCGCGAGCGGGTGTCGGATACCGTCGTTACCGTCAAGCGGCTGGCGGACGATGAGATCGATGCCTACATCCGCTCCGGCGAGTGGCACGGCAAGGCGGGGGGCTATGCCATCCAGGGCCGGTTCGCGGCCTACGTGCGGGCGATGTCCGGCTCCTATTCGGGCGTCGTCGGCCTGCCGCTTTACGAGGCGAACGCGCTGCTGACCGCCAGTGGTCTAAATGCCGGGTGAGTGGCTGATCGAGGCGCTGCCGGGCGAACGGCGCGCCGTGCTTGTCGAGGGCGATACCCTTCTTGAACTCCGCTTGATTCGGGATGAAACCGACCCGGTGCAAACCGGGGCCGTGTTCGGCGCGCGCCTGCGCCGCAAGGCGGGGCCGAACCGCGCCGTTGTTGATCTGGGCGCCGGTGTGGGTGGCGGCGTCGAGGCTTATCTCCAGCCCGTGCCGCCGGCCTTGAGCGAGGGACAGTTGCTGGCGGTGGAAATCACGCGCCCCGCGCTGCCGGAACCCGGCAAGATGAAACCGGCCCATGCCCGCCCGGCGCTTGGCGCAACTGCCAGCGCGCCGGGGCTCATCACCCCTGCGCCCGAGTGGGTGCCTTCGGGCGCGCCCGTGCGCCGGGTGGAGCGCCTGCCTGCCGAACTGGGCGTGGACGAGGCGCTGGATGCGGCGGTCTCCGGCGAGGTTTCCTTCCCCGGCGGCTTGCTCACGCTGGAGCGCACCCGCGCCGGGCTGGTGATCGACGTGGACGGCACGGGGCGGGCTCTTGATATCAACGTAGCGGCGGCGAAGGCCGTCGCGCGGCTCTTGCGGCTCTACGCCATCGGCGGGCCGGTGATGATCGATTTTCTGGGAAGCGACGCCAAGGCGGACCGGGTGGCAGTGGCCGAGGCGTTTGATGCCGTCGCCAAGGCCGACCCCACCCCGTTCGAGCGCACCGCCATCAACGGCTATGGCCTGATGCAGGTGATTCGCCCGCGCCCCGGCCCCTCCGTCATCGACCTCCTGTGCGGCATGCGCCGCAACCAGTGGGCGGCGGAATCGCTGGCGCTGCGCCTCATGCGCGAGGCGGTACTGGCGCGCGGCGCGGGCGTGCGGCGCATTCATGCCCCGCCGGAGGTCGCCGCCGAACTCAGCCGCTGGCCCGATCTGCTGGCCCGTGCCGAAGTGGCGGCGGGCGCGCGAATCGAGGTCTTGGCGGAGGCGGGGCTTCCGGGGTATGGGCATGTCCATGTCCAGCCCGTCTAAATGCCCCATCTGCGGCAAGCCCGCCGTTCCCCAGTTCCGTCCGTTCTGCTCGGCCCCGTGCCGGGATCGCGACCTTTTGAACTGGCTGGGGGAGGCATATAGCGTCCCCGGCCAAGTAAATGACGATGAAGCTGAAAGGCCGCTGGACAAGCCCGATCAGGATCGTCTATAGACCCGCCACCGCTTCGGCGCCCGGGTAGCTCAGTTGGTAGAGCAAGGGATTGAAAATCCCTGTGTCGGCGGTTCGATTCCGTCCCCGGGCACCACATTCTCCCCTCTGAAATCGCTGGAATTACCACGCTCTCGGGTCGGTTTGCGCGTCAGCCAACCGTCGGAATTCTTGACGCTGCTTGCCCCGCTCCACGGCTAATCCGTTGAGAATCAGCTTGGGCATGAATCTTGCGCTCTCCCTGTCTGGCGGCGGATAGAGGAGAAAATTATAATGCGAAAGCATAATACGCTCGTTGCGACTCTCGTCCTTCTTGGCTTTGCTTTGCCTGCCGGTGCGGCACCCGTCGAGCTGATCGAGAACGGCGACTTCGAAACCGGCACCTTCGCCGGCTGGACGGTCAACAACCAGGAAGACAGCGGCGGAACCTGGCTTGTCGAGACGCCCGGCATCCACCTGCCGTTGTCCGACAATCCGACGGCGGACAATCCGGCGGGCGGCTCCTTCTATGCCGTGTCCGATATGAACAATCCCGGCGCGCACGTTCTGATTCAGGATTTCACCGTTCCGTTCGATGCCACGGGCGTGGCGCTGACCTTCCAGATGTTCGTCAACGACTGGTCGAACGTCGGCCCGATCGTGGACCCCGCCGGTCTTGATTTCATGGTGGAGGACAATCAGCACGCCCGCGTCGATATCCTCACGGCGGATGCGGATGATTTTGACACGGAAGACGGCGTGATCGCCAACCTCTACCTCGACGTGGACGCGGGCGATGACCCGAACGACTATACCAGCTATGCTTTCGATCTCACCCCGTTTCTCACGCCCGGCGAAACCTATCGCCTGCGCTTTGGGCAGGCGGAAACCGAGTTCTTCCTGAACGTGGGTGTCGACAATGTGAGCATCATTGCCGATGTTGCCGCCGTGCCCGAACCGGCGGCGCTCGGTCTTTTGGGCGCGGGCCTGCTCGGCATGGCCGTCTTCCGCCGCCGCAAGGCCAACTGACGCACCAGGGCCAAGGCCGGGGCGCATGCGCTCCGGCCTTGCCGGTTCACGCTTGCCTGCCGTAACCGTTGCGGCGGAATAACGTTTTTTGTAGTATAAATGCATTGCTTACCAAGGCTTCGGCCCATGGTGCACACGGTCGTAGCGCGTGCGGAATATGCTGGGGCGCGATGCGGGAGCCTATGGCGAGCGGAGCAGTTGCAAATGACCGGTTCCTGACAAAACCGGTCTCCGTCTACCTGGACCTTGTGCGATTCCTGGCGGCGCTGTCCGTTTTGATCGGCCATGGCGTGCAGGATGGGCTGTACGACGGCGCCTATATCCTCACGACCCTGAGCCACGAAGCGGTGATGATTTTCTTCGTGCTCTCCGGGCTGGTGATCGCCGAGACATCCCTGCGGAAAGGCCGGGACGCGCAGGCATTCATTATTGCTCGGGCGGCGCGCATTTATTCCGTCGTCATTCCCGCCATCCTCCTCAGCTTCGCTCTCTATGCCCTGGCGGGCGGGCTTGGCATCAACGCGCCCGGCTGGGCGGCGGACCCCAACTTCTCATGGCTGACCGCGCTCGGCTCGCTGTTCTTTCTCAACGAAAGCTGGGGCTCGGAGATGATCCTGCCCTGGAACTCCCCCTACTGGTCGATCAGTTACGAGGTCTTCTACTACGTAATGTTCGGCTGCCTGGCGTTCGGCCGGGGCCAATGGCGCTGGCTGTCCTTCCTGCTGGTGGCTCTGCTGGCCGGGCCGCGCGTGCTCGCGCTCGCGCCGGTGTGGGCGATGGGCGTGTGGATCGCGCTTGATCCGCGCCTGCGCCTCAGGAGCCCGCTGCTCGGGCTGGCGCTGGTGGCGGCCACATGGGCGGTGGTCTTCTGGCTCGATGCCAGCCAGCTTGATGAAACCGTGCAGAACTGGCTTTACAGCGTGGTGCCCGGCTGGTGGCGGCTGTACATGTCGCAAAAACTGGTGACCGATTATCTGCTCGGCTTTCTCGTCATGGCCAATTTCATCGGCTTTCATGCCTGTGCGCCATGGTTCGCTCCGCATATGGCGCGCATTGAAGGGCCGGTGCGGTTTCTGGCGGGGTCCACCTTCTCGCTGTACCTGTTCCATCGCCCGCTGACCAAGCTGCTGGAAGCGCTGGGCGTGAGCGCGGGCGACGATGCGCTGGCCTTCACCGGGCTGCTGCTGGGGGTGGTGGCTGCCTGCTTCCTGCTGGCGGAGGTGACCGAAAAGCGCCGGAATGCGGCGCGGCGGGGTATCGCCGCGTTGTTCGAGCGCCTGTCCCATGCACGTGGGGAGGCAGTGCAGGACATAAGGCTCAAGGGCTGAGAAAAGCCGGTAGATTGCCCCGGCGCGCAACCAAACGGTCCTTGCCTCGTTCCGCTTCCAATAGGGTGCGGGCAAGCCCATGGAAAATACGCCACCAACCGCAGGCGACGGCAGGTTCCTGACCAGGCCGGTTTCGGTCTATCTGGATATCGTGCGCTTCCTTGCGGCCCTGGCCGTGCTCATCGGCCATGCCGCCGACGACGGCCTCTATCACGGCCCCTATTTCCTCTACGGCCTCGGCCATGAAGCGGTGATGGTGTTCTTCGTGCTGTCGGGGCTGGTCATCGCCTCCACCACCATACGGCCGGGGCGGTCCTTGCGCGGCTTCGTGGTGGCGCGTCTTGCCCGCGTCTACCCGGTTGTCATTCCCGCCATCCTCCTCAGCTTCGCCCTCTACGCCCTGGCGGGCTGGCTTGGCATCAACGCGCCCGGCTGGGCGGCGGACCCCAGCTTCTCATGGCTGACCGCGCTCGGCTCGCTGTTCTTTCTCAACGAAAGCTGGGGCTCGGAGATGATCCTGCCCTGGAATTTCCCCTACTGGTCCATCTGCTACGAGGTCTTCTACTACGCGATGTTCGGCTGCCTCGTGTTTGGCCGCGGGCCGTGGCGCTGGCTGTTCTTCCTGCTGGCCGCCCTGCTGGCCGGGCCGCGCGTGCTCGCGCTCGCGCCGGTGTGGGCGATGGGCGTGTGGATCGCGCTTGATCCGCGCCTGCGCCTTAAAAGCCCGCTGCTCGGGCTGGCTCTGGTGGTGGCCACATGGGCGGCCATCCTGTGGATGGGCGCGGCCGTGTGGGACGATGCGCTGAAGACCTGGCTGCACGCCACCATATCGGGCTGGTGGCGGCTGGTCTCCTCCGAGAAGATGCTGACCGACCACCTGCTGGGCCTCCTGGTGATGGCCAACTTCATCGGTTTTCATGCCTGCGCGCCGTGGTTCGCCGGGCTCATGGCCCGCATCGAACGGCCGGTCAGGGTTGCGGCGGGCTCCACCTTTTCCCTCTACCTCTTCCACCGGCCGATGACCCACTTCCTGGTGGCGGCGGGCTTCGACTCAAAGGGCAACGCGCTCGTGTTCACGGGCTTCCTGCTGCTCATCGTCACCCTGTGCTTCCTGCTGGCGGAGGTGACAGAAAAGCGCCGGGATGCGGCGCGGCGGATCATCGGGGCGCTCCTCAATCGCATCGTGCCGGCGCGGTTGACCGCCGCCTGAAGGTCGCGCCCGCTGGGTCCCATATTTTTGGCCTGTCACGAAAATTTTTGCCGTGCGTAACGAAAGCGTCGCACAACTCGGGCATTACCCGCCACGAACCAGCGAACGGTGGTTCGGGCGGTGTCCCCCTCAATCGTCCGGGTCACGCGAGATCACCTTCAAGCCGGCCGAGGTTCGGTCGGCGGTTTCTTCCGGCACACACCGGAAGCCCGGCGTGCGGGGCGGTCCTCTCCTCCGCGTGCCGGGTACCCTGCTTTCCTCCCCGGAGATGGCCTCCATCTCCCCAAGGCCCTGGCCGCGCATGTGAGCCCTCCAGCTCTCAAGCGCGGTCTTTTTTTGAGCAAGGGTCAATCGAAGCCCGGCTTGTTCTGGCGGAGTGACTTGACTGCGGATTTCTTCGCCTTGGAAGCAAGGCGGCGCTGCTTGGAGCCGTAGGTGGGCTTCGTCTCGCGGCGGACGGTGGGGCGCACCGCCGCTTCCTGTATCATCTCCACCAGCCGATTGATGGCGTCCTCCCGGTTGCGCTCCTGGCTGCGGTAGCGCTGGGCGGTGATGATGATGACGCCCTCCCGCGTCATCCGCTTGCCCGCGATCCGCACCAGCCGCTCGAACACATCGTCGGGCAGCGCGGGAGAGGCGTGCGCGTTGAAGCGGATCTGAACGGCGGTCGAGACCTTGTTGACGTTCTGCCCGCCGGGGCCGGAGGCGCGGATGAAGCTTTCCTCGATCTCGTCGTCCTCAAGGACGATGCGGCGGGTGACGGGAATCATGACGGCAACCTCGGGCTTCAGCGCAGGCCGGAAGACGCGGCCTTTGGCACACGCCAAGGATGTGCCAGCCGTTGCCGCTCGCATCAAGAGGACGATCGGGACGCGCGCGAACAACGCCCTACCTATTGCCATGACGGCTCTTGCGTCAGGCCGGGCGGCGCGGCAATGGCGATGCTGAAAAGAGACAGAATCGTCAGGATTTGCCGTGTAACATCGGCTCCGGATGGTACTTAGGCTGGTCGCGTGATGGAGCCTCGATGAATGATACGCTGCAACTGCTCAGCCTGAAGGACGCGGCGATCGTGCTGTGCGCGGCGGGGCTGGTCGTGCCGATCTTCTATCGTCTTCGCATCAGCTCGGTGATCGGGTTCATGGCTGTCGGCATGGCGGTCGGGCCGTTCGGCCTCGGCGCGCTGGCGAATGAGGTGCCCTGGCTCGCCCGCATGACCATCACCGGTCACTCCGGCATCCACGGCGTGGCGGAACTGGGCGTCATCCTGCTCCTGTTCATGATCGGGCTGGAGCTGTCGTTCGAGCGGCTGATGACGATGAAGCGGCTCATCTTCGGCATCGGCCTCCTGCAGGTGGCGCTGACGGCGGGCGTGCTCATCGGCATTGCCGCCATGCTCGGCGTGCCGGCCAAGGCGGCGGTGGTGCTGGGGCTGGGCCTGGCGATGTCGTCAACCGCCGTCATCATCCAGGTGCTGTCGGAGAAGCGGCAGATGACCTCCAGCCTGGGGCGCACCGCCTTTGCCGTGCTGCTGTTCCAGGATATCGCGGTGGTGCCGGTGCTGTTCATCGTCGGCCTGCTGGCCTCGGGCGGGGGCGGCGCCGGCGGCGGGGAAGACATGGGCGAGCAGTTCGCCATCGGTATCGTCGAGGCGGCGCTGGCCGTCGCCGCGCTCATCTTTTTGGGGCGAAGGCTGCTGCCCCCGCTGTTCCGCATGGTGGCCGCCACCCGCAGCGCCGACATGTTCATGGCCACTTGCCTGCTGGTGGTGATGGCCGCCAGCCTCATCACCTACCTGGCGGGCCTGTCGCTGGCCATGGGCGCGCTCATCGCCGGGCTGCTGTTGGCCGAAACCGAATACCGCCGCCAGATCGAGGTGACCATCGAGCCGTTCAAGGGCCTGCTCCTCGGCGTCTTCCTCATCTCCATCGGCCTCTCCGCCAACCTCGGCCTTGCCATCCGCGACCCGCTGCTGGTGCTCGGCGGGGTCGTCGGCCTCATCGCTCTCAAGGCCGCCATCGTCGCCGGGCTGGGCTGGCTGTTCCGCATTCCCTGGCACACGGCCCTGCGCGCCGGCCTGATGCTGGGGCCGGGCAGCGAGTTCACCTTCGTCATCCTCAGCCTGGCGCTGGGCTACCGCCTCGTCGAGCCGGAAACCGGCCAATATGCGCTGCTGCTCACCGTGCTCACCATGGCGCTCATTCCCATCCTCGAATGGCTGGGCCGCCTCATCGGCGAAAGCGCCACTGCCCGCAACCCCGCCCTGCCGGAGGAGGCGCAGGTGGCCATACCGCGAGAGGACGGCGCGCCGGTGCTCGTCGCCGGGTTCGGGCGCGTCGGCCAGATGGTCGCCTCCCTCCTCGATGTGCACAAGATCCGCTACATCGCCGTGGACAACGACCCCGAACTGGTGGCCGATCAGCGCCGCCAGGGGCGGCCGGTCTACTATGGCGACATGGCCCACATCGACTTCCTGCGGAATTGCGGCATTGCCACCGCCTCCGGGCTGGTGGTCACCATGGGCCACCCGGCCGCCGTCGAGGTGCTGGTGGGCCTCGCCCGCGCCGAACGGCCGGACCTGCTCATCGTCGCCCGCGCGCAGGACGCCGACCAGGCCGCCAAACTCTACCGCGCAGGCGCAACCGACGCCGTGCCCGAAACCGTCGAAGCCAGCCTGCAACTGGGCGAAACCCTGCTGGCCGAACTGGGCGTGCCCATGGGCCGCGTCATCGCCTCCGTGCACGAACGCCGCGCCGAACTGCGCGGCGCGATCCAGAGCCTCGCACCGGACAAGGATGTGCGAACCCACTCGCGCCGCAGCCCAAGGATCTCCGAGCGCACCCGGCCCTGAGGGTTGTTGGTTGGGGTGTTTTAAGTTTGCAGGGGGTCTTGGGCCCCCTGCACTCCCTTGCGTTTTGCGGGACGCACCCGGTCAAGCCGCCGCTCTCTCTCCGTGGGGCTCTGTGCCGGATGAAGGGCGCGGCTCTACCGCGCGACGTCGCGCACGTAGACCAGCGCGCGCCCTTCAGCGATCAGGCGGTCCTGAGCGTTGTGGCAGCGGGTGGCGAGATCGACGAGGTTTTTCTCCAGCCTGAGGCCGGTGATTTCCACCTGCGCCGTCAGGGGTTCGCCGAGGCGGGCGGGGCGGAGGTGGCGGGTTTCCTGCTTGAGGTAATTGGTGCCAAGGCCCGGCAGCTCCATGCCGAGGAGGGTGGAAAACAGTGCGCCGATGAGCGGCTCGGGCACGGTGCCTGGTGCGGGGGCGTGGCCGCCCAGCGCGGTGTATTCCGCCACGTCGCCGGCAGAGAAGCGGCGGGTGAGGGCGGCGATCATGCCCAGCCTCAGCGGTCCGCAGGGCGCGGGGGTGAGGCGGGCGGCGGTGTCCGGCGCGGGCAGCAGATCGGGCAGCGGATTGAGCCGTGGGGCGGCGGCTTCGGCCAGCGTCATGCGCCCGTCGCAGGTGAGGGTGCCGTCAGCAGCGCGGGTGACATTGAGGCCGAGGGTGGCGTCATCTTCCCTCCACGCCTCGAAGCGCATGGGCTCGTCCGCATAGGTGGGGGCGGAGAAGCGCAGCGCCTGTTCCGCCACGCACCGGCCGGGGGCGAGCTGCCCGGCAAGGCCGCGCAATACGGTCTCCAGCAGCACGCCGTGGGCAACGGTGCGGCCAAAGCGGGTGCGGGCGGCAAAGCCTGCATCCACGTGGATGGGGTTGGCGTCGCCCGAGAGCGCGGCGAAGCGGTCGAAGTCCTGCTGGTTAAAGGTACGCGTCAAACCGAGGCGGGTCACGAGGCCAGCGCCTCCTGCCGCAACAGGTGCTTCTGGATCTTGCCCGCCGCGGTGCGGGGAAAGTCGGGCAGCACGCAGAAGCTTTTCGGCACCTTGTAGGCGGCCAGCCGCTCCCGGCAGAAGGCGGCGAGCTCGGCCTCGCTGGGCGGGGCCGCGCCGGGGCGCAGCAAAAGGAAGGCGCGGCCCGCCTCGCCCCAGCGGGCATCGGGCACGCCGACGACCGCCGCCTCCAGCACTGCCGGGTGCTGCACCAGCACGTTCTCCACCTCGGCCGGGTAGACGTTCTCCCCGCCGGAGATGAACATGTCCTTGATGCGGCCCGTCACGTAGTAATAGCCGTCCGCGTCCTGCCAGCCGAGGTCGCCGGAGCGCAGCCAGCCTTGGGGTGCGAAGGCGCTTGCGGTTTCCGCCGGTTTGCCCCAGTAGCCGGGGGTGATGCCGGGTCCGCGAAACCAGATCTCGCCGCGCTCGCCTTGCGGCACCTCCTGCCCGTCCGCATCCACGATTTTTACCTGACACAGCAGCTGCGGCTTGCCGACCGAGCCCACCTTGGCGGGCGCGTTCTCCGGGTCCATCAGGAAGGCGGTGGGGCCGGTTTCCGTCATCCCCATGCCGTTGCACACCCGCACGCCGCGCGCGAGATAGAGCCGCACCAGCGCGTCCGACAGCGGCGCGCCGCCGCAGCCCCAATGCCGCACGCGGGAGAGGTCGATTTCGTTAAAGCGCGGGTGCAGGCTCAGCTGCTGGTAGACCGAGGGCACGGCGAAGATGGTGTCCAGCCGCCCGTCCGCCAGCAGGTCCACCAGCCGGTCCACGTCGAAGCCGGGCATCACCAGCACCTGCCCGCCGCTCATCAGCACGGGCAGGGTGTAGAGGTTGATGCCCGCCGTGTGGAACAGCGGCAGGAAATTCAGCGTGGTCTCGCCCTGCCGCAGGTCGATGGCCTGGCTGAGGTTCACGTAGTTGGCGAGCGCCATGCCGTAGGTCTGCATCACCGCCTTGGGTGCGCCGGTGGTGCCGGAGGTGTAGATGAGCACCCACACCTCGTCCTGTAGCCACACTTCCCGGCAGATGGCGGGCGGGCAGGCGGCAAGGCGGGCCTCGTAGCCGCCGGGGCCATCGTCATCGAGGGCAAGGGCGGCGATGCCGCCAGCGAGGGCGAGGCTTGGAATGCTGCCCGCCACCGCGCGGGCGGCGGCTTCATCCTCCCGCCCGTAAACGAGGAGCGCGGGCGCGCAGTCCGCCACAAGAATGCCGAGTTCGCGGGGCGGCATCCGCCAGTTCAGCGGCACGAGGATCGCCCCCAGCTTGGCGCAGCCGAACAGAAGCTCGAAGAAGGCGATGCGGTTGCGGCACAGCACGGCCACCCGGTCGCCCCTGGCCACGCCCAGATCCGCCAGCAGGCTGGCCGCACGGGCGGCGCGCTCGTCCAGCCCGGCGTAGGTGACGGAGCGGCCGCTTGCCACGTCCACCAGCGCCGTCCGCCCGCCGCCCAGCGCCGCGCGCTTTGCGGTGATGTCGATCAGATCGAAAGCCACCTTGCGACCCCCGAGCCTCCCCTGCCCAGAGCCCCTTCCTCAGAAGCCTGCCCGCCAATGTGCCGGAAAATCGGGCGAAGGCGAAGGCTTACTTCTCGCCCGCAAGCCTATTGTCCATCCGTGCGGGGGCTGAGACCGAAGTTGATGAGGTCGGCGACGGCCGCCGCGATCTCCGCCGGGCTCTTGTCCTCCGCCCATACGCCGTAGCGCAGCCCCAGAAACACGTTCATGCCGATGAGCGCCCACGCCCGCTCCTCCGCCCGGCCGGGGCGGATCTCGCCGCGCGCTTCGGCAGCCAACAGGTTGCGGCGGTAGGCTTCCTCGAACACCTGATAGTAGTCGCGGTAGGCGTCCTCGGCGACGAACTGGGCCTCCATGACGATGCGGTAGAGGTCCTTGTGCGCGCGCACGAACTCGATGAACGCCTCAAGGCCCCGGCGCTCGGCGGTCAGCCGGTCCGGCGCGTCGCCGATTCGCTCGTTGATGAACTGGCGGGTCAGCTGGCCCATGTGGCTCACCAGCGCCCGGAACACCTCCTCCTTGCTGTCAAAGTAGGTGTAGAAGCTGCCCAGCGCCGCGCCCGCGCGCTGGGTGATGCCGTTGATGCTGGCATCGTGAAAGCCGCGCTCGCCGAACTCGGCGGCGGCGGCGTCCAGCAGGCGGCGCAGGGTGCGCCGTCCGCGCTCGGTTCTGGGAGCCTTGTCTTGCATGGCCGCACTGTGACGCGCCTTGGCGTTCGCCGCAAGCCCCGAAGTTGAATGTTGACTCATGTTTCAAAACGCGAAATGATTGCACCAGCAAAACGCCAGACCGGCCGCACGCGGGGCTAACCCGGCGGCGCCGCGCCCGACAACGAAAAAATCCAATGAAAAAACGGCGGGCACGTCTGGCGGCGACAGGGGAGGGAGTGCGGCAGCGTGCCCGAATTGGCGAACGCAACTGGCGGCAGGCTCGTCTTTGACGACGAGGGCGCGGGGCGTCCGCTGCTGCTGGTGCACGGCTGGGCGACGCACGCCGGGTTCTTCGCGCCCCAGCGGCAGGCGCTGGCGCGGGAGTTCCGCGTCATCAGCCTCGATCTTGCCGGGCACGGCCGCTCCAACGCGCCGGACGCGCCGCTCACGCTCGATCATCTGGCGGGGGACATTCTCGCCCTGTGCCGCCACCTCGCGCTGGAGAATGCGGTGGCCGTCGGCTGGTCCATGGGCGCGATGGCGGTGTGGGCGGCGCTGCTGGCGGGGGCCGGGGCGCACATCACCGGCCATGTGGTGGTGGACATGTCCCCGCGCATCCTGAGCGGGCCGGGCTGGGCGCTGGGCATGAAAAACAGCCCGGCCGCACGCACGGAAAAGGCCATGCGCGCGGGCTGGCCGGGCCTTGCCCCGCGCATCGCCCGCCGCCTGTTCGCCCACGGTCTGGAGGCCGAGCGCCGCCCCTTGCGCCAGTGGGCGGAAGCGGAAATCGCCGCCGCCGACGGCGCGGTGATGGCGAGCCTGTGGGCCTCCATGCTGGCGCAGGATTTCCGGGGGGCGCTGCCGGGCATGGCAACGCCCACGCTCATCGCCCACGGCGCGCTCAGCCAGCTCTACGCGCCCGAAACCGCAGCCTTTCTCGCGGCCAGCCTGCCACGGGCCGGGTTGCACGGCTTCAGCCGCTCCGGCCATGCGCCGCATCTGGAAGAGCCGGATGCCTTCAACCGCATGGTGGCGGACTTCGCCCGGCAGGGCACCGGGCGGGCGGCAACCGCAACCTCAGCACAAAGCCAAAACAAGAGGATCAAGGGGAGGACGTTATGACCATCAACACAAGGCAGACCCTCAAGGGCCTGCTGCTGGCCGGGGCGGCGAGCGCCACCCTTTCCGCAGCGCCCGCCATGGCGCAGGCGCAGGCACCGGCGCCGGAGACCGCATCCACCCAGTCGGCCGAGCTGTCCGACATCGTGGTGACCGCCCGCCGCCGGTCGGAGTCCTTGCAGGACGTGCCGGTCGCCGTCTCGGCGTTCAGCTCGGAGGATCTGGAAATGCGCGGCGCGGCGGACCTGACCACGCTGCAATACAGCGCGCCCAACATGACCATGCAGGTGGCGCGCGGCTCCAACTCCACGCTCATCGCCTTCATTCGCGGCGTCGGCCAGCAGGACCCGCTGTGGGGCTTCGAGCCCGGCGTCGGCCTCTACGTGGATGATGTTTACATCGCCCGGCCGCAGGGCGCGGTGCTGGATATCTTCGATATCGAGCGCATCGAGGTGCTGCGCGGCCCGCAGGGCACGCTCTATGGCCGCAACACCATCGGCGGCGCGGTGAAATACGTCACCAAGCGCCTCGGCAATGAGCCCAACTTCAAGGCCCGCGCCGCCTACGGCACCTACGACCAGAAGGAACTGGTGATCTCCGGCGACGCGCCGATCAACGATATCATCTCCATCGGCGGCGCCTTCGCGGTCTACAAGCGCGACGGCTACGGCAAGAACCTGTTCACGGGCGCGGAGCACTACAACAAGGACGTGGTGGCGGGCCGCCTCAGCCTTGAGATCACTCCGTCGGACAACCTGTTCATCCGCATCGCCGCCGACCGCACGGACGACGACTCCAACCCGCGCCACGGCCACCGCGAGGTGAGCGGCGCAACGCCGGACTCGCAGGTGATCGACGACGTGTACGACACCCGCGCCGGCATCGGCGACAAGAACGAGGTCATCACCCAGGGCGTCTCCATGCTCGCCGAGTGGACCGTCAGCGACGCCGTCACCCTCAAGTCCATCACCGCCTACCGCGAAGGCGAGAGCGACACGGATATCGACTTCGACAACACCCCCGCGCCGACGCTGGACATCCCCGCCTTCTACAAGGACGACCAGTTCACGCAGGAACTTCAGCTGCTCTACACCGGCGACCGGCTGCAGGCCGTGGCGGGCCTCTACTTCATGGACGGCACGGCCTCTGGCGCGTTCGATACCGTGCTGGGCGGCGCGGGACTGACCACGCTCACCGCAGGCAGCGTCGACACCAAGAGCTACGCGGCCTTCGCCGATGTGAGCTACGACATTACCGACAGGCTCGCGCTGTCGGTGGGCGGCCGCTTCACCCGCGACGAGAAGGAAGGCACGGTGTTCCGCGCCAACTACCTCGGCATCCGCTCGCCCGAGTTCGGCAACCCGGATGCGATCTTCCTCCAGCAGCGCACGGACTATACCCGCGAGCGGGCCTTCGAGGAGTTCACCCCGCGCCTCGGCCTGAACTACGACTTCAACGACGACGTGATGGGCTATGTCTCCTACAGCCGGGGCTTCAAGTCGGGCGGGTTCGACATGCGCGGCGATGCCGTCTCCACCCCGCACACCGTCAACGGCTATGATCCGGAAATCGTGGACAGCTACGAGGCGGGCCTCAAGGGCAGCTTCCTCGATCGCCGCCTGTCGCTGAACTTCGCGGCGTTCTACTCCGACTACAAGGGCCAGCAGGTGACGACCCAGGTTCCGGTTCCCGGCGGCACCACCATCGCCAGCTTCGTCGACAACGTGGGCTCGTCCCGCATCTGGGGCCTCGAACTGGAAGGCCGCGCGGTCTTCACCGACGCCTTCTCGGCCGCCTTCGCGCTCGGCTACACCGACGCCAAGTTCAAGGAGTTCCTGTTCTACGACCTCGCCTCCGGCCAGTTCGTCGACGTCTCCGACACCCGCGTGTTCCAGAACACGCCCAAGTGGAACGGCAACCTCACGCTCACCTACACCCGCGATCTGGCGAACGGCAGCAACATCACCCTCACCCAGTCCACCGCCTATCGCAGCGCCTACCACATGTTCGAGGCGGCCGACCCCAACCTCGACCAGAAGAAGTTCGCGCTCATCGACCTCAGCCTGGTGTGGACCTCCGCCAGCGACCGCTGGCAGGTGGGCGTGCATGGCAAGAACCTCACCGACAAACAATATCGCATCGGCGGCTACAACTTCCCCGGCGCGCTGTTCAACGACTCCATCATCGCCTTCTACGGCCCGCCGCGTACCGTGACGGGTACGGTGGAATACCGGTTCTAATGGTTTGTTCGGGAAATTTCGCAGGAGGGACTTGTCCCTCCTGCACCTCCCTTTCTTCTATCGGGACGTGCGTGTGATAAAGGTCGCGTCCCTTTGAAGAGACGTTCAGAAGGCTCGCGCGCAAACAGAGGCGCGGCCCGAAAAACGAAAGGGAGTGCAGAGGGTCCGCGACCCTCTGCAAAATAAAACCAAAAGCGAGTAGTGGCTTCGGTGCCAGCACGAGAAAGCAGGATGCCCATGGAACAGACAGCGCGTGCCGCACCTCATGCGGCCTCGGGGGAGGGCGGCGTGCCCTCGCGGGGGTATCGCGTGTTCGTGCTGGCCATGTTGATCGTGGTGTACACGTTCAACTTCATCGACCGGCAGATCATCGGCATTCTGGCCGGGCCGATCAAGGCGGAGCTGGCGCTGACGGACACGCAGCTGGGCCTCATGGGCGGGCTGGCGTTTGCGCTGTTTTACACGGCGCTCGGCATTCCGATCGCGTGGGTGGCGGACCGCACCAGCCGCACGTGGATCATGACGATCGCGCTGACGCTGTGGAGCGGGTTCACGGCGCTGTGCGGCTTTGCCCAATCGTTCTGGCAGTTGTTTTTGTGCCGGCTCGGCGTGGGCGTGGGCGAGGCGGGGGGCGTTGCGCCGTCCTACTCGCTGATTTCGGATTACTTCCCGCCGCACGAGCGGGCGCGGGCGCTGGGGGTTTACTCCTTCGGTATTCCGGTGGGCTCGGCGCTCGGCATTTTTCTGGGCGGCTACATTGCCAGCGCGATCGACTGGCGCACGGCGTTTCTGGCCGTCGGCCTCGTGGGCGTGGTGCTCGCGCCCATCTTCCGCCTCGTGGTCAGGGAGCCGAAGCGCGGCGGGTTCGATGCCGCGCCCAGAACGGCGGCCGAGGCGAAGCAGCCCGGCTTTGGCGAGGCGCTGCGGATTCTCGGCAAGAAGCCCAGCTTCTGGGCGCTGTCGTTCGGGGCGGCCAGCTGCTCCATCATGGGCTATGGCCTGTTCTTCTGGCTGCCCAGCTTCTTCCAGCGCACGTACGGCCTGCCGCTGGTGGATGTGTCCCTGTTCTTCGGCTCCATCGTGCTGGTGGGCGGGCTCATCGGCATCTGGGTCGGCTCGTGGCTGGGGGACCGGCAGGGCACGGCGGACCCCGGCGCTTACGCCCGCATTCCCGCCATCGCCTTCGTGCTGGCCGCGCCCTGCTATGCGGCGGGAGTCATGTCCTCGTGGCTGCCGCTCACCTTCGTGCTGTTCCTGGTGCCGCAGGCGCTGGGGCTGACGTGGCTGGGGCCCATCATCACCGCCGTGCAGCATCTGGTGGCGCCCAACATGCGGACCACGGCTTCGGCCATCTTCCTGTTCATCAACAACCTTATTGGCATCGGCTTCGGCACGCTGTTCCTTGGCGCGCTGTCGGACATCCTGAACGCCCGCTTCGGGGAGGATAGCCTGCGCTATGCCATTCTCACCGGCCTCCTGTTCTATCTGGTGAGCGCCGGGCTGTTCTGGTTCGCAAGCAAGCGGCTGGCGCGGGACTGGCACCGCTAATTCCACCGATTGTTCCCGAAACGGGATATCAGTGGTCGTGGGATGGGCCCTACCAGTTCGTTACGGACATGCCATCTTAATCCCTGTGAGAGCCGCGAGGCGGCCAACAGGAGGAGATGTGTCATGATCCGCAAACTGGCTTTCGGTGTAGGACGGCTGATTGGGCGCGGCGGCCCGGCCATTCGCAGCGAGGCGGAACTGGTCAGGCTGCGCGTCGCCGGGCTTTGAGGCCGAGCCAGACCACGCCGCCGTAAACCGCGCCGCCCGCCACGGCCATGATGGCGAGCATCGCTTCCGCCCGGAAGGCGGGCAGGTGCAGCATCAGGCGGGGCAGCCACGTGTTGCCTGCCCACAGCACGAGGCCAAGGCCGAGCGCGGCGAGCGCAACGATGCCGGCGCTGCGCTTGAACCGGGCATCCAGTGCGAAGTAGCCCTTGCGGCGAGCAAGGAAAATCACCAGCCCCACGTTGATCCACGCGCCGACGGACGTGGCCAGCGCCAGCCCCACCTGCGCCAGCGGTCCCATCAGCGCCACCTTCAGCGCCACGTTGGCGGCAATGCCGGTGAGCGAGGCATAGAGGGGCGTTTTGGTGTCCCCCCCGCGCATAGAAGCTGGCGACCGCGCTGCGGATGAGCACGAACGCCACCAGCCCCACCGCATAGGCCGCCAGCGTGCCGCCCGCGGCGGCGGCGGCCATGGCATCGAATTTTCCGCGCTGGAACAAGGCGGTCATGATGAGGTCGGGGATCATCAGGAAGGCGACGACGCACGGCGCGGCCAAGAGCAGCGTGAACTCCATCGCCCGGTTCTGCGCGGCCCGTGCGCCCGCCTCGTCCCCTTCCGCCAGCTTCTTCGACATCTGCGGCAGCACCACCGTGCCCGCCGCGATGCCGATGACGCCGATGGGCAGCTGGTTGATGCGGTCCGCATAGTAGAGCGCCGCCAGCGCACCGTCCGACAGGAAGCTGGCGATGATGGTGTCCGCGAACATCGCCACCTGCACGCCCATGGAGCCGATGACCGCAGGCCCCAGCGCGCGGAAGAAGCGGCGCGTGTCCTCGTCCAGCCGGGGGCGGGCAAGGCGCGGGCCGACGCCCGCTCGTCTGGCCGCCCACCACACCAGCAAGAACTGGGCAAGGCCCGAGGCCAGCACGCCCCACGCCGCCGCATGGCCCACCGTGGGGAACCAGCGCCACGCGAGCAACCCTGCGATCATGCACAGGTTCATCAGCACCGGCGCGGCCGCCGCCGCCGCGAACTTCTCCACCGCGTTGAGGCTGCCCGAAAGCAGCGTCATGCACGAAATCAGGAGCAGGGACGGAAACGTGATCCGCGTCAGCTCCCCGGCCAGCGCGAATTTCGCCGGGTCATCCACAAAGCCGGGGGCCAAGAGGGTAATCAGCCACGGCGTTGCAATCAGCGCCGCCCCCAGCAGCAGGCCTTGCGCCACCAGCTGCCAGCCGAACACCGAATCCGCAAACCTGCGCGCCGCCTCCGCCCCCTCCTGCGCCCGCACGCGCGCATAGGCAGGCACATAGGCCGTCGTTACCGCCCCTTCGGCGAAAATCGCGCGGAAATGGTTGGGCAGGCGAAACGCCACCAGAAACGCATCGGCAACGGGGCCCGCACCCAGCACCGCCGCCATGATGATGTCCCGCACAAAACCGGCGATACGGCTCACCATCGTCCAGCTTGCAACCCGGCTGATCTGCTTGCGCATACGCGGCTGTGCTTTCCCTGCCTTTGTTTATCGTGGGGGTCTTAACCCCCACACCCCCATTCGTTTATCGGGCCCCGCCCTTCATGCCGGGCGGGGCCCTATGAAATCCGAATTAAACGACCGCGTTTCCATCATGCACTGGAAACGCGGCCTGGAAAACGAAAGGGAGTGCAGAGGAGCCTATAGTTTGTGCGCCTCCGCGCACGGGGCCCTCTGCAAGAAAGAAAAATCACTCCGCCCGGAAGGGCCGGTTGAGCAGCGCGCCGATCACTTCGTCCACGTTGGCGTCGTGATAGAGCAGCTGCACGACGGCATCGGTGATGGGCATTTCAACGCCCAGCTTTTGCGCGGCGTCCTGCAGCACGGGGGCGGTGTAGGCGCCTTCGGCGACGGTTTTGCGTTCGGCGAGGATGTCCTGCATCCGGCGGCCCTGACCGATGGCTTGCCCGAGGCTCATGTTGCGGGATTGGGTGGAGGAGCAGGTGAGGATGAGGTCGCCGAGCCCGCACAGGCCGGAGAGGGTTTCGGCGTTTGCGCCCTTGGCGGCACCGAAGCGCAGCATTTCGGCAAAGCCGCGGGTGATAAGGGCGGCGCGGGCGTTTTCGCCCAGCTGGCGGCCTTCGGCGATGCCGCAGGCGATGGCGAGCACGTTTTTGACCGCGCCGCCCACTTCCGCGCCGATGAGGTCCGGCGACCAGTAGGGGCGGAAGGTGGGCAGGCCGATGGCGTCGGTGAGCAGGGTGCCGAGGTCTTCGTCCTCGCAGGCGAGCGTGATGGCGGTGGGCAGGCCGCGGGCGACTTCGGCAGCAAAAGTGGGCCCCGAAAGCACGGCGAGCGGGTGCTCGCCCGCCACGGCGTTGCACACTTCAGTCATCAGGAGGCCGGTGCCCTGTTCGATGCCCTTGGAGCAGAGCACGAGCGGGGCGGTCTTTGGCAGGAGGCCGCCGAGCTGGGCGAGCGTTGCGCGTAGGAACTGAGCAGGGGTGACGAGGAACAGCGCGTCCACCTGCGCCAGATCGGCAAGCGTGTTGGTGGCGCGGATGGCGGGCTCCAGCGCCACGCCCTTCAGGAAGGCGGTGTTTTCGTGGGCGGTGTTGATGGCTCCGACAACCTCCGGCTCGCGCGCCCAGAGGATCACGTTGCGCCCGGCCTTGGCGGCCACCTGCGCCAGCGCCGTGCCCCACGCGCCCGCGCCCACAATGCCGATGGTCTCGATCGCCGTCATGCCTGCTCCCGTGGTTTGTTGTGGTTCTATGCCTTGACGCCCGCGCCCGGCGCCTTGGGGGCGGACTGGTCCAGCGGCCAGCGCGCCCGTGCGGGCACATCGAGGCTGTCGGTCAGCCCCAGTTGCAAGCGCTCCAGCCCCGCCCAGGCGATCATGGCCGCGTTGTCGGTGCAGAGCCAGTGCGGCGGGGCAATGAACGGCAGGCCGCGCGAAGCCGCAAGCTCCGTCAGCGCGGTGCGGATGGCGGTGTTGGCGGCAACGCCCCCGCCCACCACAAGTGCCGTCACCTGCGGAGCCAGCGCCAGCGCCTTTTTCGTGCGGTCGATGATGCAGTCTACAACGGCCGCCTGGAAGGAAGCGGCAAGGTCCGCCTTGTCCTGCTCGGTCGGCTCGCCCAGCTTTTCGACTTCGCGCAGCACGGCGGTCTTGAGGCCGGCGAAGGAGAAGTGCGGCTCGGCGGTGCCCTTCAGCGGCCGGGGCAGGGGGAAGCGTTGGGCATCGCCCGCCTTTGCCGTGCGCTCTACCGCAGGGCCGCCGGGAAAGCCCAGCTTCAGGAGCTTTGCTACCTTGTCGAAGGCCTCGCCCGCCGCGTCGTCGATGGTGGTGCCCAGCCGCCGGTAGTCGCCGATGCCGCGCACTTCCAAGAGCTGGCAGTGCCCGCCCGAGACCAGCAGCAGCATGTAGGGGAAGTCCACATCCGCGACCAGGCGGGGGGAGAGGGCGTGGCCTTCCAGATGGTTGACGGCGATGAGCGGCTTGCCCGCCGCCAGCGCCAGCGCCTTGCCGGTGACGAGGCCCACCATCACCCCGCCGATGAGCCCCGGCCCGGCGGTAGCGGCGATGGCGTCCACGTCGGCGAGCGTCAGCCCGGCGTCGTCGAGGGCCTGCTGGACCAGCGGGGCCAGCTTGTCCGCATGGGCGCGGGCGGCGATCTCGGGCACCACGCCGCCGTAGGGACGGTGCTCCTCCTCCTGACCCGCGACGCGATTGGCCAGAATCGCGCGGTCGAGACGCACGATCGCAGCCGCCGTTTCGTCGCAGCTTGATTCGAGCCCCAGAACTGTCAACTCACGCGCCATTTCAATCACTGCCGGACATCGTCTATATACCGGCGCACGCTTAACAGAGGTGTTCGGTGACCCCCAAGTCTAAACTCGTGATTGGAACGCGTGGCAGCCCGCTGGCGCTGGCTCAGGCCCACATGGTGCAGGCAGGCGTGGCGCAGCATCTCGGCTGGCCGGTGGAGGCGATCGAGGTCGCCATCTTCAAGACCAGCGGCGATCGCATTCAGGACAAGCCTCTCTCGGAATTCGGCGGAAAAGGCTTGTTCACCAAGGAGTTGGACGAAGCGTTGCTGGACGGGCGCATCGATCTTGCCGTTCATTCCATGAAGGACGTGCCGACCCGCCTGCCGGGGGAGATGGTCCTCGCCGCCATCCTGCCGCGCGAGGACGTGCGGGACCGGCTGATCGCCCCCAGCGCGAAAAGCGTGGACGATCTGCCGCACGGCGCGCGAATCGGCACCTCGTCCTTGAGGCGCGGCGCGCAGATGAAGCTGCTGCGGCCGGATTTCGTCATTGTGCCGTTCCGGGGCAACGTGCAGACGCGCCTCGACAAGCTGGCGCGCGGCGAGGCGGACGCGACCTTGCTGGCTGCCGCCGGGCTGCGGCGGCTGGATATGGACCACGTGGGCGCGGCCATTCCCACCGAGCAGATGCTACCGGCCCCGGCGCAGGCGGCGATCGGCGTCACCGTGCGGACGGAGGATGACTTCACCCGCAACGCGGTCGGCGCGCTCAACCATGCGGACACCGCCCTTGCGGTGGCGGCGGAGCGGGCGTTCCTCGCCCGGCTGGACGGCTCCTGCCGCACGCCCATCGCTGCGCTGGCGACGCTGGAGGCGGATGGCGCGGTGCTGCTGCGCGGGCAGATCCTGAGCCCCGATGGCGCGCACCATGTGGAGGGCCAGTCTCGCGGGCGGCCGGAAGAAGCCGCCGCCATGGCGACCGACCTTGCCGAGGCGCTGATCGGGCAGGGCGGCCTGGCCATCAAGGCGCTGTTCGGATAAGCACATGGCGCGGGTTCTCGTCACCCGTCCGCGCGTCGATGCGGAACGTCTGGCGGCCCGGCTGGAAGCGGCGGGGCACGAGGCGATCGTCTCCCCGCTGCTCGACGTGGAGCCGGTGGCGTGGGACCTGCCGGAGGCTGCTTACGACGCGGTGCTGTTCACCAGCCGTCAGGCTCCGCCCGCTGTTGCGGGGCGGGCGGCGGCACTGGCGCGTGTGCCCGTGTTTCCCATCGGTCCCGGCACCCATGCGGCCTGTGTGGACGCGGGCTTTGGGGACGTTCGCCCCCATGCGGAGGGGGACTTGGATGGGATTCTCGCCAGCCTTATCGCCAGCGGTGCGCGCACCGTGCTGTGGCTGAGCGGCGAGCAGGTGAGCCGCGACCCCGCGCCCGTTCTGGCGCAACACGGCATTTCGGTTCTTCGTCGCATTGTCTACCGCGCGCAGCTTGCCGGGCGTTTCACGCCCGAGGCCGAGGCGGCGCTGGCGGCCAACCGCATCGATTGGGCGTTGCTGCTATCGCCCCGCACGGCGACGCGGTTCGTTGAGCTTTATGATGCCGTGCAGGGGGCTGACCCAGCCTCGTTGAGCCTGGGCTGCATCAGCGACCAGGTGGCGGCGCGGGTGGCGGGGAAACCGTGGCGCGCTGTTGCCGTTGCCGAACAGCCCACCGAGGCCAGCCTCTTGGCGGCTACCCTGGCTTTGTGCCACAAACAGGCCTTACCCGACCCGGAGGGGGAAAGATGAGCGAAAACAACGGCACCACCAAGGCTTCCGCCACGGGCGGCCCAGAGACTGCCCGCACCGGCGCCGGGGATGCCTGGACGTCCGCCCGCGCCGAGGCGATCCGCCGTCAGAGCATGAGCGACCAGCCCCGCCGTGGCGGCAGCGGCTGGCCGTGGGCCATCACCGGCATCGCCATCGCCTTCGCGGCGGGTTTGCTCGCCAATCCGTGGTTCGAGGCCGAGGTGCGCTCGCACCTGCCTGAGCCGCTGCGCCGCTTCGGCACGGCGGAGACAGGGAGCGCGACCGGCGCCTCCGGCGAGCAGCTGGCCCGGCTTGAGGCGCGGTTGGCGGCGCTGGAATCCCGCCCGGCGGGCGCATCGGCCGACCTGCAACCGCTTTACGATCGCCTCGCCCAGCTTGAGGCGCGCCCAGGTGCGCTTCCAGCGGAAGGCGCAGCCCCGGCTGTTCCCGCCGATGCGAGCCTGTCCCAGCGCGTCGCCAATCTGGAGGCGCGGCTGGCAACGCTCGACCAGACCGTCACCACCGCCAGCGCGCAGGCGCAAACCCTTCAGAATGCCCACGCCCAGCTGGACAGCCGCCTGACCCAGTTCACGGCGGAAACCAAGGCGCAGCTGGACAGCCTTCAGGCCCAGGGCACGCAGGCCCGCACGCTGGTGCTGGTGGCGGCGATTCGCCGGGCGCTGGACAACGGCCAGCCCATCGGCGGAGCGGTTGGCATCCTCTCTCAGTCGCTGGGCAGCGACAATGCCAACGTTACCGCGCTTCAGGCGGTGGCCGAGGGCGCGCCCACCCTCCGGCAGCTGCGCCAGCGCCTCGCCAGCCAGAAGCCGACCCTGCTGGCCAGGGCGGCCCCGGCGGCCAGCACCGGCCCGTGGTATGAGCGGATTGGCGAGAGCCTGAAATCGCTGGTGCAGGTGCGCCGGGCGGACCAGCCTGCGGCGGCGGTGCCGGGCGATGTTGCTTCTCAGCTGGACACCATGGATCGCCGCCTGGCGCAGGGTGACCTGTCCGGCGCGTTGGCGGTCAGCGAAGCCCTGCCGCAGGCGGTGCGTGGCCAGATGGAGCCGCTGCTGCGCGATATGCGCGCTCTGGTTGCGGCCCGTCAGGCGCTCAGCCGCATCGAGGCGGCGGCGCTGGCGGGCTGATGGGCTGACGGTACAGCGCGGGTATTTGGCGGCGGATGCGCGTTGCCGCTTGTCAACCTTGCGCGGGGTTGATAAGGGAGCGCAAATCCGCTGCGGGCCGATGTAGCTCAGCTGGTAGAGCAACGCATTCGTAATGCGTGGGTCGGGGGTTCGAGTCCCTCCATCGGCACCATCGCTTTCAAAAAAGCCACCCATTGGGGTGGCTTTTTTGTTGTCTCCATGCCGGAAAACCGCCGCCTGCTCGGGCGTTACCCCGCTTGTTCCGTCTCAGGCGAGGGTGGGCCATGACGAAGGCGAAGCAGCCGTTTCCCGTGAGCGAGGTGCGCCGGTATCTGGAGCCGGGGCCGATCGTGCTGGTCTCCTCCCGCTGGCAGGGGCGGGACAACATCATGACCATGGGCTGGCACACGGTGCTGGAGTTCACCCCCTCGCTGGTGGGCTGCATGATCTCCAGCGGCAACCACAGCTTCCAGATGATCCGCAACAGCCGGCAGTGCGTCATCAACCTGCCGACGACCGCGCTCACCGACACGGTGGTCGGCATCGGCAACTGCTCGGGCTCCAGCACCGACAAGTTCGCCGCGTTCAGCCTCACGCCCGAGGAGGCGGAAGAGGTGGACGCCCCGCTCATCCGCGAATGCCACGCCAGCTTCGAGTGCCGCCTGCACGACGACGCCATGGTTGATCGCTACAACTTCTTCATCTTCGAGGTGGTGAAGGCCCACGTCGCCCCCCTCCCCCAAGATGCCCGAGACCCTGCACTACATGGGCGATGGCCAGTTCATGGTCTCCGGCAAGACCATCAGCCGCAAATCGCAGTTCCTGCCGGACCGGCTGTAAGGCGGCGGATGCCAGGGCCTCGCCTTCGCGCACGGGGCCCATCCTGCAAAAAGAAAACAAGCCAGTGGCAGTTGTACTTCGCCTGCCTCTTGCGTCGCGGCGCGGGAGGGTGCAGCCTCGCTTAATTCATATCTTTCGGGGGAAAGAACGAACATGGGGAAGCTTCCTCTCTTTGCAACCGCGCTGGTTGCAACGGCGGCTTTGTTGCCGCAGGTCGCGCAGGCGGAGGTCACGCTGGTGCGCGCCGGGCGGGTGATCGTCGATGCGAACAAGCCCGCGCTGGGGCCGTCCACCATCGCCGTGCGCGATGGACGCATCGTCAAGGTCGCGAGCGGCAATCCGGATGTGCGGGCGCTGGTGCCCGATTTGAAGCCGGACGAGCCGGTGAAGGAAATCGACCTGTCGTCCAAGACCGTGCTGCCGGGCCTGATCGACGCGCACGTGCACCTTTCGGGCGATCCGGGCACGCCGTGGTGGAAGGAGGCCGTGAACAGCGATGAATACGCCACGGCCGTCGGCACCAAGAACGCGCTCGTCACCGTGCGCGCCGGGTTCACCACCGTGCGGGACCTGGGCTCGGGCAAGAACGTGGGCTTCGCCCTGCGCGACGCCGTGCGCGACGGGGTGATCGTCGGCCCGCGCATTCTCTCCTCCGGCCCGGCTATTTCCATCATCGGCGGCCATGGTGACGTGAGCGGGTTCCGCCGCGAGGTGGTGGAGGCCCTGTCGGCCGGCAACACCTGCACCGGCGCGGTGCAGTGCGCGGCCCGCGTGCGCGAGGCTTCCCGCGCCGGGGCGGATGTCATCAAGATCACCGCGACGGGCGGCGTGCTCTCGCAGCAGGCGCGCGGCCTTGGCCAGCACTTCACCAATGAGGAGCTTGAGGCCATCATGGACACGGCCCACAGCCTCGGCCTCAAGGTCGCGGCCCATGCCCATGGCGCCAAGGGCATCGAGACCGCCGCGCGGGCGGGTGTCGATTCCATCGAGCATGGCACCTTCGTCGATGACGCCGGCCTCAAGGTGATGAAGGAGAAGGGCACCTACATGGTGCCGACGCTGATGGCCTTCACCGGCATTTCCGAGCGGCTGGGCAAGGGCGTCTACACCCCGCAGGTGGAAGAGAAGATCCGCCAGACGCTGAAGGTGCGCGGCAAGCAGATCGCGGCGGCCAAGCACGAGGGCGTTCCCATTGCCTTCGGCACCGATTCCGCCGTCTATGAGCACGGCCGCAACGGCGAGGAGTTCGGCCTGATGGTGCAATACGGCGGGCTTACCCCGCGCGAGGCCCTGGCCAGCGCCACCACCTCGGCGGCGAAGTTGCTGGGGCTAGAGAGCGAAATCGGCACGCTGGAGCCCGGCAAGTCGGCTGATATCATCGCGGTGGATGGCGACCCGCTCACCAACGTTCGGGTGCTGGAGAAGGTGCAGTTCGTCATGGCCTCTGGCCGTGTCGTGCCGATGCAGTAAATCATCGGTTCATCGCGGCATGGCGGCAGTTCGGCGCACGGCGCCGGCGGTTCATCGCGGGAGAATTGCTCCGGCAAGGGGCTGGCCGCCATGTCGCGATTTATATTCGCGCAGCGCCCTGATCCGGCGCTGCGCGTCGATACAAGGGGGTTCCTTAAGATGAGCAATTTGAAGACGTGGCTGCGCCTCAGCATGGCCGCCCTGCCGTTTGCCGTGCTGGCCGCCTGCGCCACCAAGCAGCCGCCGGAGCCGGTGGCCGTGGTCAAGCCGAGCGCCGATCAGCAGCTGGCCCAGCTGTTCAAGGACAGCGACGAGACCAACCTGCGCCTCAACCCGATCAACGCGCTGGCGCGCGGCGACATGCGCTATGCCGACCGGATCGGCGATTATCTGTCCGACGAATATGCCGCCGCGGTCTATCAGGCCAAGCAGCAGGATCTGGCGCGCCTCGCCACCATCGACCGTTCGGCGCTGAGCCCGGACAACGCCATCTACTACGATGTCTTCAAGTATGAGACGGAACTGGCGCTGCGCTTCGCCTCGAAGCCGCTGGAGACCATCCAGACCCAGCTGCCGATCGATCACTTCTACGGCATGCACACCTTCTTCCCGGACCTGTCCTCCGGCCAGTCCATCGCGCCGTACAAGACGGTGAAGGACTATGAGGACGGCCTCAAGCGCATGGACAACTTCGTGGTCGTGATGGACCGCGCCATCGTTCGCATGCGCGAGGGCATAAACGCCGGGCACGTGCAGCCGCAGGTGGTGGTGAACAACGTGATCGGCCAGCTCGACACCATCATCAAGCAGGGCGTTGAGAACAGCACCTACTACCTGCCGATCAAGAACATGCCGGCGGACTTCTCCGCCAGCGACAAGGCGCGGCTGACCCAGGCCTACCAGGACAAGATCGCCAACACGATCCTTCCGGTCTACCAGCGGCTGAAGACCTTCATGGAAACCGAGTACAAGCCGCACGCTCGCCGCGTGCCGGGCCTGCTCGGCATGAAGGATGGCCCGCTGCTCTATTCCGCGCTGGTTGAACAGCACACCACCACCAAGATGACGCCGAACGAGATCCACGAGATCGGCCTCAAGGAAGTGGCGCGCATCACCCGCGAGATGGAAGCCATCAAGAACCAGGTTGGCTTCAAGGGCACCCTGAAGCAGTTCTTCGAGCACCTGCGGACCGACCCGCAGTTCAAGTTCAAGAGCAAGGACGAGCTGCTGGCGGCCTACAATTCCATCCGCGCCCGCGTGGATGCGGGCATGCCGCGCCTGTTCAACCGGACCGTCAAGACGCCGTTCGAGATCCGCCCGGTTCCGGCCTTCATCGAGAAGAACCAGGCCGGCGCCTACTACATGTCGGGCAGCGCCGATGGCACGCGTCCGGGCGTGTTCTACGTGAACACCTATGACCTGCCGTCCCGCACCAAGCCGGGCATGGAAACCCTGTTCCTGCACGAGGCGGTGCCGGGCCATCACTACCAGATCAGCCTGGCGCAGGAGACGCCGACCATTCCGGACTTCCTGCGCTTCGGCGGCAACAACGCCTACACGGAAGGCTGGGGCCTCTACGCCGAATCGCTCGGCAAGGAGCTGGGCCTGCTGACCGACCCGTACCAGCAGTTCGGCCGTCTGGACGATGAGATGCTGCGCGCCATGCGCCTGGTGGTCGACACCGGCATCCACGCCAAGGGCTGGACCCGCGAGCAGGCGATCAAGTACATGCTCGACAACTCGGCCATGGGCGAAACCGACGCCACGGCGGAAGTGGAGCGCTACATCGCCATTCCGGGCCAGGCGCTTGCCTACAAGATCGGCCAGCTGACCATCCGCCGCCTGCGGACGGAAGCCGAGCAGCAGCTCGGTCCGAAGTTCGACGTGCGCGCTTTCCACGAGCAGGTGCTGGGCACCGGCGCCCTGCCGATGACCGTGCTGGAAGCCAAGATCCGCAACTGGATCGCGGTGCAGAAGGCCAGCGTCTAAGCAGGTTGCTTGCACTCTGCGGGAGGGGCCCCGTGCGCGGAGGCGCACAAACAAGAGGTCCCTCCTGCACCTCCCTTTGTTTTCGGGCCATTCGCTTGGCGGGCCGCGCCCCGCATGGGCGTTGCGCTGAACAGCAAGATCGGGTGCGCCCCTTTCAAACGAAGGGGGATTATAAGGGGGCCCGAGGCCCCCTTATCTCTTTTGTCTTGTTTGCCCTGCGAACGGGCTTGTGCCTCCAACTCTCTGGAATAACGCCCGCATCGCCCTAGACTGATGGGGAACTGGAACATCTGAGAGGGGGTGCGGATGCTGCTCACCGACCGCTGGCTGGCTTATCTCCCGCACGTGAACGGACCGAGCGGCGCGATCTCGCCCGATCTGGTCTCCGGCTTTACCGAGTTCGCCTTCGGCCCGGCGCGGCTGTGGGTGCTGCCGGGCAAGGGCGCGCGCCCGCACGCGGGCGGCCTCGTGCGGGTGATCGACACCGTGCCTGCCCGTCATGCCAGCGCCTCCGAGTGGCCGGACACTATCGGCTTTGACGACCTGCAGGACGCCTTGCAGGTGTTCACCGAAATCCGCGAGACCGCACCGGGCACGCTTTCCATCGCGGGGGACCTCATCAGCATCCGGCCTGTGTTCCTGCGCCGCCGGGCGGAGGGGTGGTGGCTCTCCAACCGCATTGAACTCATCCGTCAGGTGGCCCCGGCGGATGCGCCGGTGGACAGGCTGGCGGTGCTGGAGTTCCTGATCCTGCTCTCCCCCATGGGGCGGCGCACCATGGAGGGCGGCATCGAGCGCCTGTTCTGCGGCGACCGGGTGGAGTGGTCGGCGACCACCGGGCCGGTGCTCCATGCGGAGGGCATCAAGGTGCGGCTGGGGGACCCGAACCCGGATGCCCACCCGCATATGGTCGCCGCACAGGTGAAGGAGGCGATGTTCGATTCCATCCGGCGCAAGCTGGCCTGGCATGCCGGCCCGCCGGTCATTGCCCTCTCCGGCGGCTATGACTCGCGGCTGATGGCGGCGGCCACCCGCGCGATGGGGCATCGCTACCGCGCCTACACCTACGGCGAGCCGCACCACAGCGAGTTCTGGGCGGCGCGGCAGATCGCCGAACGGCTGGGGCTCGACCTTAGAACCGTGCCCTATCCGCACGACATGCTGCGCTCCCGCATGCCGCTTTATTTCGAGGTGCTGCAGGGGCAGATCGACCCCTATGTCATGCACATCGCCAACCTGCTGGCCATGCCGGAGACGGACGGCACCGCCGTCATGCACGGCTTCCTCGGCGATACCATGAGTGGCGCGTTCGTCTGCCGCGTCGCCCCGCAGTTCTTCCGCAGCAAGGATGCGCTGGCCGAAGGCATCATCCGCAGCTACGCCTTCCCCAACCAGCTGAAGGCGGCGGAGATGGCCGGGTTCGACAAGCCGTTCGAGCAGCTGTGCCAGTCGGCCTACGACAACCTGCCGGATGCGCCGCACCTGTTCCAGTCCGCCATGCTGTGGGCGTGCAGCAACCGCCAGCGCCGCTTCACCTCCACGCAGGCGGAAATCATCGGCTCCCGCTTCGCGCCCTTCTATCCCTTCCTCGACCGGGCCTACATGGAACTGTGGATGCACCAGCCGCTGATGGCGCAGGTGGACCGCACCCTGTTCTACACCGTGTTCAAGGCCCACTTCCCGGAAGTCGCCACCATTCCGCACCCCTCCAGCGTGTTCGCCATCAAGCCCGCGCTGAAGGACATCCTGCGGAAGTTCGCCCGCGACCGGGGGCTGGACGCCAAGGAGAAGCTCTACAAGTCGCTGGGCCGCGAACTGCCGCACCCGGATATCATGCGAATCTCCTACGGCGGCGAGACGGACGAAATCCGCCGCAGCATGGCGGCAGAAGTAGAAGCGGCCGCGCCCGCGCTCCGGTCACGCTTCGGCATCGACGTGCCGCAGAACCTCATGCAGTTCTGCTTCCCCACCCGCGACCTCCAGTACGACGGCCTGCACATCCTCCGCCGCTTCTGGACGCTCGCCCGCTACGTGCGCTGGGCGGAGGATGCGCCGGAAGCACGCCTCGCCTCCGCCGCCTGAGGGGCGGGATTGTTCTCGTTCGGGGTTTGATTGCAGGGGGAACAAGTTCCCCCTGCAATCCCCTATTCATTTTTCGGGCCGCGTCCTTCCTCCAGAGAGTGCGCCGGTGCGACCGGGTGCGGCCCGAAACGAAAGGGAGTGCAGAGGGTCCGAGACCCTCTGCAAAAATCAACCTCGATCAACGACAGGAACCTTCACCCTCCTGACGGGGCGGCTTGCGGCGCGAGCTGCGAGGGGGCGGCGTCTTCCTCCAGCCGCACTTCGCGGCGTCCGGCGGCGAGGGCGCGTTGCAGGTGGTCGGCATAGGCGCCCAGCGTCAGCAGCAGGCGGGCGGGCTGTGTGGTGCGGCCGCGCCGGTCGGGCAGGCCGCTGGCGAAGTCCGGCTTCAGGTGGATGCCCAGCTGCTGTTGCAGGGCGGGGCGGAACTGCTCCAGCCGCTCGAACAGCTGGCGCTGGTGCCAGCGGGAGGTGAGGTTCGGGCCGTCGTAGATGTAGGTGCTGCGCCCAATGGCGCGCATGGCCTCGTTCAGGCGGCGGGTGCCGAGCAGGCGTTCGGCCACCTTGTAGCACTGCCGCCCGGTCCACTCGAAGGCGCGGGCGGGCTGGGTCTGGGAGATCATGTGCTCCAGCGCCTCTGGGTGGGGCACGCGGGCGAGCGTTGGGTGGCGCTCGGCGAACCAGCGCTTGAACCAAATGCGGTCCCGCTGTCCTTCCAGCGGCACACGGGCCCAGAAGGTCACGTAGTCCCGGTCGTAGTAGGGCAACAGCAGGTCGGCCCACGGCTGGGTGGCGAGCAGCACGCCCGCCGTGTAGCGCCGCACGTGGTCTTCCCACGCCCAGCGCCAGAAGGCGGGGATGCAGGGGCTGTCGTCGCCCAGCTCGGCGCGAACGCTGGCTTCCATGGCATCGTGATCGAAGGGAATGCCGATCACGCGGGCGAGGTCCGGCGCGGTCGGGAAATAGTAGCGCACGATGGCGTGGGACAGGGCATCGAGCGAGATGTCGTCGCCGCCTTTCAGCCGGGCGGCGAAGGAGCCGGCGATCAGGTCGCCCGCAAAGCCCTGCACCATTCGCACCGGCGGCAGGTGGAAGTCCTCGATGGCGGCGGCCTGGCCCAGCGACAGGTCCGAGCAGCCCTCGAACCAGCCGGTCAGCCGGTTGAGGTGGCCGAGGATGATGTCGTCCCGGTAGGGAGCCGCGCGGTGTGGCAGGCCGAGCAGGCGGGCGATCTCGGCGGCGGCGCGCGCCTCGCGCGTGTGGCCCGCGCCGAAGGTGAGCGACAGCGGCTTCAGCCCGCGCGCTACCACCTGTGCCGCCAGCAGGCGCGAGTCGTAGCCGCCCGAAAGGGAGAGGGCCAGCGGCTCCGGCTTGTTGCCAAGGGTGTGGTCCATCAGCCGCCCGATTTCGCCGTCCATCCGGGCGCAGAAGGCGTCCCAGCGCATCTTCGGCTCGGGCTCGGGCAGCTGCCAGCGCCGCTCGCGGGTGATGGTGAGCCCTGCGTCCGCCGTCCAGCGGTAGACCGCGCCGCTCTTCAACCGCTTCACCCGCTGGTGCAGGGTGCGGTCTTCCCACACGGCGCGGCCGATGAACAGGAACTGCAGGGCCAGCGGGTCGATGGGCTGGGCCAGCGCGGGCTCGCAGAGGAGAATGTCGGTGATGGTAGAGGCGAACAGCCAGCCGTCCGCCGTCTCCGCCCAGTAAACCGGCTTCAGCCCTACGGCATCCGATTGCAGGGTGAGCTGGCGCCCGTCCCAGCCGAGCAGGGTGAAGATCTGGGCGTGCTCCTCCGCCCAGCGCGCATCGATGGGGCCCGAGGCTGCCGGCAGGTGCGGCAGGCGCAGGGGGTAGGCGTCCAGCACCGTTTGCGGCGCGGCGGTCTCGGCGGGCCGGGGCGAGGGGCCGGGCCCGACGCCCAGGCGCAGCGGGCCCCAGTTCACGGCGGTCAGCCCCGCGCGGCCGGCGGTTTCCTGCCAGCGGCGCAGCGATGCCGGATCGGCCGGGCTACCCGGCCTGGGCAGCCAGAGCAGGAAGCGGCTGGTCGCGATCATCCGGGGCCTCCAGAAGGGTTGTGTGCAGGCGGTTCTCATGCACCCAGCGCGTGGTGCGCCAGTGGAACAGCAGCTTGCCGTTGGTGGCGCGCAATGCCTCGTCGGTTTCCATGCGGCGCACCACGTCCATGTCGAGCAGGTCGTCCTCCTCGCGGTAGAGAGCGGGGCTGTTCATGAAGCACGAGGGGGCGAAGGCGGCCTCATTGGCAATGCCCACCATGCGGGCGAGGCGCGGACGCCGGGCCAGCGCCCGCCAGCCTTTCTGTTGCAGGGCGTAGGTCTGGTAGGTGTGCCAGGGCGCATCGGCCCGGTGCAGGTCGCCGCCCGAAGAGAAGGGCACCCGCGTCAACTCGGGCGAGAGGGTGCGGAACACGTCTATGTAATACTGGTAGTCCCGCCGCCGCGCGAAGGGGATGGTGGCAGCCAGCTCCCACAGGGCGCGCGAGGACCCCACCAGCAGCGGCGTCACATGGTTCACGTAGACCTTGGTGGGGTTGACGCCGGTGCGGTTCCGCATCCGGTTCTCGACGATCCACTGCCAGCGGCCGTGGGGCGAATCCGGGAAGAGGGTCTTGGTGCGCTCGAACTCCGCCTGGAAGGCGTCGCGCATGTCCTGCAACACCTTCGGCTTGAAGATGCGGATGGGCGCGCCGCCGGTCAGGAAGCGCTCGTGGCGGAAGGGCACCAGCGCGCCGTCCGCCGTTTGCAGCGGGCCGCGCAGCGCGAGCGGCGGAATGAGGCCGTCCCACACCGCCTTGCGGCCTTCCAGCACCGCCGAAAGCTGGGCGATGAACATGTAGAGGTTGGGCGTGCCGCCATCGATGGCGTGGATGTAGTCAAGGTACGCGCCCGAGGAGAAGAACTGCCGGTCCGGGTGGTCGTATTCGATGGGCGTGTCGGTCAGCCGCGCCGTGATGGCGGCCAGCCGCCCGTCCAGATCCGCGTCCTCGTCGTAGTGGCTGAGGATGAGGGCGCGGCGGTTCTCCGCCTTCAGCCGGTGGAGGAGGCCGAGGATGAGGCGGCTGTCGAACCCGCCCGAGAGCAGCAGCACGCTTTCGTCCGCCAGCGCCTGATAGGCGGCGGTGTTGGCCTCCAGCGTTGCAACGATATCGGCGGTCGCGGGCTCCTTCGGCTTTTCGTCCGGCATCTGCCAGTAGCGGGTGGCCTCCACCTTCGCCGGTGCGCCGGGCATGCCGGGGGTGATGGTGAGCGCGGTCGCCGGGCGCAGCCGCTCCGCATGGTGGGCGAGGGTGGAGCCGCCGATGGTCTGGCCGAAGGCGATGAAGCCGCCCCAGCCCGCCGCATCCGGCACGTAAGGGAAGGGCTTGGTCTCGTTGGCGGCCATCCAGCCGTCCGGCGTCTCGCCGTAATAGAACGGCTGGAGGCCGAGGAAATCGATGGTGGCGTAGAGGCGGCCGTCCTCGGCGGACCAGCCGACGGCGGAGAACACGCCGTCCAGCCCCCGGCCCAGCGTGAGCAGATCGCGCGCCGCGCGCAGCTTCACCGTCCGTCCCTCGGCCAGCGGCAGGCCGCTCCAGGCGATGATGTCCCCGTTCTCCAGCCGCATCAGCCCCGGCCCGGTGCCGGTTTTCGCCAGAATGCCGGTGTGCTTCGAGGGCGCGTGGATGACGCCGATTTCCCCGCCGGGGAAGGCGGCGGTGTCGATGGTCCAGCCGCCGGGGTTCATCCTCTCGAGAAGGGGGGCGAACCGGCTTCGGGCCCAAACGAACGGCAAGTTTCTGCATGTCACTCTCAGGCTGATCTTTTTGACAGGCAGGCGCCCGCAGGGGAACGCCAGTCTTGGCCATAACGCGCAACCGCAACCATGGAGGGGTACACGCCCGTACCTTTCTCCGCCATGAAGGGTATTGCCCTTACGGCCAAGGGCAAGCCCAGTTGTCGCTAAAATCGCGAAGCGGCGGTCACGGTTCCGGTTGAGGCTCAGCCGGGCAGCAGCGTCGCGTGCAGCCGGTTCTCGTGCACCCAGCGCGCCGCCCGCCAGTGGAACAGCAGCTTGCCGCACTCAAAGCGCAGCGGCTCCTCGGTCTCGGCGCGGCGCACGAAATCCATGTCCAGGAGGTCGTCTTCCTCCCGGAAGATGACCGGATGGCGGGTGAAGCGGGACGGGATGAACCCGAACTTGCGATGGATGCCGCAGGCGCGGGCGAGCAGCGGCCGCTTGTTGACGGCCCGCCAGGTCTTGAGGCCAAGCTCATAGGCCTTGTAGGTGGCCCAGTCCGTGTCCGCCCGGTGGAGCGAGCCGCCGGTGGAATAGAAGGGGATCTGCGCCATCTCCGGCGCGAGAGCGCGAAAGACGTCGATGTAATAGTCGTAATGCTTGCGCCGTTCGTAGCCGATGGGCGCGATCAGCTCCCACAGCTGGCGGGAGGAGCCAACCATCAGCGGCGTCGCGTGGTTGGGGTAGACCTTGGTGGGGTTGATGCCCGAGCGGTTCCGCACCCGCTGCTCGATCACCCACTGCCAGACCCCGTGGGGCGTTTGCGGATAGAGCGCCTTGGTGCGCTCGAACTCGGCTTCGAAGCCATCGAGCATGGCTTTTTGCACCGCCGGCTTGAAAATCTTGATGGAAGTGCGGTTGATGTGCACCCGCTCGCGCCGCATGGTCTCGAAGCCGCCGTCGCCCGACTGCATGGGCGCGCGCAGCGCCACCGCCGGAATCAGCCCTTCCCAGATCGAGCCGTGGCCGTTCAGCGTGGGGGCCAGCTGGGCGATGAACAGGTGCAGGTTGGGCGTCGCCCCGTCGATGGCCCACACGTAGTCGAGGTATTCCTTGGTGGAATAGAACTCCCGGTTCTGGGTGTAATATTCGCACGGCGTGTTGCTGCGCTTGGCCACGCGGGCGGCCAGCCGGCCGTCCATGTCCGCGTCCTGGTCGTGGTGGCTGAGGATGAAGGCGCGCCGCTCCTCCACCCCCATGCGGTGCAGCAGGCTGAGGATGAGGCGGCTGTCGAACCCGCCCGAGAGCAGGCACACGTTCGGCCCCGCCAGCGCCTGATAGGCGGCGGTGTTGGCCTTGAGCGCGGCGACGGTTGCCTCTGGCGGCGGCTCCTGCCCCTCGTCCGGCATCTCCCAGTAGCGGGAGGTTTTGATGCGCGGCGGCGCGCCTCGCGCGTCCGGCGGCGTTACGGTGAGAATGGTTGCCGGGCGCAGCCGCTCGGCGCGCGTCGTCAGGGTGACGTTGCCGATGGTGTGGCCGAAGGCGAGGAACGCGCCCCACCCGGCCGGGTCCGGGTCGTAGGGGAAGGGCTTGATCTCGGTCGCCGCCGCCCAGTCTCCCGAATGGTCGCCCACGTAGACCGGCTGGAGGCCGAGAAAGTCGGTGACGATGTAAAGCCGCCCGTCTTCCTGCGACCAGCCGATGGCGGCGAACACGCCGTCCAGCCGGGCGGCCAGTTCGGGCAGCACGTTGGCCGCCACCCGCGGCACCGTCTTGCCTTCGGCGAGCGGCAAGCCGCTCCAGGCGATGATGTCGCCGTTCTCCAGCCGCCAGAGGCCGGGGCCTGCGCCCGTATTGGCCAGCGCCGACGATCGCTCGCCCGGCGCGTGGACGACGCCGATCTCCCCGCCCGGAAAGGCGGCGATATCGATAACCCAGTCGCCGGGGTTCATCCGCTCCAGCATCGGGCGGACGGAGTCAGTGCCAAAACGAACCGCGAGTTTCTGCATGTGCCCCTCACGCCGGTGCTTATGACCTTGGCTGCCCGGACATCAGGCCCGGGCTTCGCCAAGCGTTGAATAAAGTCGGTCCTCGTGTACCCAGCGGGTGGTGCGCCAGTGGAACAGGAACTTGCCGATAACCTTGCGAAGCTGGTCGTCGGTTTCGGCGCGGCGCACCACGTCCATGTCCAGGTAATCGTCCTCTTCCTTGTAGATGGCCGGGTGCCGCACGAAGCGCGACGGCGCGAAGCCGAAATGCTGGCCAAGGCCAAGGCGGCGGGCGAGGCCGGGATAGCAGGCCAGCGCCTTCCATCCGTCCTGCATCAGCTTGCAGGCGGCAAAGCTGTACCATGGCGCATCACCCCGGTGCAGCACGCCGCCTGAATAGAAGGGCACGCGCGCCAGCTCGGGCGCGATGATGCGGTAGACTTCCAGATACAGGCTGCGCTCCCGCCGGCGGCCGTAGGGCGCGGGCGCGGTAATGCTGAACAGCCGTCGCGAGGCGCCCAGATTCAGCGGCGTCACCCGGTTGGCGAAGGCCTTGGTGGGGTTGACGCTCACCCGGTGGCGGATGCGGTTTTCCAGGATCCACTGCCACATGCCGTGGGGCGTATCGGGGTAGAGCGTCCGGGTGCGGTCGAACTCCGCATGGAAGGCGTCCAGAAAATCCTTCCTCACCTGGGGCTTCAGGAACTGGATGGTCTCAGGGATCGCCCGGCATTTCTCGCGCAGGAAGCCATCGAACGTGCCGTCCTCCGTGCGGTGGATGGTCTTGAACGCCATGGCCGGCACCAGACCCTCCCAGATGGCGTCGATGCCCTTAAGGGCCGAGATCATCTGGGCCATGAAGATGTAAAGGGTGGGCGTTGCCCCATCGATCGACCACAGATAATCGAGGTAGGTCCGGCTGGAGAAATAGTCCCGGTCCGGCTGGAAGTAGGTGACGGGCGTTTGGGTTCTGCGGGCGATGGTGGCGGCGATCTTGCCGTCCAGGTCCGCGTCCTCGTCATAGTGGCTGAGGATCAGCGCCTGCCGCCGCTCCACCCCCAGTTTGGTCAGGATGCTGAGGATGAGGCGGCTGTCGAACCCGCCCGAGAGCAGGCACACGCTTCGCCCCACCAGCGCCTGATAGGAGGCGGCGCTGTCCAGCAGCGCCTCGGCCGCCTCCTCGGCGGAGGCATCCTTGTCGCCTTCCTGCGGCATGTCCCAGTGGCGGGTGGTCTCGACCTTCGGCGGCGTGCCCGGCTTCTCCGGCGGCGTGACGGCGAGCACGCTTGCCGGGCGCAGGCGCCTGGCGTGGCGCGTCTGGGTGGCATCGCCGATGGCGTGGCCGAGGATGAGGTAATAGCCGCCCCAGCCAACGGGATCGGGGTCGTAGGGGAAGACCTTGGTTTCGCTGGCGGCCAGCCAGTCGCCCGCGTCGTCGCCCACATAGAGCGGCTGGAGGCCGAGAAAATCCGTAATCACATACAGCCGCCCTTCGGCGGCCGACCAGCCGATGGCGGCGAAGATGCCGTCCAGCTCGGGCGCAAGGCCGGGCAGGCCGTTCGCCTGCGTAAGCGGCACCCGCTGGTTGCGGGCGATGGGCAGGCCGGCCCAGGCGATGATATCGCCGTTGGGAAAGCGCAGGAGGCCGGGGCCGACGCCGGTTCTGGACAGCGCCGCCGTCTTGCTGGCGGGCGCGTGGATGACGCCGATCTCCCCGCCGGGGAAGGCGGCGGTGTCGATGGTCCAACCGCCGGGGTTCATCTTTTCGAGAAGCGGGCGAACGGGCTTCGACCCCAGGCGAACGGCAAGTTTCTGCATGATGCTCTCAGGCTGGTCTGCGTGAGCCGGAAACGCCCTTCCGAAACGCCGGGCGTCAAAGGAAACCGCAACGGCAACAACGGATAAGCGAGCGCCGGCGAGGCTTCGCTTTTCCGCAGGAGCAAACGCCTATGGCGCCGAAAATATCCCTGAGGGTTGGTGCGGATGTGAAAAAAGCCGGGAGTGTATCAATTGCAAAAAGGCGGAGGAGGCGGGGTTGCGCTTCCTCTTCAGTCCGGCAAGAAAAAAGGGCCGTGCCCGGCATCCCGCGCACGGCCCTGGAGATGAATGAGCGCAAGGGGACCAGGCCCTTGCAGCCCCTCTATAAATCAGGCGCCGATCGCCTCCGCGATCAGGCGGCGGGTCTCCTCCCGGCCGTAAAGCGCGATGAACGAGCCCATGCGCGGGCCCTGCGACTGGCCGAGCAGGCACTCGTAAAGCGCCTTGAACCAGTCCCGCAGGTTCTCAAAGCCATGGGCCTTGCCGGTTTCGTAGACTTCCGTCTGGAAGGCCTCTGCTCCGGCGTCGTCCGGCAGCGCTTCCAGCCGCTGCATCAGGTCGGCCATCGCAGCCTTCTCCTGCTCGGTCGGCGCGCGCACCTGCAAGGTGGGGGCCACGCGGTCGCGGTAGTAGGCGAGCGCATAGCCCACCAAGCGGTCCAGCTCCGGGTGGCTCGTAGGCGTTGCGCCCGGCGCATAGCGGGAGATGAAGCCCCACAGCACCGCGCGGTCGTCCGTGTTGGCGGCGGCCACCAGGTTCAAGAGCAGCGCGAACGAGACCGGCAGGTCGATCTCCGGCACATTCCCGGTGTGGATGTGGAAGGCCGGGTTGCCCAGCTTCTCCGCGTCCGTCTGCTTCGGGAAGGCCGAGACGAACGCGTAATATTCGTCCACCGCCTTCGGGATCACGTCGAAGTAGAGGCGCTTGGCCTTGCGCGGGGCCTGATACATGTAGAGCGCAAGGCTCTCCGGGCTGGCGTAGGTCAGCCACTCCTCGATCGTCAGGCCGTTGCCCTTCGACTTGGAGATCTTCTCGCCCTTCTCGTCGAGGAACAGCTCGTAGTTGAAGCCTTCCGGCGGCTTGGCACCCAGCGCCCGGGCGATCTTGCCGGAAAGGGTAACGCTATCGATCAGGTCCTTGCCCGCCATTTCATAATCGACGCCGAGCGCGACCCAGCGCATCGCCCAGTCCGCCTTCCATTGCAGTTTGCAGTGGCCGCCGGTGACAGGGACGGTCATGCGCTCCCCGTCGTTGGGGTCGATGTAGGTGACGGTGCCGGCCTCGACGTCCCGCTCCACCATCGGCACTTGCAGCACGATGCCGGTCTTCGGGCACACGGGCAGGAACGGCGAGTAGGTCTTGCGGCGATCGGGCCCAAGGGTGGGCAGGATAATGTCCATCACCTTGTCGTAGTTCGCCAGCATCTTCAGCAGCGTGGCGTCGAACCGGCCGGACTTGTAGCACTCCGTGGCCGACAGGAACTCATACTTGAAGCCGAACGCGTCCAGAAACGCGCGCAGGCGAGCGTTGTTGTGCTCGCCGAAGCTCGGGTGGGTGCCGAACGGGTCCGGCACCTGCGTCAGCGGCTTGCCGAGCGCGGGCGCCAGCATCTCCTTGTTCGGCACGTTGTCCGGCACTTTCCGCAGGCCGTCCATGTCGTCCGAGAAGCAGATCAGCTTCACCGGCAGGTCGGAGAGCAGGGAGAAGGCGTGCATCACCATGGTGGTGCGGGCCACCTCGCCGAAGGTGCCGATGTGCGGCAGGCCGGAGGGGCCATAGCCGGTCTCGAACAGCACATAGCCCTTCTCGGGCGGCGCGGACGCGTAACGCTCCACCAGTTTTCGGGCCTCCTCGAACACCCAGGCCTTGTTTACTTGCGCTGCGTCTTTCAGAGCGTCCATCTTATCAATCCGGTGGTTGTGGTGAGCACGAGAGACGGTCATTAGTGTTCCTGCCATGACCGATCAACCCGCACATACCGGAAATGCGCTGCTCTTGCGCCATCCAACGCTTGTCGCCGCCCACGTCGGCATCTGGATGGCGGAGGGGGACGGCCAGCCGCAGTCGCTGACACGCGGGCAGGCGATCCGCCTTGCCGCCGATACGCCGGTCATTCTGCTGAACGCCCCGCTCACCGCCTCGCGGCTGGGCTATCCCTCGCTTTCGGGGCTGGATCTCTTGGAGCTGTTCGCCTTCGTGCGTCCGGCCCAGTTCTGCGTGCCGACCGCGCGCGGCATGGCCCGCGCGCTGGGGCTGGACGCCCCGGTGACGCCGGAGGAGGAGGCCCTGTTTCTGCGTGTGGCGGCCGAAAAGCTGCTCTCGGAAATGGAAGAGCCCAACTGGCGCTACAAGGTGGGAGCCTATGGCTCGGCGCAGGCGCTGCTGCGCCTCAAGTGGCCGTGGGCAACGCTGGTCGCGCAGCGCCTGCCGTCGCCCCGCCATGCGGACCGGCCGCTGTTCCTGGCGCTGCCCGAATGGGAGGAGTCGCCCCCGCCGATGAAGCCCCGCGATGTGCGGCTGGGTGAGGAGGACGTGCAGGCCCGCCTCGCGCATCTCGTGGGCGGCGGCGCGGGAGGAGCGGCCCCAGCAGCGGGACTATGCGGAGGCCGCCAGCTTCGCCTTTCGCCCGCGCGAAATGCAGGCCGCCCCCAACGTGGCGCTGGTGGAAGCGGGCACCGGCACGGGCAAGACGCTGGGCTATCTCGCGCCCGCCAGCCTGTGGGCGGAGAAGTCCGGTGGCAGCGTGTGGGTTTCCACCTTCACCAAGGCGCTGCAACGCCAACTGGATTCCGAGCTTTCCCGCCTCTACCCGGACCCCGCCGAGCGCGCCCGCAAAACGGTCGTGCGAAAGGGGCGCGAGAATTACCTGTGCCTTTTGAACCTTGAGGACGCGGTGCAAGGGGCGTTCACCGGCCGCGCCGCGATCCTTGCCCACCTCACCATGCGCTGGGCCCGCTACACGCGGGACGGGGACATGATCGGCGGCGATTTCCCCGGCTGGCTGACGCCCTTATTCGGCACCAACCGCATCGCGGCGCTGACCGACCGGCGCGGCGAGTGCGTGTTCGCGGGCTGCCCGCATTACCGCCGCTGCTTCATCGAGCGGGCGACGCGCAAGACCCAAGGCGCGGATATCGTCATCGCCAACCATGCGCTGGTGATGGTGAACGCCGCGCGGGGAAAATCGGAGAACGAGCGCCTCTCCCGCATCGTGTTTGACGAAGGCCACCACCTGTTCGACGCGGCGGATTCCACCTTTGCGGCCCACCTCACCGGCACGGAAGGACTGGAGCTGCGCCGCTGGCTGCTGGGCCCCGAGAAGTCCCGCGCCCGTGGCCGCCGCCGGGGGCTGGAGGCGCGCCTTTCCGAACTGGTGCTGCACGACGAGGAAAGCGCCCGGCTGCTCACCGCCATTCTCGACACGCTGAAGGACCTGCCCGCCGAGAACTGGCTGCAACGCTTGCAGGAAGGCGAGCCCTCGGGCCCCATTGAAAAGCTGCTGGCGGCGGTGCGCCAGCAGATCCTCGCCCGCGCCGACGCGCAGGACGCAGGCTACGGCGTCGAGACGGAAATCGCGCACCTGCACCCGGCCGTGGTGGAAGCGGGCGTCGAGGCGCAGGCAGCGCTGGATGCCCTCGCCACGCCCATGGGCAAGCTGGAACAGCGGCTGCTGGAACTGGTGGAGGAGCGGCCCGAGTGGCTGGACACCGCGCTTCGCACCCGCATTGAAGGGGCCGCCAACGGCCTGCGGCTCAGGCGCCAGACCATCATGGCGTGGATCGGCCTGCTCGCCCGGCTTGGCGGCGCGGCGGACCCGGAGTTCGTCGACTGGATGGCGCTCGACCGCGTTGAGGGACGCGAGTTTGATGTAGGCCTCCACCGCCACTGGCTCGATCCCACCAAGCCCTTCTCGGGGCTGGTGCTGGAGCCCGCCCACGGCGTCGTCGTCACCTCGGCGACCTTGCGCGATAAAGGCGCGGCAATGGAGACGGACTGGCGCATCGCCGAGCAGCGCACCGGCGCGCAGCACCTGCCCCTGCCGCCCAAGCGCTTCTCCACCCCCTCGCCGTTCAACTATGCGGATGCGGCGCGGGTCTTCATCGTCACCGACGTGAAGCGCGGCGATATCGGCCAGCTGGCCGGGGCCTACAAGGCGCTTATCCAGGCAGCGGGCGGCGGCGTGCTCGGGCTGTTCACGGCGATTGCGCGCCTGAAAGCCGTGCACGCCCGCATCGCAGCCCCCTTGGCCGAGCGCGGCCTGCCGCTCCTCGCCCAGCACGTGGACCCCATCGATACCGGCACGCTCGTTGACATGTTCCGGGCCGATCCGGTCGCTTCGCTCCTTGGCACCGATGCCCTGCGCGACGGCGTCGATGTGCCCGGCCACAGCTTGCGGCTGGTGGCGCTGGAGGGCGTGCCCTGGCCGCGTCCCACCATCCTGCACGCGGCACGAAGAGCGGCCTTCGGCGGCTCGGCCTACGACGACCTCGTCACCCGCGCCCGGCTGGCGCAGGCGTTCGGGCGGCTCATCCGCCGGGCGACGGACCGGGGCGTGTTCGTGCTCTTGGGCGCGGCGGTGCCCTCGCGGCTCCTCTCCGCCTTTCCGGCCGATGTTCAGGTGCGCCGCTGCACGCTCCTTGAGGCGGTGGAGGAATCCTACAAATTCCTCAGTGGCAAGGCTCAGCATGGCGGGCCCGATGATCGACTGCCCGAGCGCTTGCCTGAGCCCGAGGCGGGCCTTACCATGCCGCTCGCAACGGATACCGGGGAGCAGATACCATGACCGGCCAGCCGGTTTCGGTTCATACGGCGCTTGTCTACCTGATGATTGTCATTGCCGGATCGAACGGCCGCATGGGCACGTCCGAGATGCAGGCCATCGGCCGCCTGGTCAAGGAGTGGCCGGTGTTCGAGAACTTCAATGTGGAGCTGCTCATTCCGCTGAGCCGGGATTGCGGCACCATCCTCAACACCGATGATGGGCTGGATACGGTGCTGGGTCTCGTGCAGACCGCCATCCCCGAGGAGCTGAGCGAGACGGCCTATTGCCTGGCCTGCGAGGTGGCCGCCGCTGATGGCGATGTGGATGCCGACGAACGGCAAATTCTGGATACCATCCGCGCCCGGCTCGGGCTGGAGCGGTTGGCCGCCGCCGCGATCGAACGGGCAACCGCCGCGCGCCTCAAGCGCCTGCCGTCCTAGGTGGTTTCTGTTTTGCAGGAGGGGCTTACCCCTCTTGGCAGCCTCCCTTTTGTTTATCGGGCCGTGTCTTTTTCTGCGGCCGGGAGGCAGGCGGATGGTCTGTAAAGGGCACGGCCCCTTGAAACACACAGGAAGCCTCAGGCTTCTTATTCCCGTTCGATTCTACCGGGCGCACCCGGTCATGCAGGGCGCGGCCCTATTAAAACGAAAGGGGGTTCCAAGGGGGTTATAGACCCCCTTGGGATACAAACTGCTCAGGCGTCCAGCGCGGCGCGGGCGGCGTCTTCCAGCGCCTTCATGGCCAGCCGGTAGGGGCCTGGTCCGTGGCTGATGCGGGCGACGCCCAGTGCGGCGAGGCGGGCGGCGGGCGGCGCGGCCTTGCTCGCCATGATGTTGACCGGCAGCGGGGATTTCTCGACCAGCAGGGCGATGAGTTTTTCATTGGAAAGCATGGGCACGAACAGGCCGTCTGCGCCTACATCGGCATAGGCGCGGCCGCGCTCGAGGGCGGCGTTCACCATGGTCTCGTCGTGCTGTTCGGGCTTGGCCTGAAAGAACACGTCCGTGCGGGCGTTAAGGAAGGCGGGAATGCCAAGGGCATCCGCCGCGCTGCGGGCCGCCCTCAACCGCGCCACCTGATCGGCGGTCGCCCGCAGGGAGCCGTTTTCGGGGAAACTGTCCTCGATGTTGAAGCCGATGGCCCCGGCCTGCACTGCGCGGGATGCCGAGCCTCCCACGGCTTCGGGGGTTGCGCCGTAGCCGCTTTCCATATCGAGCGTGACGGGCAGGTCGGTCGTTGCCACGATGCGCTCCAGATTGGCGAGGCCCAGGTCGAAGGGCATCTTCTCGCCATCGCTGAAGCCGTGCGCGGCGGCGACCGAGGCGCTGCCCGTTGCCAGCGCGCGGGCGCCGCTGGCGGCCACGGCGCGGGCGCTGCCCGCATCCCACACGTTAAAGAGAATCACGGGCTGGCCGGGCACATGGAGGGAGCGGAAGGCTTCGGCCTTATGAAACTGGTCGGGCATGTTTTCCTCACTGGTTGGAAATGGCGGCGGCGATCCGGCGCTCGTGTTCGAGCAGCCATTGCTTGCGCCAGAGTTTTCCGCCGTAGCCGGTAAGCGAGCCGTCGGCCCCGATCACCCGGTGGCAGGGAATGAGTATGGCGATCTGGTTGGCGCCGTTGGCCCGCGCCACCGCGCGGGGGGCTTCCGGCCGGCCGATCATCTGGGCGACCTGCCCATAGCTGCGGGTCTCGCCCACCGGAATTTGGCGCAGCATATCCCACACGCCCGCCTCGAACGGAGTGCCTTGGTGCGCCAGCGGCACGGTGAAGCCGGCGGCCTGGCCGGAGAAGTAGCGCTCCACCTCTTTGCTGAGGTGTTCCAGCACATCGTTATGGCCGAAGCAGATCGGCCCCACGCGTTCCCGCAGCCGGGCGATCTCGCCGGGCAGGGCCTTGCGCTCCGCGAATTCGAGGAGATGCAATCCGGCGCTGTCCACGATCGCCAGCATGGCGCCGATGGGCGTGTCCAGCCACTGGGCGGTGAGCAGGGGTTTGGCGGCGCTGCGGACGGGGGCTTCGCCCACCAGCCGGGTGATTGCCTCGCGGAAGCCGCTGCCGGATTCGTACCCAGCGTCCAGCTGAGCCTCGATCACCGAGCCGCCCTGCCGCAAGGTGTTGACCGCCGCGCCCAGGCGCTGGGAGCGGGCATACTGGCTGAAAGTCATGCCGAACTCGCGCTGGAAGGCGCGGCGCACGGTGGAGGGGGCGTAGCCCAGCGCTTTTAGGTCTGTGGCGGTCCAGCGCCGGTCCGGCTCAAGGCGGACCTTCTCCCGCAGCGTCTCCAACGCGCCGCTCACCGGGCGCTTCGCATCGAGCGGCTTGCAGCGCAGGCAGGGGCGGAAGCCCGCGCGGTGAGCCGCTTCCCGGCTGGGGAAGAATACGACATTGCCGCGCTTCGGCTTGCGGGCCGGGCAGGTGAGGCGGCAGAACACGCCGGTGGTCTTCACGCCCACGTAGGCGAAGCCCTCGTAGGCGGGGTCGCGGGCGATCAGGGCAGCAAAAAGCGCATCATCGTCGTTGGGCAGTAGCATGGACCGCTTATACGCCAGGGGCCGTGGCCGTGTCGCCGAAAACGAGGCGTTGATTTTTCTTTTCGGCTCCCGGTCGGTTCGCAATGCTGTCGCGCCCCATCAAGCCTTGGGCTTGCCCGTTCGTTGGGGTTATAAGGACACGTCCGAGTGTTTTAAGGTTAAGGGCCGCTTGTGAAATCGTTGACGTTGCTCCGCCACGCCAAGGCGGGTTGGAACAACCCCTCTCAACGCGATTTCGACCGGCCGCTGGACGAGCGGGGTCGTCGCGCTGCGCCGCGCATGGGCTTTTACCTGCGAACCGAAGGGCTGGCGTTCGACCGGGTGCTAGTCTCCCCTTCCGTCCGCACGCTGGAGACCCTCGCGCTGGTGGAGGAAGGCTACGGCGCGAAGCTGGCCGAGATCGAGGACGAGCGCGTCTATCTCGCCTCCAGCGACACCCTCCTCGACCTCATCCATGACCTGCCGGATGAATGGGGCAGCATCCTCATTGTCGGCCATAACCCCGGCTTCGAGGATCTGGGAATGCTGCTGGCCGGGCAGGGCCCGGCGCGGCTCATGGCCCTGCTCGCCGCCTTCCTGCCGACCGCTGGCGTTGTCAGCCTCGCCTTCGACGTGGACCATTGGGCCGATATCCGCCCCGGCGAGGGCATGCTCGTCCGCTTCACCCGCCCGGTCGATCTCGACCGGTCACTCGATGGGGACTGATCCCGCGGTCTCGCCGCCGCCGTTGCCTTGCGCCATCCGCGCTGGCTCCAGCCCGAAATACGCATCGATCCGCTGCTTGATGTCGGACCAATGCGCGTTGCAGGCTCCTGATGCCAGAATCCTGCCTGGATCCAGTCTACCGGTGTCAAGAACAAGAAAGCGAAGCCCGCTCTGGTTCATCAACACGTCGCTGGCTGTATCGGACGCGATATGGTGCAGCACTCCGCCGAGATAATAGCCCGTTTCAGGGTTTTCCTTGAATATGTCGTTCATTTCGAACGCCGGCGTCTGGGTCTTATGGGCAGCAGCGATGATGTACCGGGCAATGTCGGTTCCGTGCGCTGCGAGCTGTGGGGGTGAAAGCTCCATGCGATTGACTGCCTTTCCGTCAATGCACGTCCGGTACTTGCGGGGCGGTTGAAGCTTCCCGCACGGACGTCCGGGGGGATTGCTGGTGGCGCGTGAGTAAGATGCGAATGATTCTAAGAAATTTAAACTAAGAAATGGCGAATATATTCGATTAGAGTAATCGTTTTCTTAATGGCTGCGCCGTCGCCGCGCTGGCGTACAGGCGCCCGCCAAATTCCCGCAAAACAGGAAATCAACGCCAAGGGGGTTTAAACGCTTGTAGAGAGGTTTTTGCCTATTACGGCTAGGGTGGTAGCGGGCAGGCCTGGAATCGCGCTGTAAAGTGCCTCTACGGGGCTTCTAGGGGCATTGCCAGGCTGGGTCCCGCCTTGTTTGGCGGAGGCGCGGGAAGAGGCTTTGGAAATCGCGCTCCGATGAATCGAAGGGGCGCAGCGGAAGGTTTTTTGTTTGTGCGCCTCAGCGAACGGGGGCTCTGCTAACGAAAACAAAGAAAAGCGCCCCGGAGGGCGCTTCCTGAAACAGTTTTAAATTTGGCCTCAGTCCACCACGTCGGCGGCGGTTTCAACGGTGCCGGCCACAACTTTCACCGGCACGGTGACAACCTTGGTGAGGGCGCAGCCGGAAAGCACCGCGACAAGGCTCGCAGCCAGCGCGGCGCGGGCGAGGGTGGTGTTAAATATGGAAGCTTTCGCCACAGCCGCAGCGCCCTTTCTCATTCGGGTTCCGGAAGGTGAACCCGGCAGTGAACATGTCTTCCTGCCAGTCCATCTCCGACCCGATGAGGTATAGCAGCGACATGGTGTCAATATAAAGGCGGCCGCCCGGCGTCTCGACGACTTCATCCATCGGGTTGGGCGCGTCCACGTACTCCACCTTGTAGGAGAGGCCCGAGCAGCCCTTTTGCGGCGTGGTCAGGCGCAGTCCGGCGGCGGGCTTGTCGCTCTTGGCCAGCAGTTCGCGGATGCGCTCGGCGGCCTTCTCGGTCACTGTCAGCGGCGCGGGGCGCGGGGCGCGCTTGCGCGGCTCTACCGTTGGGGTCAGGTTCGGGGTTCCGTCCGTCATTACAGCATCCCCAGTTCCAGTTTGGCCTCGTCAGACATTTTCTGCGGGTCCCATGGCGGGTCCCACACGAGGTTCACCTCGACCGAGCCCACGCCCGGCACCGCGCCGACGCGGGTTTCCACCTCGCCCGGCATGGATTCGGCCACTGGGCAGTGGGGCGTGGTGAGCGTCATGGTGATGACCACATGGCCTTCGACGATCTCCAGCCCGTAGATGAGGCCGAGGTCGTAGATATTCACCGGAATTTCCGGATCGTAGATGTTCTTCAGCGCGTCCAGCACCTGGTCATAGAGGCTGCCGCCCGGCTCCTCCGGGGAGACGGCGGGCTTTTCCTCCTTGAGGAAGCTCTCGATAAAATCCACGGGGCGGGGCCGCTCCGGCGGGGGCGGGGCCTCGCTGATTTCCTCGACGTTGAACGCTTTTGGTTCTTCCCCGGTCATCGGAAGATCCTCACTACCTTTTCCATGCCCGCGGCCAGACGGTCGACGTCCGCCGGGGTGTTGTAGATGCCGAAGCTGACGCGGGCGGTCGCGCCCACGTTCAGCCGCTCCATGAGCGGCTGGGCGCAGTGGTGCCCGGCCCGGATGTTGATTCCCGCCTCATCCAATATGGTGCCGATGTCGTGGGGATGAACCCCCTCCATCACGAACGAGACGATGCCGGTGTCGTGCCCCGGCCCCAGCACCTTCACCGAATTGAAGCGCGAAAGCGCCTCGCGCGCCTGCCGGGTGAGGGCGGCCTCGTGCGCCTGAATGTCGGGCAGGCCGACTTCCGTCACGTAGTCGATGGCCGTCTTCAGCCCCAGCGCGCCGACGATGTGCGGCGTGCCCGCCTCGAACCGCTGGGGGGCGGGCAGGTAGGTGGAGCGGGCGAAGGTGACCGTCTCGATCATCGCGCCGCCGCCGTGGTAGGGGCGCATGGAATTCAAGAGGTCCAGCCTGCCCCACAGCACGCCGATGCCGGTGGGCCCATAGAGCTTGTGGCCGGAGAAGACGTAGAAATCCGCGCCGAGGTCCTGCACGTCGACGATGGTGCGGGGCGCGGCCTGGCAGCCGTCCACCAGCACCTTGGCGTCCACCGCCTTCGCCATCGCGGCGATGCGCTTCACGTCCACCTGCGTGCCGAGCACGTTGGAGATGTGGGTGACGGCCACCAGCTTCGTCTTGGGGCCGATCACCTTTTCGGCGGCTTCGTAGTCCAGATCGCCGGTTTCGGTCATCGGGATCACGCGCAAGCCGAAGCCTGCGATCTCGGAGGCCAGCTGCCAGGGCACGATGTTGGAGTGGTGTTCCAGCTCGGTCAGCACCACCTCGTCGCCTTCGCCAAGGTTCGCGGCGGCCCAGCTGTGGGCGACGAGGTTGATGCCCTCGGTCGCGCCGCGCACGAACACCACTTCCGATGAGGAGTTGGCATTGATGAAGCGGGCGACGGTGGCGCGGGCTTCCTCGTAGCTTTCCGTCATGGTCTGGCTGCGGCGGTAAACGCCGCGATGCACCGTGGCGTAATCCTGCCCGTAGGCGCGGGTGATGGCATCGATCACCGGCTTCGGCTTCTGGGCCGTGGCGGCGGTGTCAAGATAGACCAGGTCCGGCTCGCCCAGCAGCACCGGGAAATCGGAGCGGTAGTTCTTCATGCGACCGCCCCTTCGCTGATCCCCTCGCTCGCGCCGCCCCGCACCATGGCGTGCAGGCGGTCCGTGGCGGCGGCGCTGAAGGCCTCGCGCAGCGTCTCGTCCTCGATCGGCTCGATGGCGTCGGCAACGAAGGCTTCCGTCAGCAGCGCCTTGGCCTCGGCGGGGTCGACGCCGCGGGTGGCGAGGTAAAACAGCGCCTGTTTGTCCAGCTCGCCGATGGTGGCGCCGTGGGCGCACTTCACGTCGTTGGCGTAGATCTCCAGCTCCGGCTTGGCGTTGGCCGTGGCCGTGCGGTTGAGCAGCAGCGCCTTGGAGGACTGCTCGGCGTCGATCCGCTGCGAGCCTTCCGAAATCACGATCTTGCCGAGGTACGTGACGGTCGCCTTGTCCGCCGCCACCGAGCGCACCGTCTGGCGGCTGGTGGCGTCGGGCGCGATGTGGTGGAAGCGGGTGACGAGTTCGATGGTCCGGCTGCCCGCCGAGAGCAGCACGCCGCTGAGGTCGACCTTTGCTCCCTCGTGAATTCGGATATCCAGCTCCACCCGGCCGAGATGGCCGCCGGTGTTGAGGATGTGCACGCGGTAGATCGCATTCCTGGCCACTTCCACGTCGTAATGGGCGGTGGTCAGCGCCGCATCGTCGCGCATCTGGCCGATGTGGTGGGAGAGCGCCGCGCCTTCGCCCACGTGGATGGTGGTTTGCGGGTTCAGCCAGCCGCCGCCCTTGAAGCTTTCCTCGAGCGTCGCCGTGGCGCCGCGCGCAACGGCGATGGAGCGGCTCACGTCCGCCCGGCCTTCGCGGATTTCGAGCGGCAGGGCGAGGCTTTCGCCGTCCTGCAACGACAGGGCTTCGGAGGCCGGCGCATCCGTAGCGTCCGGCAGCATCATGGCGGCTTCCAGCGCTTTCAGGTCGCTGTAGCGCCAGGCTTCGTCGCGCTTGGTGGGAAGGGTGAAGGGCGCGCTCATGCCGCCACCGTCGCGTAGCCTTCGCGCTCCAGCTCCAGCGCGAGGGACTTGTCGCCCGATTTCACGATGCGCCCACCCGCCAGCACGTGCACGTAATCGGGCACCACGTAGTCGAGCAGGCGCTGGTAGTGGGTGATGAGGAGAATTGCCCGGTCCGGCCCGCGCACGGCGTTGATGCCCTGGGCCACCACCTTCAGCGCGTCGATGTCGAGGCCGGAGTCCGTCTCGTCCAGAATGGCGAGCTTCGGGGACAGCACCGCCATCTGCACCATTTCGTTGCGCTTCTTCTCACCGCCGGAGAAGCCCACGTTCACCGCGCGCTTCAGCATCTCGGGGTCCAGCCCCAGGTCTTTCGCCTTCTCGCGGATGAGGCGCAGGAATTCGGCGGCGGAAATCTCCTCCTCGCCCCGCAGCTTGCGCTGGCTGTTGAGCGCCGTGCGAAGAAAGGTGAGGTTGGAGACGCCCGGAATTTCCACCGGATATTGCAGGCCGAGAAACAGCCCGGCCGCCGCGCGCTCGTGCGGCTCCAGCGCCAGCAGGTCCTGCCCGGCGAAGTCCACCTCGCCGCCCGTCACTTCATAGCCCTCGCGGCCCGCCAGCGTGTAGCCCAGCGTCGACTTGCCCGCGCCGTTCGGCCCCATGATGGCGTGAACCTCGCCCGGCTTGATGGAGAGGTTGAGGCCCTTCAGGATTTCCTTGCCGTCCACCGTGGCGTGCAGGTTTTTGATCTCAAGCATCGGTATACTTCCTGTTTTTCTCTGGCGGATCAGCCGACCGAACCTTCAAGGCTGATGCCCAGCAGCTTCTGGGCCTCAACGGCGAATTCCATGGGCAGCTTTTGCAGCACCTCGCGGCAGAAGCCGTTGACGATCATGGCGACCGCCTCCTCCTCCGAAAGACCCCGGCTCATGGCGTAGAACAGCTGGTCGTCCGAGATTTTCGAGGTGGTGGCCTCGTGCTCGATCTGCGCCGAGGGGTTCCGCACCTCGATGTACGGCACCGTGTGCGCGCCGGAGGTGTCGGAGAGCAGCAGGCTGTCGCACTGGGTGAAGTTCCGCACGTTCTCGGCCGAGGGCAGCACCTTGACCAGGCCGCGATAGGTGTTCTGGCCGTGGCCGACGGAAATGCCCTTGGAGATGATCGTCGAGCGGCTGTTCTTGCCGATGTGGATCATCTTGGTGCCGGTGTCCGCCTGCTGGCGGTTGTTGACGACGGCGACCGAATAGAACTCGCCGACCGACTCCTCGCCCGCCAGCACGCAGCTGGGGTATTTCCAGGTGACGGCGGAGCCGGTTTCCACCTGCGTCCAGCTGATCTTCGACCGCGCGCCCTTGCACAGGCCGCGCTTGGTGACGAAGTTGTAGATGCCGCCACGGCCTTCCTTGTCGCCCGGGTACCAGTTCTGGACGGTCGAATACTTGATCTCGGCGTCCTTCATCGCCACCAGCTCGACAACCGCCGCGTGCAGCTGGTTCTCGTCGCGCATCGGGGCGGTGCAGCCCTCAAGGTATGAAACGTACGAGCCCTCATCGGCCACGATCAGCGTGCGCTCGAACTGGCCGGTGTTCTGGGCATTGATGCGGAAGTAGGTGGAGAGCTCCATCGGGCAGCGCACGCCCTTGGGGATGTAGACGAACGTGCCGTCCGAAAACACGGCGCTGTTGAGCGTCGCGTAGAAGTTGTCGTGGATCGGCACCACCGAGCCCAGATACTTCCGCACCAGATCCGGGTGCTCGCGGATGGCTTCCGAAATCGACAGGAAGATCACGCCCGCCTTGGAGAGCTCCTCGCGGAAGGTGGTGGCGACGGAGACGCTGTCGAACACCGCGTCCACGGCCACCTTGCGTGCGCCTTCCACACCGGCGAGCACCTTCTGCTCCTCGATGGGAATGCCCAGCCGCTCGTAGGTGCGGCGGATCTCGGGGTCCAGCTCGTCGAGCGATTTCAGCGTCGGCGTCTGCTTGGGCGCGGCGTAGTAGTAGGCGTCCTGAAAATCGATCTCAGGGTAGTTCACCATCGCCCACTTGGGTTCCTGCATGGTGAGCCAGTGGCGATAGGCCTTCAGCCGCCACTCCAGCATCCACTCCGGCTCCTGCTTCTTGGCGGAGATGAAGCGGATCACGTCCTCGTTGAGGCCCTTGGGCGCGAACTCGGACTCGATGTCGGTCGAGAAGCCCCACTTGTAGGTGCCCGTGATGTCCTCGACGGTCGAAATGGTTTCTTGGGTCGGAGCCATGTTAACGCCTCAACTCGTTGGATTCAGCGGCGGGTTCGGCTGCCGCGAGGGCGGGCAGCGTTGCCGTGCCTTGCACCAGATCGGCGAGCGAAACGGTTCCCAGCGCATCGCGGATCGTGCGGTTGATGATCTGCCAGTGCGGCTTGATGGAGCAGATGCCCTCGCGCGAACACTGGCCGGGCGCGGGGTCGGTGCAGTGGGTGAGCGCGATCGGCCCGTCCACCGCCTCCACGATCTCCGCCACGCTGATCTCCCCGGCGGGGCGGGCGAGCGCAAAGCCGCCGCTGATGCCCCGGTAGGAGACCAGAAGCCCGGCGCGGGAGAGGGTGCCCAGCAGCTTGGCGACCGTCGGCACGGGAATGGTGGTCGCCGCCGCCACGTTGGCGGCGGAGGGACGGGTGTCGCTGGTCATGGCCATCTGGCACATCACCACCACCGCATAATCCGCCAGGTTGGACAGGCGCACCATCGCTCGCGCGTGCTCCGGGTTAAATCAGATCAATTTCGTCCGGTTTATGTGGGGAGGGGTATCCCGATGTCAAGCGCGGAACGGGAGCAAGAGGCTGCCAAACCGCCGTTTCGCTTGCGCCTGCGTCGCTTAGCCTATCGAACGACAAGGGAAAAGGGCGAAGTGGGGCTTGGGCTGCAAATTCGGCAGGCGCTGCAATGGCCGGCGTGCGATGGCTTGTCCGGCAGGGGCGCGGGCGCGTATGGGAGGGCGCGAGGCGTGCGACTCGCACGCGAGCGTTAGGGATCAAACCAGCCATGCGGGTGAGCCAGTGACCACCATCTACAAGATCTTCCGCGCCGCCGAATGGGAAGCGGCGCAAGGCTCCGGCGCCTTCGCGGGCTCGAGCGACGACCAGCGGGACGGCTTCATCCACTTCTCGACGGCCGAACAGCTGGCAGGCACGGCGGCCAGGCATTTCGCGGGCGAAGCGGGGCTGGTGCTGGCGGAAGTGGAGGCGGACCTGCTGGGCCCCGCCCTGCGCTGGGAGCCCTCCCGCAACGGCCAGCTGTTCCCCCACCTTTATGGCGTGCTGCCGCTGGCAAGCGTCACCCGCACCTGGCCGCTGCCTGTGGTGGACGGCGCGCACAAGTTTCCGGAAGGACTCAAGTGATGGTTGATTACTACCGCCTCGCCCGGCCGGGCCTGTTCGCGCTGGATGCGGAAACCGCCCACCGCCTCACCATCGCCGGGCTGAAAACCGGCTTTGTCCCCAAGGCCAAGCCGGACGACGCGCTGCTGCGCGTGAACCTCTGGGGGCTGGAATTTCCCAACCCCATCGGCATGGCCCCCGGCTTCGACAAGAACGCCGAGGTGCCCGATCCCCTCCTCAAGCTGGGCTTCGGCTTCGTCGAGGTCGGCACGGTGACGCCGCGCCCGCAGGCGGGCAACCCGCGCCCGCGCCTGTTCCGCCTCGTGGAAGACCGCGCCGTCATCAACCGCATGGGCTTCAACAACGAAGGGCTGGACGCGGTGAAGGCCCGCCTGCAAGCCCGCGCGGGCCGCCCCGGCATTTTAGGGGGCAACGTTGGTGCCAATAAAGACAGCGAGGACCGGATCAACGATTACGTCACCGCCATCCGCGGCATCCTCGGGCTGGTCTCCTACATCACCATCAACATCTCCTCCCCCAACACGCCCGGCCTGCGCGCCCTGCAAAGCCGCGCGTCCCTCGCCGAGCTCATCGGCCGCTGCCTCGAAGCGCGGGGGCAGGACAAAACGCCCGTGCTGGTGAAAGTCGCGCCGGACCTGACGGACGCCGACGTCGACGACATCGCCGCCGTGGCGCTCGAGAGCGGCATCGACGGCCTCATCGTCTCCAACACCACCATCACCCGGCCCGAAACCCTCCAGAGCCCCAACAAGGGCGAGACCGGCGGCCTCTCCGGCGCGCCGCTGTTCGACGCCTCGACGGAAATGCTCCGCCGCTTCTATGGCTTGGTGGGCCACCGAATGCCGCTCATCGGCGTCGGCGGCGTGGCAAGCGGGGCGGACGCCTACGCCAAAATCCGCAGCGGCGCGTCCCTCGTGCAGCTCTACAGCAGCCTCGTCTACGAAGGCCCCGGCTTGGTGGCCCGCCTCAAGCACGACCTCGCCTACCTGCTCCGCCGCGACGGCTTCGCCTCGGTTGCCGACGCCGTCGGTGTGGATGTGAAGGCCGCGAAGTAAGGGCTTCGCCTTTTGGTGATTGAGGGAATTTGCGAGGGGCTCACCCCTCGCGCTCCCATTTGTTTACCGGGCCGTGCGCGGGGTAAGCGTTATTGCGGCACGTCCCATGCTTCCATGGCGAGGCCCGGAATGTCGCGGAAGTCCGCCGGGTTCATGGTGATCAACGTGGCACGGTGCACGATCGCCTGCGCCGCGATCATGCGGTCGAGCACATTGGTGCGGGAGTATCCGGTCGCTGAAACGATGCGGCCGTAGGCAGCGGCGGTCTCGGCATCAAACGCAAGAATGGCAAGCCGCGACAGCAGAAAATCGAGCCGGGCGCGACGAATGGCGGCCTGCCGAGGGTCGCGGTAAACCCCGCCTTCCAACTCCACCGCCGAGACCACCGAGAGCAGCGGCATACTGTCCAGCCGCGCCACGCGGTCCAGCACGGCGTCGTTACCGTCGCGCAGGTGAATGGCGACGTTGGTGTCGATCAGCCACGCCATGGGTTACAGACCGGGGCGCTCCGGAGCCTCCACCGGCTCCCGCTCCTCCACGGCATCTGGTTTGGGCATCGCCCGCAGCGCTGCCACCAGATCGGCCGGAGAAGGCTTGGCCGGGTAGATGGTCACCACATCCCCGTGCCGCACGATCGTCACCTCCGTATCCGGTCCGAACGCCACCTCGCGCGGCAGCCGCACTGCCTCGCTGTTTCCGGCCCGGAAGGTCCGGCTCGTCACAACCGTCATGGCGCACTCCGTCGAGGTATCTACACGTATATACACTAAGGCGGAGTGGCGCTCAATGAACAACGGGGGCAGCACGTATCAAGCAAATGTGCGGACACACATTTATTATATTTTATAATTGGGTAAATTGATTGAGCCCGCAGGGGGCATTCTCTACGTGATGGGCTGCGTTAAAATTTTGGGTTTAAGTTGGGGGCAGAAAAATGAATGAACCCGATTGGCTGTTGCAGTTTCTGGCAGGCTTGGGAGGGTTTGGAATTACTACAGTTTCCTTGGCCGGAACTGCATACTGGCTATTCCAGCGCTACGGCGATAATTGGCTTAAGACGAAATTCGATGAACGGCTAGAATCGTTTAAACACCAACAGCAGCAGGAAATTGAGCGTCTGCGATTCAGGTTCAATGGGCTTCTGGACCGCACCGTAAAGCTGAATCAGTACGAATTCGGCGTATTGCCTGAAGTATGGGCTCTGCTCAGTGACGCCTACACTTCGGTATTTTGGTTTGTTCATCCCCTCCAGTCATATCCAAACTTGGATAGGATGTGTCCTGAGGAACTGGAAGATTTTCTTCGCCGTAGCGAATTTTCTGATTGGGAAAAAGACGAGATCAGAACAGCCAGCAATAAATTGGATGCTTATAAAGAAAAAGAATTTTGGGTTAGGTATAACCAAGTCCGTGGCGATTTTCGAAAATTTCTAGATTTTTTTCGAAAGAACAAGATTTTTATAGATGCTTCGCTTGCACAAAAATTAGACGAATTTGGTGGCTTACTATTTGATGCCCTGCAGGAACGAGAGTTAAAGGAGCGGAACCCGGTGCGGGGTTCCCGCCACGTTAGTCATGTAGACAAGTTGAGGGAAGAGGGTGAAAGTCAATTGAAAGCTATAGGTGACGCAATACAAAAGCGGCTGTGGGGGATGCGGTTCAATGAGGCTTCAGTTGACGTCTAATGGTTAGCGATGGCTCGCTTCGGCTTACGAAGGCCTAGCCTAATGACGAAGGGGTGCAGGGGGTGAGCCCCCTGCAAAATCTTGAATAAAAACAAAGGGCACCGGCGGATGAGCCGGTGCCCTTTTTGGTAGGCTGGGACGGTTGCGGATTTTACGCCCGCACCCTGCTGCCGCCGCTGCGCCTGCGGGCGGTGCCGATGCCAGCCACCCCCAGCCCCAGGAGCGCAAGGGTTGCCGGTTCGGGCACGTCGGTGGTGTCGTTGAGGGCGGCGAGGGCCGCGTCGGCGATCAGCCGATGGGCGGCCGTGCTGGGGTGGAGCGGGTCGAAGAATAGGAAGCCGGGGCACTCGGGCGAGGCGTCGGGCACGGCGAGGCAGGGGATGTCGAGCGGCTGGGTGAAGCCGAAGGCGGTGGGGTTCTGCTCGATGGCGTCGGTGACGGCGAAGTAGTCGAAGGTGAAGATTTCCGTGCCCGCCGCCAGCGTCAGGTCGGCAAGGGCGGCCTCCAGCGCGGCGTCGAGGGCCAGCGACAGGGCGCGCCCTTCCGCTTCCGCGCCGTTCTGCTCGGGTTGCAGGCCGATGTTGGGAATGCCGCCCACTAGAATGTTGCGGGCCCCAAGCTGGCTCAGCGCCTCGATGCCCGCCGCGATGGTGGGGATGACGGCGGCGGGGTCGGGCGCGTCGGCGGCGGCGTGGAGGATATCCCGCGCATCGTTGCCGCCGAAGTTGACCACGTAGAGCGCGTTGGGGTCGGCCGGGCCGCCGCCGAGGTCGTTGGCGAAGAACTCAAGCTGCTGGGGGAAGTCCAGCGAGGGGTCGGCGTTGGGCACGGCCCGCGCGCCGCCCACGGAATAGTTGGTGCCGCCCGCCAGGCGCGGCTCAAGGAGGCCGAAGCCGAGGCTTTGGCTCAGGTAGTCCGTCCACATGGGGCCGTTGGAGAAGCGGCCGTTGAAGTAGCCGAGGGCTGGCGGCGCGGGGTCCGGTATGCCCTGCTGGGGTGCGCCCAGATGTGCGTTGCCCGTGTCGGTGAGGCTGTCGCCGAAGACGATGATGTCGCTGAAGGCGGGCAGGGCGGCCGCGGGCGCGCTCGCCCCCGCCGCAGCCAGGGCGAACAGGGAAAGAAGGGTCAGTCGTTCCATCGTCGGCCACCGTGCCATGATCGTCCTCCCGAATGAGCGGTTGGTGATGGTGTCGCAGGCCACAGGCCAAGCACGTTCCGCGCCAGAATGGGTTTCCGTGGAATATCAGCATCATCGCCGACCGGGGGCGGTGCTGCCCGGCCGGAAGTGTCAAGATTTGCTGACAAACCCGCCTGCCGGGGGATTGGTTCCAGCGCCTTTCGGGCATCGGTCGGCGCGGCCGGCGTGGTGCGGGCGGTGAAAAGGGTCTAGGCTTGCGTCACCCGCCGGGCTATCGCGTGAAGGGGTTGGGAGCCCGGTGCCCCAACCCTCGGGAACACAACCTTTTCTCTTCCGGATCGGCTGGCCAGATGCACGAAACAGGGCCCACTCTACTGCTTCACGACGGCTTCCTGCTGCTCGGCTTCGCGTTGGTGTTCGTGCTGCTGTTCCGGCGGCTGGGGCTGGGCGCGACCCTGGGGTATCTGGTCGCCGGGGCCGTGGTCGGCCCGCAGGTGCTGGGACTGGTGGGCGATGCGGAAAGCAAGCTGGGCATCGCCGAGCTCGGCATCACGCTGCTGCTGTTCATCGTGGGGCTGGAGCTGAGCCCGGCGCGGCTGTGGCGGATGCGCCGGGATATCCTCGGGCTCGGGCTGTTGCAGGTGGCGGCGTGCGGCCTTGCGGTGGCGGGCGTCATCGCCCTGTCCACCGGCTTCTCCGCGGCGGCGGCGCTGGCGCTGGGGCTGCCGCTGGCGCTGTCCTCCACCGCGCAGGTGCTGCCGATGCTGCAATCCTCCGGCCGCCTCAAGACGCCGTTTGGCGAGCGGGCCTTCGCCATCCTCCTGTTTCAGGATCTCTCCATCATCCCGCTCATCACCATCGTCGCCGCGCTCAGCCGCAACCCGGCGGATGCCGGCGGCCCGCCGGGCTGGCTGCTGGCGCTCTACACGGTGGGCGCGGTGGCGGGGCTGTTCGCCGCCGGGCGGTTCCTCATCCGCCCGCTGTTCCGGCTGATCGGCAACCTGGGCGAGCGGGAGATGTTCGTCGTCGCCGCGCTGTTCACGGTGATCGCGGCGGCGGCGCTGATGGAGGCGCTGGGCCTCTCGACCGCGCTCGGCGCGTTCGTCGCGGGCGTGGTGCTGGCGGACTCGCCCTACCGCCACGAACTGGAGGCGGACGTGGAGCCGTTCCGCTCCATCCTCCTCGGCCTGTTCTTCCTTGCCGTCGGCATGATGCTGGACCTCGGCGCCATCGCCGAGCGCCCGCTGTTCGTGGCGGGGATGGCCGCCATGCTGATCGCGGTGAAGACGGTCGTGATCCTGCTGATCGGGCTCGCCTGTCGCATGACGTGGCGGTCGGCGCTGGCGCTGGGCGTGTTGCTCAGCCAGGGGGGCGAATTCGGCTTCGTGCTGTTCGCCCAGGCGCAGAACGCGTGGCTGATCGCGCCCGAGGCCGCAAGCCTGTTCAGCGCGATCGTGACGCTTTCGATGGCGACCACGCCCTTCCTGATGGCGGCGACCCGCAGGCTGCGCGAGGAGCCAATTCACAAGGCGGAGGAGCGCGAGGGACCGCGCGCGGAAGGGGCCAACGCCATCGTCATCGGCTATGGCCGCTTCGGCCAGACCGTCGCCCAGATGCTGATGGCGAGCAACATTCCGGTCACGCTCATCGACACGGACATCGAGATGATCGACGTGGCCGGGGAGTTCGGCGCGAAGGTCTACTTCGGCGATGGCACCCGGCTGGACCTGCTGCGGCAGGCCGGAGCGGCAGAGGCGGAGCTGATCCTGTTCTGCATGGACGGCGACCAGCTAACCCCGGAGATGATCCACGAAATCCATCAGGCCTTCCCGCGCGCCGCCCTCTACGTGCGCGCCTTCGACCGCCGCACCGTCATCCAGCTGAAGGATGCGCCCATGAACGGCATCGTGCGCGAGGTGCTGGAATCCGCCGTGGTGATGGCACGGCAGGCGCTGGAGGAAATGGGCGTCTCCGCCGAGGGCATCAACCGCGCCGAGGCCCTGTATCGCGCCAGCGACCGGCATCGGCTCAAGGCGCAGGTTGAATCCGGCGACATCCGCACCGCGCGGGAGCGCATCATCACCGAGCCCGCCGGGGAGAAGCCTGGGGAGCGGGAATAAGGAAACGGCGGGGCCCTCCGCCCCGCCCGGCAGGGTTTCTAGTTCAGGTGCCGGAGCTTGTCCGGATTGCGCACCACATAGATGGCGGCGATCTTGCCGCCCTCGATGTCGAGCGCGGTGGTTTGCAGCTCGCCGTCCGCCTCGCGGGTGACGAAGCCGGGCAGGCCGTTGATGAAGCCGACGCGCACCAGCTGCGAGCCGTGCAGCCTGAACAGCGCGCCGATCGCCTTGTGCACCTGCATCACATGGGTATAGCCGAGAATGGGCTGCGGTGCGGCCGAGCGCTTGCCGCCGCCATCGGCGTGGAGGCTGACGTCGCTTGCCAGCATCGCGCCGAGCGCGGTCATGTCCCCGGTGCGGGAGGCGGCGAAGAAGGCGTTGGCGAGTTCGAGGCCGCGTTCCTTCTCCACCTCGAAGCGCGGGCGCGCGGCGCGCACGTGGGTGCGCGCGCGGCTGGCGAGCTGGCGGCAGGCGGCGGGGTCGCGCTCGATCGTCGCCGCCACCTCCTCGAAGCCGAGGCCGAAGATGTCGTGGAGCAGGAAGGCGGCGCGCTCGAGCGGGGACAGCCGCTCCAGCGCCAGCATCAGGGGCAGGGTCACGTCGTCCGCCTCCTCTGCCTCCTCGACGATCGGCTCGGGAAGCCAGGGGCCCGCGTAGGTCTCGCGCTGGCGGCGGGCAGACTTCAGCTGGTCGAGGCAGAGACGGGTCACCGTGCGGCGCAGGAAGGCTTCGGGCTCGAGAACCGCGGCGCGGTCGGCCCCCATCCAGCGGATGAAGGCCTCCTGCACCACGTCCTCGGCGTCCGCGACCGAGCCGAGCATCCGGTAGGCGACGCGGATGAGGCGGGGACGCAGCGGGTCGAAGCTCGCCGCTGCGTCCTCAAGGTGTTCGGCCCCGTGCATCAGGCGGCGGCCGACTTGGCCGCGGCGGGGTCGATCCACAGGCCGAAGCCGATGGCGATGCGGTTCCAGCCGTTGATGACGTTGATCATCAGGGTGAGGTTCACCTGCTCCTCCTCGGTGAAGTGGGCCTTGAGCGTTTCGTAGGCCGCTTCATGGGTGTGCGCTTCGGAAAGGCGCGTCAAGCTCTCCGTCCAGGCGAGGGCGGCGCGCTCGCGGTCGGTGTAGCAGGGGGCCTCGCGCCAGGCGGAAAGCAGGTAGATGCGCTGCTCGGTCTCGCCCTTTTCCCGGGCCTCAACGGTGTGCATGTTGATGCAGTTGGCGCAGCCGTTGATCTGCGAGGAGCGGATCTTCACCAGCTCGATCAGGCTGGGCTCCAGGCTCTTGGCAACGGCGATCGAGGTCGCCATCCAGCTTTTCATCAGGGCGGGGGCGGCGGTGAACGGTTCAAGCTTGGCGGTCATGGTATCGGTTCCTTGTCTTTGGTTGCGATGACATGACGAGGCGGCACCGGCGGAATGTGACATGCGGGCAAAAAAAAGGCGCCGGGGTGATCCGGCGCCCTTCTCTTTCAGGCTTGAGGCAGGCCAGCCTTACGACTGCGCCTTCACCTGCTTCACCCAGTTCTGGACATTTTCCTTCATGATATCGAGCGGAACCGGGCCGGAGCCCAGCACCACGTCGTGGAAGGCGCGGATGTCGAACTTGTCGCCCAGTTCCGCCTTGGCGGCTTCGCGGGCGCGCAGGATCTCGGTCTTGCCGATGAGGTAGGCGGTCGCCTGGCCGGGGTAGACGATGTACCGCTCGATGGCCTTGCGGGCCTCGCCCTCGGAGTTGGGCGTGTTGTCGAGGAGGTACTGGATCGCCTGCTCGCGGCTCCACTTCTTGTAGTGGATGCCGGTGTCCACCACGAGGCGGGCGGCGCGCCACAGCTCCTGCGACAGGCGGCCGAAGTCGGCGTAGGGGTCCTGATAGGCTCCCATCTCCTTGGCCAGCAGTTCGGTGTAGAGGCCCCAGCCTTCGGTGTAGGCGGTGAAGCGGCCGTACTTCTGGAAGTTGGGAATGCCCTTCAGCTCGCCGGAGATGGCGCGCTGCAGGTGGTGGCCCGGAATGCCCTCGTGGTAGGCCAGCGCTTCAAGCTGGAACTTGGGCATGTCCTTCATGTCGTAGAGGTTGGCGTAGTAGGTGCCGGGGCGCGAGCCGTCCGGCGCGGGGCTCTGGTAGAAGGCCTTGCCCGCCGATTTCTCGCGGAACGGTTCCACCCGCTTCACGATCATGTCCGCCTTGGGCAGCACGCCGAAGTAGCCCGGCAGCTTGGCGCGCATGGCGTCGATGACGGCGGTGGCCTCCTTGATGTAGGCCTCGCGGCCCGCGTCGGTGTTCGGGTAGAACTGCTTCGGGTCGTTCTGGACCGCCTGCATGAACTCCTTCAGCGTGCCCTTGAAGCCCACCTTGCGGGCGATGGCCTCCATCTCCTTGTGGATGCGGTCCATCTCGGAAAGGCCGAAATTGTGGATCTCGTCGGCCGTCATGTCGGTGGTGGTGTAGTAGGCCAGCCGCTCGGCGTAGTACTTGTCGCCGTTGGGCAGGCGCCACACGCCGTCTTGCGTAGGCGCGCGGGCTTCCTGCTGCTGCATCAGGGCGATCAGCTTCTCATAGGCCGGCTTCACCGAGCCGGTGAGGGCGGCCTGCGCCTTGCCAATGAGCGCCTTTTCCTGGTCGGCGGGGAGCTTCAGCTTCTTCACCTTGGCGCGGAAGTCGGCCATCAGCGCCGAGTCTGCGCCTTGCGTGAACGGTGCGCCGGTGATGACGTTCTTCGCGTCCGAAATCACGTAGGGGAACACCCACTTGGGCGGCAGGATGCCCAGCTTCTCCCGCTTCACGGCCTCGGCCATCAGCGTGTCCATCAGCGGCGCGACGCCGTTCAGGCGCGAGATGTAATTCTCTGCATCGCTTACGGTGTCGACCCGGTGCATGTTGATGAGGAAGGCGGGGATGCCGCTCTGCTCACCGTTCATTTGGTCGAAGATGTAGCCGTAGTTGCGGAAGCGGAAGGCGTTCTCGTTGCTGCGCGCCACGGACTCGAACACCCGCCACGACAGCTGGGCCTCCGGCGACAGCTTATTGTAATCGAAGGTCTCGCGCATGGTGGCCAGCGCCTTGAGAGCGCGGGCGTAGTCGTCGATCTGCGCGGCTTCGGTGGCGTCGTCCCACTTGCCGTAGTCCTTCTTGACGCCAAGGTAGGTCTGCATCTGCGGCGAGGAGGCGAGGTCAGCCTGCCATACCTGCTCCAGGAAAGCCTTGAAGCGGGTGGTCTCGTCTTGGTTCTGCGCCGCTGCCGGGGCGGCGGCTTGGGCTTGCGCCAGCGCGGGCGCGGCCGAGAACGCCAGCGCGGCGATGGCGACGGAACGTAAGAGTGTCAAACGCATAAAAATCCCCCGTTCGAACATGGAATGGCGGGAGCCTAAAGCCACGGCTGGCCCTGGCAAGTCGCGAGCCGTGGCGAGCCGCCGTTTCCGGGCGGATGTGCGGTAAGACGAGCGATTTGGCCGACAAGCCGTGGAAGAATATTTCACGCGGCCCTGATTTCGCCAGCGGCACGGCTTTGCGTATGCCCCGAATATGCTACAGCTTGGCGCATGTTGCGTTACTGCCGGGGTGTGCGTGTGCCGGGGCAGGCAGAAAGGAGACGATGATGCGAAGGATGTTCCGGGCGGGCCTGGTGATGGCCGCCATATCTTGCGCTTCCTGGGTGCTGCCGGTTGCCGGACAAACCATCCCCACCGAGCGGCGCGGCGCGCAATACGCCTCCCACGAGGCGGTGCGGGCCGAGCGCTTCATGGCCGCCGCCGCCAACCCCCACGCCGCGGAAGCCGGGCGGGAGATCCTGCGCGCGGGCGGCTCGGCGGTGGATGCGGCCATCGCCATGCAGCTGGTGCTCTCGCTGGTCGAGCCGCAATCGAGCGGCGTCGGCGGCGGCGGTTTCCTCGTCACCTATGATGCGAAGTCGAAGCAGGTCACTGCCTTCGACGGGCGGGAGACCGCCCCGGCATCCGCCACGCCCGCCCTGTTCCTGGACGAGGCGGGCCGCCCGCTTCCCTTCGCCCAGGCGTTCACCGGCGGCCGGGTGGTGGGCATTCCCGGCACGCTGCGGCTGATGGAACTGGCCCACAAGCGCGAGGGCAAGCTCAAGTGGGCGAAGCTGTTCGAGCCCGCCATCCGGCTGGCGGAACAGGGCTTTCCCGTCAGCGAGCGCATGCATGCCATGCTGTCGGACGCAACGTCCATCGTGCGGGACTTCCCCGAGATGCGGAAGGCCTTCTACGGCGCGGACGGCCAGCCCCTGCCCGTGGGCAGCATCTACAAGTCCTCCGAATATGCGGCGCTCCTGAAGAAAATCGCCGAGAAGGGGGCGGACTACTATTACACCGGCGCACCGGCCGAGCACGCCATCAAGGCGATCACCACTTCGCCCAAGGCGCCCGTCGAGGTGACGAAGGCGGACTTCGCCAATTACAAGGCCATCGCCCGCGAGGCGGTGTGCGGCACCTACCGCAGCTATAAAATCTGCGGCATGGGCCCGCCGTCCTCCGCCGCGACGACCCTTCTTGCCACGCTGAAAATGCTGGAGCCGTTCGACCTCAAGGCGCTCGGCCCCAAGTCGCCCAAGGCTATTCACCTGATCGCGGAGGCAACCGCGCTCGCCTACGCCGACCGGGGCAATTACCTTGCCGACCCGGCGTTCGTCGACGTGCCGGTCGCCGGGCTTATCGACGAGGGGTATCTGGCAAAGCGCTCGACTCTCATCAACCCGGATCGGGCGCTGGGCCGCTATCCGGTCGGCTCGCCGCCGCAGCGCGAAAAAGCGGCCTTCGCGCCGCACGTGGGGCCCTACATCCCCTCCACCAGCCACTTCGTCGCGGTGGATGCGGATGGCAACGCCGCCACCTGGACCGGCTCCATCCAGGCCCCGTTCGGCAGCTTCCTGATGACGGACGGCTACATCCTCAACAACGAGCTGACCGATTTCAGCTTCGTGCCGGAGAAGAACGGCTACCCGGTCGCCAACCGGGCGGAGGCGGGCAAGCGGCCGCGCAGTTCCATGTCGCCGACGCTGGTGTTCGATGGCCAGGATCGCCTGGTGTTGGCGGTGGGCTCGGCAGGCGGCAGCCGCATCATCACCCACGTGCTGAAAACCCTCATCGCCAGCCTCGATTGGGGCATGGACGTGCAGGCCGCCATTGCCTACCCCAACTTCCATCAGGACGACGGCGGCGTCTTGGAAGTGGAGGCGGGGTCCAGCCTTGAGGCCCTGCGCCCGCAGCTGGAGGCGATGGGCCACCGTGTGGCGGCCCGCCCCACCATCTCCGGCCTTCAGGGCATTCAGCTGGTCTATGACGCGGCGGGCAAGGCCACGCTGCTGGGCGGTGCGGACCCGCGCCGCGAGGGGGTGGCGCTGGGCGATTAAGGCCTCAACCAAAAACGATAAGACAGCAGCCGGGGGGTCATCCCTCGCGCTGTTCGCGCGTTCATCTCATGCGTTTGAGTATATTGCTTTAAATAGCAAACGTAGCCGGGGGGAGAGTGGCAGGCGTGAACATGCGTGAAGATTGGAACAGCGTGGTCGAAATGTTCTTCGACCAGGCGGAACGTCTGGGCGACAAGCCCTTCCTGTGGACCAAGCGGGAAGGGCACTGGCAGTCGCTGACATGGCGCGAGACGGCGGAGCAGGTGGCGCGGCTGGCGGGGGCGCTGAAGGCCATCGGCATCAAGCCGGGCGAGCGCATCGCCCTTGTTTCCGAAAACCGGCCGGAATGGCTGATCGCGGACCTCGCCATCATGACGGCGGGCGCGATCACCGTGCCGGCCTATACCAGCAACACCGAGCGGGACCACCTGCACATTCTGGAAAACTCGGGCGCGGTGGCGGTGTTCGTCTCGGGCGCGAAGCTGGCGCGGTTGCTTCTGCCCGCCGTGCACCAGACCGAGTGCTGCTGCCATGTCATCGCCATGGAGCCGGTGAAAATCGGCCAGTCCTCCGTGGCGCACCTCTACGACTGGCAGACGCTGATCGCAGCCAGCACCACCACGGTTGCCGAGGCGCGCAGCTGGGCCACCTTCAAGCGGGAGGACACGGCCTGCCTCATCTACACCTCGGGCACCGGCGGCGCGCCGCGCGGGGTGAAGCACCACCATGGGGCGATCCTGCACAATGTCTCGGGGGCGGGGCATATCGTGCGCGACGACTTCGCCAAGACGGACGACGTGTTCCTCTCCTTCCTGCCGCTGTCCCACGCCTACGAGCACACCGGCGGCCAGTTCCTGCCCATCTGGCTGGGGGCGGAGATCTACTACGCCGAGGGGCTGGACAAGCTGGCGGCCAACATCGAGGAGGTGCACCCCACCATCATGGTTGTGGTGCCGCGCCTGTTCGAGGTGCTGCGCGCCCGCATGACCAAAACCATCGAGAAGCAGGGGGCCTTTGCCACCCGGATGCTGGACCTCGCCCTGCACCTGGAGAAAACCCGCGCCGAAACCGGGCAGCTCCCGTGGTGGGGCTGGCCGGCGGACCGGCTGCTGGACGCCACCCTGCGGAGCAAGGTGCAGGCGCGCTTCGGCGGGCGGCTGAAGGCGATGGTGGCGGGCGGCGCGCCGCTCAACCCGGAGGTGGGGCTGTTCTTCGCCGCGCTCGGCTTCACCCTGCTCCAGGGCTACGGCCAGACCGAGGCCGGGCCGATCATCTCCTGCAACCGGCCGAGCCGGAAGATCAAGATGCACACGGTCGGCCCGCCGCTCGCCAACACCGAGGTGAGAATTGCGGAGGACGGCGAAATCCTCGTGCGCGGCGAGCTCGTCACCCACGGCTACTGGCGCAATCCGGACGAAACCGAGCGCACCATCAAGGACGGCTGGCTCCACACCGGCGACGTCGGCCACATCGATGCGGACGGGCACATCGTCATCACCGACCGCAAGAAGGACATCATCGTCCTCGACAAGGGCGAGAACGTCAGCCCGCAGCGGGTGGAAGGCATGCTGTGCCTGGAGCCGGAAATTCACCAGGCTATGGTCTACGGCGACCGCAAGCCCTACCTCGTCGGCCTCATCGTGCCCGATCCGGAATGGGCCCACGGCTGGGCATCCCGCCACGGCGAACCGAACGCCGACCTCGCCGCGCTCAAAAAGAACCCCGGCTTCTGCCGCGCGGTGATGGACGCCGTTGATCGCATCAACGCCCGCCTCTCCGTCACCGAAAAGGTGCGCCGCATCTCGTTGGCAAGCGAGCCCTTCACCGTCGAAAATGAGCAGATGACCCCGACGCTGAAAATCCGCCGCCACAAGATCAAAGCCACCTACGGCCCGCAGCTGGAAGCGCTCTATCGCGGCGGGTGAGGGGTTTTCCTCCAGGTTGGTTTAATGGGGTTTTTTTAAACGCAGGGGGATCTTAATCCCCCTGTGACCCCTATTTGTTTTTCGGGCCGCGCTTGTTCACGGCGAGGCACCTCAATGCGCTGCCCGAAGTGGTTGGGAGTGGAACGGCGGATTTAAGAGTGGAGACGCCGAGATCTGACATCAACCTTATGCTCAATCTGCTCTCGGATACGAGATGACGGCCGGACGTCGCCGGCCGTCATGCAGAGGTCAGAACTTGTGCCGCAGTCCGAAGACGACGTTGCGCCCGCGCAGCGGCGATTGGTCCTTAACGAAGGAGGTATGCACGTAAGCCAACTCGTTGGTGAGGTTCGTGGCCCGCGCATAGAGTTCCAGGTCGTTTCCGCTCCCGATGTCGATGCGATAGGCAATGGTGGCGTTGAGCATGTCGTAGCCGTTGGTGTCCGTTTCGTAGGACGCCACCTTGTCCTGCCCGAAGGTGTGATAATACTCCACATCCGCTGAGACGGGTCCACTCGCCCAATTGAACCGCGCGCCGAGCCGTGCCGGCGGAATGCGCGGCAGATTGTCGTCTTCGCTCTCGAGATCAGCGTCGACATAGTCGCCAAAGAGGGTTACGCGCCCTTCCGGCGTGAACTGGTAACTCACCTGACCGTCGATCCCGGCAAATTTCGCCTCAGCCGCCGTGTAGACAAGAAAATTGTGCGGGACCCCGCTCTCTGTTTCAGTCTCGATCAACCGGGCGAAAACATAGTCTTCGATATCCTGGTAAAACAGGCCGACCTCGAATTCGAGCGGCCCGCCCGTCTTGCGGAAGGTCAGGTTGATCGAGTCGGTGACTTCCAGAACATCCTCGGCAGAGAGACCTTCTTCCTCGAGGAGCGGGTTGCTCGAGGCAAGTCCGAGCTCATAGCTGTTGGTGGCGAGATTGTTCCCCCGAGCATAGAGCTCGCGGACGTTCGGCGCGCGTTCGGTGTGGCCGAGCGACAGCGCTGCCGCGTAACCGCCTGCAATGTTCCAGGTCGCCCCGAACGACGCTGAGAAGGGATCGTGTTTCGCGCCGGGATTCCGCTCGCGGAAACTTTCGGTGTAGTCGTCTTCGATCACCTGGCGCCAATCGGGGCCGTAGAATTCGGCAAAGAGTTCTTCATATTGAGGCGAAAGACTGACGCGGAAGGTAGGCGGAGTAACGTCGATCTTGCGCCAGTCCTTGCGGGCGGCAAATTCAAGATCGACCGCCCCGAACGAGCGGCGCTCGCTCAGGAAGATACCGATATTCTCGGTCTGGTAATAAGGGACTCCATCCCAGCCATAGGCGTTGTCGGGAAACGGCACATGCAAGTCATCGACATTGATGCCGCTGAACGTTCCATCGGTATATTGCACGCCAAAGGTGCCGGTGAAGCCCAGCAATGGCTTGTGGGTTAGCTCCAGACGCCCGTCCCAGACTTCGTTGGTGTAGCGTGTGAACAGGAGCTCCCCGTCAATCTCGGAATGCACATAATCTGTGTAGGAGCCTCTGATCCTGACATTCTCGAAGCCTGGCAGCGGATCCGTGAAATCCGAGCGGAGATCGACACGCTCGCTGCGAAGATCGATGTAGGCGGTGTGACTATCTGGCGATCCGAACGGATCGTCGAAGCCGCCGTGCGCCTCGCAGTGCAGGTCGAGCCCATGGGTATGGCACACCCCGTTCAGATGGCTGTGGCCCGGCAGGCCGTATTCGGCATCCTGCCGCGTATAGGCTGCGCCGATATAGCCGTTGTCGACGATGAAGGATGCGCCGAAACCGTAGCTCGAACCGTCGGCGAAGGAGTCCTTGAGCTTGTCGCTGCCATAGCCATCGGGAACATCGTAGTCATCCGTGCGACGGCGCGACCCTTCCGCATGAATGGCGAGCTGGCCCATCCCGGCAGTCACCCGGCCGACGATCGTCTTCTCGTCATCGCCGGTGCCGTAGCGGGCCTCCGCCGCCCCCGTAATGCCGCCCTCGGGCAAGGCCTTGGGTACCTTGCTGTCGATCAGGTTGATTGCGCCGTTCATCGCGCTGCCGCCATAGCGGATTGCAGCCGGGCCACGCTGAACCTCAATTGCATCGAGCAGCAAAGGATCGGTGACGATCGCATGGTCGGGTGAGACAGACGCGGCATCGAATACATTAGCCCCATCAGTGAGGATTTCGATGCGCGGCAGCGTCTGCCCTCGTATGACCGGGCGCGCGGCTCCCGCGCCAAAATTGTCCATATGGACGCCGGGCATCCCTTCCAGCGTTTCGCCGAGCGTGCCGCGCTGACGATGGGCGAGATCTTCCCCGCTGAGCACCGCCACAGGTAGCGGCGTTACCTTCTTGGGTGCGGAAAGAGACTGGCCGGTTACGATGATGCGCTCGGCCTTGGATGCCTGATGCGTTTCCTGCTCGGGAACGGGTTCCTGGGCCCAGGCGACTGCGGGCATAAACGCGAGAGTGGAGACGAGCGACGATAGGCGGGCGATCGCCCGCCGGGTCCTGACAACAATCAAGGTATTCCCCCCTACTGAGTAGAATGCCAAGCGTTTATGTGATGATATATCATATAGTCAACCGCTTTCACGCGGAGCCAGCGGCACTGGGTAAATTCCGAGCCAAAAGCGGGTGCAGGCAGGAAACTAGGGCAGTTTTCGAGGCCGATTGAACGCGACTGGAACGGCCGACTTGGGCGCAAACCAGGCGTTTCAAAAGATAAGGCTTCGGTCCTCCTGAATCATACGCCCCAATAAACAAAACGGGAGGTTGCCAGGAGGGAGCTACTCGTTTGTGCGCCTTCGCGCACGGGGCTCTCCTGGCGAAAATCAGGCTTTCACCAACGCGCCCAGCCGGGAAGGCCGTGCCGCTTAACGGCTGCGTTCGGTGCGGCTTGTTGGCAGGTGCTCCGGCTGCCGTGTCCTGCTATGGTGTTCATGCAGTGTTCCGGATCTTCCCGCTGCAGGTTTCCGAGCAAGGCATCCCATGCGTTCTGCAAGCCGCAATGCACCCCTTGCCGCCGGGCTTCGGTGGCTCAACGCCCTGACCGGCGAGACACGCAGCGACAGGGCCGACATGCAGCTCGGCTGCGTGCTGGCCTTCGTGGCGGGTGCCGTCAACGCGGGCGGGCTTCTGGCGGTCGGCCACTACACCTCGCATATGACCGGCCTCGTCTCCGCCCTGGCGCAGGATGTGGCCTTCGGGGTCGTCTCCGCCGCTCTCATCGGCCTTACCGCCCTGGCGTCGTTCGTCACCGGCGCCGCCACCTGCGCCTTTATCGTCAACTGGGGCCGTCGCGCAGGCATCCGGACCTATTACGCCCTGCCGCTGCTCATCGAGGCCGCCCTTCTGCTGGTGTTCGCCCTCAGCAGCAGGGGCAGCGGTCCGGAAGGGGGCATCGCGTCCACCATCGCCCTCCTCTGCTTGCTCATGGGCTTGCAGAACGCCATCATCACCAAGATCTCCGGCGCGCGCATCCGCACGACCCACGTCACCGGCATCGTCACCGATATCGGCATCGAACTGGGCAAGCTGCTCTACTGGAACCGCGATACGGCCGTCTCTCCGCCCGTCATCGCCAACCGCGCCAAACTGCGCCTCCTGAGCCTATTGTTCCTCGCCTTCTTCTGCGGCGCAACCGCCGGAGCCATCGGCTTCCACACATTCGGGAACCAGGCCGCGCTGCCGCTGGCCTTGCTGGTCTTCCTCCTTGGCCTGCCCGCCTGCTTTCGCCGGCAAGCCGCCGCCCGCAACTGAGCCGCCGCCGCGCACGGCGGGTAAGGGCTTGGGTGTACGGTCCCGCTACGTGGCGGAGCGTTCAACCTCGTCGCCCAGTATGGCTACCCAAGGGTGCTTGCGGTGTTCGTAGACCGAAAACTTTGGCGAGGGAAACAGGGGGTCTGCGAACGCGCCGATGGGCACCGCGACGACACCGGGATAGGCTTCGTTGGTATAGGCGATCGTCGAGCCGCAATCGGGGCAGAACCGGTAGGTGGCTTTCCGGCCGCTGTCCGCCGCGCGCTGCCAGGTCTTGGCCCGGCCGGTGATTGTCACCTGAGCCTCCGGCCATCGCGCTTGCGCCCCAAAGCTGCTGCCGCTCCGCTTCTGGCACTCCAGGCAGTGGCAGACCGAAACGCGGATGGGCTCGCCTTTGCAGGTCGCCTGAAGCTGCCCGCAGCGGCAGGTTGCAGTGCGCTGCTCCATGTCTGCCTCCCAAGCCAAACAATTCCACCGGCGGCTGATCCTATCTCATGGGCAGGCTTGGGCGAAGACCTGGGATGGCGCGATGGCCTGTTTCTGGCGTGGAATGGTCCTCGGCCTATGCCGCTCTGCGGCGGCGAAGGGAGGCAAGGCCCAGCACGCCCAGCCCGAGGAGGCCGAGGGCGGCGGGCTCGGGAACGGCGCTGGGGACGAAGGCGATGCCCGCGAAGTTCTCGGCCAGCAGGCCGGAGGAGGTTGCCTCGCCGGTCACAGGGTCGATTAGGGCCAGATGGCGGGTGAAGCTGCCGTCGTCGCTCACAACGCGGATGAGGCCCCACAGCTCGCCCGTGTCCGGATCGGTCGCAAGGCCATTGAGGCCGAACACTTCGAAGCCGGGCAGGGTAACCGAAACGGTCGAGAGCGTTGCGCCGGTCGCCGGGTCGAGGACATGCAATTCGTCGGTCGCCGTCTCCTGGCCCACCTCCGCGCCATAGAGCGTGTCGCCGACGAAGGCGAGCCCTTTCATATTGTTCTCCACACCGCCGATATCGGTGGCGACGCCCGCCGGGGTGGTGTCGAAGAACTCGTCGTCCCGGTCCGTCACCAGAAACCGCCCGGTGCCGGGGTTGTAGGTCATGGCGAGGGTTTCATCGTCCACGTTCGGCCCGGTGAACTGGTTCGAGAACACGATGGTTTTGGTGTTGAGATTGATGCCCTCCCAGAAGCGGTCGCCGTTGTTGATGCCGGAGGCGTGGTACATCAGGCCATCGGCCGGATTGTAGGCGATGGTCTCCCCGTCACCGCCGTTGCCGAGCACCATGAAGAAGGTGGCTGCCGCGTTCGACGTGTCGATGGTGAACAGGCTTTCCGGCGTCGCCGAGCCGTCGCCGGTGACGCCGTACAGCACGGCCGCCTCCGCCGCCCCGCCGAACGCCATGCATCCCAAGGCGGCGAGCACGCCCTTTCTCCACTTCGTCACGGCCTGATCTCCTGGCTGTAAATGACACGTTGCTGGTTCGTGCCGCTTCCTCAGGCAAATCCCGTGCCGAAATGGCCTCGCCGTTTATTCAATGGTTTGCGGATAATTTATTGAAATTATTGTAAAAATAACTGACAGAGCGCGCTTATTAGAGCCCCGATCCGAGTGCATCAGACCGGGGCTTCTCAAGTTCCTGTGGTCGCACTTTCCTAGCCGCAGGGCGGTCCGCCCTGCTCGAGAGCTGCTCTAGTGCCTTGATGTATCGTCGCCGGCGCCGCGCTTGAGGGTTTGCTTGGCGTTGGGGCCTTCGGAGGCTTTCTGTTTTTCAAAGCCGCGGGTGTCCGCGCCGGCTTCGCGGGCCTGGCGGTCGCGCATGTCCTCGGGGCTCTCGGCGGACTGGCGCGTGCCCTTGCCGCCCGCGCCGTAGCCGCCGGCCTCGGCGGCATCCTTGCCGGTCTCGCGGCTGCCCTGGGGCAGGGGCAGGTCCTGCGTGCCGCGCGGGCGTTCGCCCTTGGCGGTGCGGCCAGGGTGGCCCTGATCGCGCGTGCCCAGCTGATCGGCCGGGGCCATGCCGCTGGTTGCGCCTGGCTGGCGGCTGGCGTCGCGCTCCGCCTCGCTTTCGCGCAGGCGTTCGCCTTCATGGGCTCCAGCGTGCTGGGTCTGGCGCGGCTGGCCGCCAAAGCCTGCCTGCGTGCCTGTGCCTTCGCCCGGCTCCAGCCCCGCGCCGGGGGTTTTGCCTTCTCCCGTGCCCTGATAGGGGGCGGAGCCCAGGTGGGTGACGTCGCGCGCCTCGGCGTGGCGGTTCTGGATGAGGTCGGGGTCGGCCCCGATGCCGCGGTTGGCCTCCTGCCCCGGCTCCAGCCGGTCGGCATTGCGGCTGGTCTCGATGTTGCGGCTCTTGTCGCCGGTATCGCTTGCTCCGCCCGCCGCCAGCGCGGACGGGTGCCCCTCGCCCTGTTGGAGGTTGGTGTTGCTGTAGGGCTGGGTCGGCGTTTCGGGAAGATCGGTGGAGGCTTCCTCGCGCGGCTCGGGCACGAACCACTTGGCCTCGGACTCCCGCGCCTCCTCCTGGTTGCGGAAGGCCTCCTTCCTTGCCTGCTTCTGGCCCTTGCTTTCGGCCGGCTCGTTCCCCGTCGTATTGACCGGGGGCTGGCCGCTGCTGCTCCAGTCTTTTGGCGTGTTCGCCATGACAACTCTCCGCTTGCCTGAACGTGACGCGAATCTTGCGCGCTTATTCAGCGGAACGGGTGCTGGCAGCGCCTGTTCCGCCGGGTGGCAAGTCGGCCTCGGGCCTTAATCCTCGAGGTAGAAGTCGATGGTCGTGACCACGCGCACCTTCTGGTAGGGGCTGCTGGATTCCTGGCCGCCTTCGCCGTCGCGCGGCAGGATGGAGAAGTAGCCCTGGCTCGCCCGCTTGATCTCGCCCACCTTCGAGCCGCTGTCCTTGGCGAACTGCTCGGCCCCGGCGCGGGCATCCTTGGTGGCGGCGGCGATCATCGCGGGTTTGATGCTGTTCAGCTTGGTGAAGCTGTAGACCATGGGGATGCCGTTGGCCTCCAGCAGCACGCCCCGGCGCACGAGGTCGCTCATGGCGGCGCGGGCCTTCTGGGCGGCATCGATGTTTTGCGTCCGCAGCAAGAGGGTCTGGCGGATGTTGATGTTGTTGCGGAGCCCAGGCGCAACCCGGTCCGAGTTATCGTAATACTGGTTCACCGAAACGCCGGTGAGGGTGATCTCATCGTCCGCGAAGCCGAAGCCCTTGAGAAAGTCCCGGATGATCTGGGTATCCCGGTCGATCTTGCCCTGCACCGCTTCCAGCTGGTGGCCGCTGGCGGCGTAGGCGATGTTCCAGGTGGCGATGTCCGCCACCACGTCGCGCTCGGCCAGCCCGCGCACGGTGACAGCCCGGTCGGCTCTTCGTGCGTTCTTGAAGCCATCGCCGATGAAGTAGCCGCCCACGCCCACGCCCAGGGCAACAAGGGCGGCGGCGCCCAGAAGGATGGCATTGCGGTCGGTCATGGTTATCCCCCTTTTCACATGCCGTTTGGGCCCTGGCATTGTTTCAACCTGGCCGAACAGCGGTTATGTCATTAAGACCCCTGTTAGATTTCTGCCCGATGAACGTTTCGGCCGCACGGACGGATCGTCCGGCATCCACCCTCTGGACCCTTCGGGCGGGCGGGCATAGAAGCCACGGACGCGTCATAAAGCTGGAGTTGAGAAAATGGGTCTGAAGTATCTTCACACCATGGTCCGCGTGTCGGATGTCGATGAATCCCTCCGGTTCTACTGCGATCTCCTCGGCCTTCGGGAAGTGAAGCGCTGGGACAACGAGAAGGGCCGCTTCACCCTCATTTACCTCGCGGCCCCCGGCGACGAGGACGCGCAGGTGGAGCTGACCCACAACTGGGACGAGAAGGGCTACACGGGCGGGCGCAACTTCGGCCATCTCGCCTACGAGGTGGACAACATCTACGAAGCCTGCCAGCGCCTGATGGATGGCGGCGTCACCATCAACCGCCCGCCGAGGGACGGCCACATGGCGTTCGTGCGCTCGCCGGACGGCATCTCGATCGAGCTGCTCCAGAAGGGCGAGGCGTTGGCCCCCGCCGAGCCGTGGGCATCCATGCAGAACACCGGCAGCTGGTAAATCATAAGGGGTGATGCGCCATGGTTGAGGTCGTCCAGATTCCGGTGCTGAGCGACAACTACGTCTACCTCATCGGTGACGAGGGCACCAAAACCTGCGCCGTCGTCGATCCCGCCGTCGCCGAGCCGGTGCTGGCGGAGGCGCAGCGGCGCGGCTGGCGCATCACCCACATCCTCAACACCCACTGGCACGGGGACCACACGGGCGGCAACGCGGACCTCAAGGCCGCCACCGGCTGCACGATCACCGGGCCACGGGGTGAAGAGGCCAAGATCCCCGGTATCGACCGCGCCGTGGGCGAGGGCGATACGGTGACGCTGGACGGCGGGGCGATGGCCCGCGTGTTCGATGTGCCGGGCCACACGGCGGGCCACATCGCCTACCACTTCGCCGAGGATAACTTGCTGTTCTGCGGCGACACCCTGTTCGCCATGGGCTGCGGGCGGCTTTTTGAGGGCACGCCAGAGCAGATGTTCACCAGCCTCGCCAAGCTGAAGGCCCTGCCGGACGAAACGCGCGTTTACTGCGCCCATGAATACACCGAGAGCAACGGCCGCTTCGCGCTGACCGTGGAGCCGGACAACGCCCGGCTCGCCGCCCGCATGGAAGACGTGCGCGCCGCCCGCAGCCGGGGCGAGCCCACCGTGCCCTTTGCCCTCGGCCTCGACAAGCAGACCAACCCCTTCCTCACCGCCAAGTCGGTCGAGGAGTTCGCCGCCCGCCGCGCGGGGAAAGACGTGTTTCGGGGGTGATTCATCAGGGGTTTCTTTTTTTGCAGGAGGGGCTTGCCCCTCCTGCACCTCCCAGTGGTTTTAACGAGCCGCGTTTCCGGGGCGTTCTGGATAAAAGTTTGTTTGATTTTTATCCAAACAGGCAAATCGCCGCTAATGGGGTTAAAACGCCCGTAGAGAGGTTTTTGCCTATCTCGGCTAGGGTGGTAGCGGGCAGGTCTGTTTTGGCGCTGTAAGGGGCCTCTACGGGGCTTTACGGGGCATCTGGGCGTGAAGTCTCGTCCCGTTTGCCCCGTGGGCTGAAAAGGGCCGCGCCTGACCCCGAATGTTGAGCGAACGCTCCTTAAACTCATTCAAGTTTAGAGAGGCGCGGGATTTGAGACGAGGCTCCATGGGCCATCATTGGGTGCGGCCCGTTCAATTCCCGCTTGTCCAGACAACTTATCCAGAGGGCGCGCCCGTCATCCCGCGCACGGCCCGATCAAACGAATGGGGGCGCGAGGGGCGGCCCCCTCGCATGACCTTAATTCGCCTCTGCGGACTCGGTGGCGGGCACCTGTTCCAGGTTGGCGCGGGCGGTGCTGGCCTGCGCCGAGCCGGGGGCGATGTCCATGATGGCGCGCCAGTCGGTTCGGGCGGCGGCGATGTCTCCGGCCAGCGCCGCGAGGGTGGCGCGCTCCAGCAGCACCTCGGGCTCCTTGGGGGCGAGGGCGACGGCCTTTTCAATATCGGCGCGGGCGTCCTGCACCTTGCCAAGCTGCCGCTGGGCGGCGGCGCGCAGCAGCCAGGCATCGACGGAGCCCGGCAGGTCGGCGACCGCCTTGTCGAGGTCGGCCTTGGCGCGCTTGTAATCCTTCATGCCGGCCAGCGCCCGCGCCCGGTCGATCAGCAGATTGCCGCGCTGCGCGCCGGGGGTGTTCTCCACCAGTTGCAGGGCGCGGCTGAAATGCTGGTAGGCGCTCGCCGGGTCGTCTGCCACGAGGGCGGCGTTGCCCGCCTGCCCGTAAAGGGCGGCGATGGTTTGCGGAATGGCGCGGATCGGCCCGCCCAGCAGCTGGTTCTTGCCGCTTTCGAGGTCGGACGCCGCCTGGGCGAAGGCGACGGCGGCGTTCTTGGCCTTGCCGCTGTCGAACAGCGCCAGCCCCAGGCAGTGCTTGGCGGGCACGCCGCCGCCCTCGTCGCGCCAGCGGGAGGCAAGGTCCACCGCCTTGGCCGGGTCAGCCCTGACAGCGGAGACGCACTCGCGGTAATGCCGGGCCGCCGCTTCCTCGGCAGGCGTGGCGGCGGCATGGGCGGTGGCGGCGACAGTGGCGGCAGCCAGCAGGGCGGAGAGGAGAACGGCGGGTTTCGGCATGGCGGCGAGATTAGCAGGTCAGTTGCCAATCGTCGCCGTCAGTTCGCCGACAACGGAGCACAGCAGGTCCAGATCCTCCGGCCGGGAGAGGCGATGGTCGCCATCCTTCACCAGATGCAGGCGCACGCTTTGGGTGGTCAGCTTCTCGGCAATCTCCAGCGCCAGCGTCCACGGCACGTCCGGGTCCTGCTGGCCGTGGAGCAGCCGCACCGGGCCGGTAAAGGCGATCGGGCCACGCAGCAGGCGGTTGTTCGCGCCGTCGTCGATGAGCGCCTTGGTGTAGATGTAGGGGTCCGGCCCGTACTCGGAGGGAATGGCCACCTGCCCGTCCCGGCTAAGCGCTTCCCTTTGCTCGGGGGTGAAGTCGGCATAAAGGCCCCAGTCGGTAAAGTCCGGCGCGGCGGCGAGCAGCACGAGCCCCTTTACGCGCTCGGGGCGCGCCAGCGCCGCCAGCAGCGCCAGCCAGCCGCCCATGCTGGAGCCCACCAGCAGCAGCGGGCCTTCCGTGCGCTGGTCGAGCAGCACCAGCACGTCGTCGCGCCAGCGGCTGATGGTGCCGTCCGTAAACGCGCCCTCGGACTTGCCGTGGCCGGAGCAGTCGAACCGCAGGAAGGCCTGCCCGGCTTTCCGACAATGCTCCTCCAGCGCCAGCGCCTTGCCGCCCTCCATGTCTGACATGAAGCCGTGGAGGAACACGACCGTGGGTCCCTTGCCCTCCAGGCGGGCATAGGCGAGGCGAACGCCGTCGCCGCGATCAACAAGGCCGTGCTGGCTGACGGATTGGCGGATCATGCGGGCTCCCTTGCTCAAGAATAGTACGGCACCGCCTTAGAGCAGGTTTCGGACGAGGTGAAAACAGGCTGCGCCAGAGAGGGAGGACAAGGAACCCGGATGGCGGGCGTGGATGCCATTTGCTTGCCGGAGGGGAACGGGAGACAACAAAATAGCATCTTTTGCCTAGCCTTTTTCGAAATATTAAAACACAAGCGTTGCTCGGCTATTGGCATTTTGCCTAGGGTATGGGCCGGGGTGTCGAATCTTGTCGGGTCAGCCTTTCCCGGCGCGTATGATAAAACAAAGGGTAGGGTATGCTTTCTACGACTCTGCGGGTCCCGGTCATGGCAGTGGGGCTGGTGGCCGCGAGCCAGGTTTGCGCTGTTGCCGCACAGGCCAAGACCGCCGTGCCGGATGCATCGGCATCTGCCGCTTCTCAGGATACGTCAGTCTCGTCCGGCGTCTCCTCCGCTTCGGAGCCAGCCGCACCGGCGGCCATGCCCGAGGCGATCGGTGCCATGCTGCACAAGGCGGCCGAGGCCGGCGACACGGGCAAGCTCGACAGCGTGGCGGATGTGGCCAAGAGCGCCTATCCCGAGCACGCCCGCCAGATCGACCACCTGGTGGCCGAGCTGAAGAACGGGCTGGAGCAGGAGCGTCGCACCGAACTGGCCGAGCGGTCGTTCGTCGAGGGCTGGAACGGCTCCGTCGAGGCGGGCCTCAGCAAGACCACCGGCAACAGCGATGAAACCGGCATCCTGGTCCAGGTCGATGCCCAGCGCGAGGGGCTGACCACCCGCCATCGCATCAATGCCCTGCTCGACCGGCAGAAGTCCTATGGCGAGCTGACCCGCAACCGTTCGCTCGCCAACTACCAGCTCAACCGCAAGTTCAATGACTGGATTTCTGTCTACGGTCTTGCCGGGTGGGAGCGCGACCGCTTCGCCGGTTACGAAAACCGTTTTACCCAGTCCCTCGGTGTGGGCTTCCAGCTGATCCAGAGCCAGCGGATGAGCCTGTCGCTGGACGCGGGCCCGGCGTTCCGCCAGGTAAAGTTCATCGACGGCACGTCGGAGAATGCCATCGCAGCTCGCGGCTCGCTGGCTTACCGCTGGGATATCCTGCCGACGCTGGTGCTCCGTCAGGACGCCTCGGCCATCATGGACACCAGCAACACCTTCACTTCCAACACATCGCTGACGACAAAGCTGATCGGCTCGCTCTCGGCCCGCCTGTCCTACAACGTGGTTCACGAAAGCGACCCGCTGGATGACAGCCTGAAGAAAACCGATACCGCCATGCGCGTGACGGTGGTTTACAGCTACTGAGCATCGGGGGACGGGCCTCCCGCGTCCACATGGGGCGGGGAACCCCCGGGCGGGTGGCCCTTGCCCCGAAATCCTTGGCCGCAGCGACACCGCATCGCTTGACTTGGCCGCCCCGGTGAATAGGGTCTGCCAGCCTTCCAGACCCTTATGGTAAAGCAGAGACTCATGAACGACGCATCCCTCCGCATCACGCTTCCCGACGGCTCCGTACGCGAAATGGCGCGGGGGACGACTCCGGCGGACGTGGCCGCGTCTATCGGCGCGGGGCTGGCCAAGGCGGCGCTGGCGGCGCGCGTCAATGGCGACCTGTGGGACCTCAACCGCCCGCTGGAGGGCGACGCCCAGCTCGCCCTCATCACCTCCAGGGACACGGACGATGCGCTCGATATCGTGCGCCACGACTTCGCCCACGTGCTGGCCGAAGCGGTGCAGGAGCTGTTTCCCGGCACGCAGGTGACCATCGGCCCGTCGATCGAGGACGGCTTCTATTACGATTTCGCCCCCGCGGGCCGCGGGCCCTTCACCGAGGATGACCTGCCGGTCATCGAGGAGAAGATGCGCGAGATCATCGCCCGGGATGAGCCCATCACCCGCGAGGTGTGGAACCGCGAGGAGGCGATCAAGCACTTCAACGAGATCGGCGAGGTCTACAAGGCGCAGATCATCGACGACATCATCGCGCCGGGCGAGCCGATCACGGTCTACCGCCAGGGCAACTGGAAGGATCTGTGCCGGGGCCCGCACCTGCCCTCGACCGGCAAGCTGAATCCGGAAGCCTTCAAGCTCACCAAGGTGGCCGGCGCCTACTGGCGCGGCGACCACCGCAACGCCATGCTGAGCCGCATCTACGGCACCGCCTGGCTGAACAAGAAGGACCTGGAAGCCTACCTCCACCGCATCGAGGAGGCCGAGAAGCGCGACCACCGCAAGCTGGGCCGCGAGATGGACCTGTTCCACCTGCAGGAAGAGGCCCACGGCTCGGTGTTCTGGCACCCCAACGGCTGGGTGCTGTGGCAGGCGCTGGAGCAGTACATGCGCCGCCGCCTGAACGACGCGGGCTACGTTGAGGTGCGGACGCCCCAGCTCTACCACAACAAGTTCTGGAAGACCTCGGGCCACTGGGCCAAGTTCCGCGCGGGCATGTTCCTGGTGCCGGACGAGATCCCCAACATCGACACCGAGGAGCCGAAGCTGGGCGAGGAGCCCGACTTCCTCGCGCTGAAGCCGATGAACTGCCCCGGCCACATCCAGATCTTCGACCAGGGCATCAAGTCCTACCGGGATCTTCCGATCCGCATGACCGAGTTCGGTTGCTGCCACCGCAACGAGCCGCACGGCGCGCTGCACGGCCTGATGCGCGTGCGCCAGTTCACGCAGGACGACGCCCACATCTTCTGCCGCGACGACCAGTTCATCGACGAGACCATCGGCTTCTGCGAGTTGCTGAAGACGGTCTACGCCGACCTCGGCTTCCCCGAGTTCAAGGTGCACCTCGCCACCCGGCCCGAGCTGCGCGCCGGCTCCGACGAGGTGTGGGATCGCGCCGAGAAGGGCCTCGAGGACGCGGTGAAGGCCGCGGGCTACGAGTATCAGGTATTCCCCGGCGAAGGCGCGTTCTACGGCCCCAAGCTGGAATTCCACCTGCGCGATGCCATCGGCCGCACCTGGCAGTGCGGCACCATCCAGCTGGACTTCGTGCTGCCGGAGCGGTTCGATATCTCCTACGTGGCGGAAGACGGCTCGCGCCAGCGGCCCGTGATGCTCCACCGCGCCATCCTCGGCTCGATGGAGCGGTTCATCGCCATCCTCATCGAAAGCTACGCGGGCAAGTTCCCGCTGTGGCTGGCCCCGCGCCAGGTGGTGGTGGCGACCATCGTGTCGGACGCCAACGACTACGCCGTCGAGGTGACGAAGGCGCTGAAGGCGGCGGGCATCCGCGCCGAGGCGGACATCCGCAACGAGAAGATCAACTACAAGGTGCGCGAGCACTCGCTGGGCAAGGTTCCCTACCTGCTCGTCGTCGGCAAGCGCGAGGCGGAGGAGCGCACCGTCGCCGTCCGTCGCCTCGGCTCGGACGAAAAGCAGCAGGTGGCCAGCCTCGACGAGATCATCGCCCGCCTCAAGGAAGAAGGCACGCCGCCCGACCTGCGTGGGTGAGGTTTTTCCTTCTGACGGAAAATCACAGGAAGGCGGCCTTCGGGCCGCCTTTTTGTTTTCTCAGGATTTTTTGCAGGGGTCTTGGGCTGTGGTGACATTTTAATTATTTGAGCCAGAGCATGATGCTGACAAGCTTTACGAATCCGAGGAAGGTGGCGGCGAGCTTGTCGTAGCGGGTGGCGATGCGCCGCCATTGCTTGAGCTTGGCGAAGAAGCCCTCGATGCCCCATCGCTGTTTGTAGGCAAAGCGGTCATAGCCATGCTGGCATCTGCGGTGCCGGCGCGGCGGGATGACCGGACTGCCGCCCTGTTCGCGGACGAGGTCATAGACGCAGTCGGCATCATAGGCGCGGTCGCCCAGAACCAGCAGCGCGTGCAGGCCGTACAGCAGCTCGCAGGCCGGGGTCATGTCGCTCTGCTGACCCGGACCAAGGGCGAAGCGGACCGGCAGGCCCAGCGCGTCAACTACGGCATGGATCTTGGTCCCGAAACCGCTACAGGAGCGGCCAAGAGCCTGGGCTTGCGGTCCCCCCTTTTTGGCGCCCGCCCGCCGCCTGAGCTTGAGCGCGGACCACCGTGGCGTCGATCGCCAGCCACTCCATGTCCGGGTCCGAGGCCACCGCCTCGAAGATGCGATCAAATACGCCCTGCTCGATCCAGCGGTAATAGCGCCTCTTGACCGTCTGGTAGGGGCCAAAACGATCCTCCGGCAGATCGCGCCAGCGTGCCCCCGAGCGCGCCAGCCACAGCAGCGCATCGAAGAACCGCCGCCCGTCGCTGCGCGGACCGCGTTTGCCCTTGCGGCCGCCGGGCACAAACGCGCGCAGCCGCTCCCACTGATCGTCCCGAAGAACCTCGCCTTCCACACCAGCCTCCATCAGCCAGCCGTGAACCACGCCTCCCGAAACGCATCACCTCCTAAAATGTCACCGCAGCCTGGACCCCTGCACCCCCATTCGTTTATCGGGCCGCGCCCTTCATGCCGCGCTCGCCCCATTCATACAGAAATTGACGGGCCATGTTCCGGGCGGTCGCTGGAAACACGGCCGTAAAACGAATAGGGGGTCGCAGGGGAGCAAGCTCCCCCTGCATTCTTCCTGAAAGGCCGTCATACGGAACCCCGGAGACGGCGTGGCCGTTCGCTTCGCATGGGGGAAGGAGAAGCGTGATGGCCGAAGACAAGAAGATTCACGAGCAGCCCGTACCCACCGTTGCCAAGCCGACGACGCCGGACCGGCTGCAGGGTGCGCCGACGGAGCCGGAGCGGGAGCTGGAGCAGGCCGACGAGCCGGAAGAGGAGCCGGGCGATCATAGCGCCGGCGGGCTGATCCGGCAGGCGTGGTCGCTGCGCGAGGGCGACGGGATGCACGAGGTCGATACGCACGGCCACACCGCGCCGCCTGCGGCATCGGTTGGCGCGTCGGTGGCGCGGGGCGATGTGGGGCCGATGCCGCCGGCCCGGCGCCGCGCCAAGGGCAATGAGGCCAAGCCGACCGGGGCGCGGCCCGAAGGCGCGCCGCCCGCGCCAGGGTCCGCCAAGCGCCGCTGAGGGGCGAATATCGGATTATCAGCCCCTCGCCAGGGCCTGTGCGGAAACCACCATTCTTGACGGAACGGAAAGGAGCCGGTTAGGTGCTCATCCGTTTATAACGTAACGATCCGTTGGCGAAGTTTGGTGGGGGTGCAGTCATGTCGATGCAGGCATCGGGGCTTTTCAACATGAAGGCGGCGCGGGGTGCCATGGTGGCGCTGATGCTGGCGGCCTGCGGCGGCGCGGTGCCGGGCAGCGCATCCATGGCGGCGACCAGCGTCAAGGTGGAGACCGTGGCCGAGGGGCTGGAGCAGCCGTGGGGTCTCGCCTTCCTCCCCGATGGCCGGATGATCGTCACCGAAAAGCCGGGCCGCATCCGCATCGTCTCGAAGGACGGCAAGCTGTCCCAGCCGGTCGCGAGCGTGCCCGAGGTGGATGACCGCCGCCAGGGCGGCCTTCTCGGCATTGCGCTCGATCCGAAGTTTGCCGAAAACCGGTTGATCTACTTCGCCTTCTCCGAGCCGCGCGGGGACGCCGGCAACGGCACCTCCGTTGCGCGCGCCAAGCTGGTGGAAGAGGGCGGCGCGCCCCGGCTGGAGGGGCTGCAGGTGATCTTCCGCCAGATGCCGACCATCAAGAGCAGCGCCCACTTCGGCGGCCGCGTGGTGTTCGCTCCCGACGGCACGCTGTTCGTGACGCTGGGCGAGCGCTACAGCCAGAAGGAAAAGGCCCAGACGCTCGACAACCTCCTCGGCAAGCTGGTGCGAATCAATCCGGACGGCTCGGTGCCGAAGGACAATCCGTTCGTCGGCAAGCCGGGCGCCAGGCCGGAGATCTGGTCCTATGGCCACCGCAATATTCAGGGCGCGGCCATCAACCCGACGACGGGCAAGATCTGGACCGTGGAGCACGGCGCCAAGGGCGGCGATGAAATCAACATCCCCGAGCCCGGCAAGAACTACGGCTGGCCGGTCATCACCTGGGGCGTTGATTATTCCGGCGCGAAGATCGGCGAGGGCACGCACAAGGAAGGCATGGAGCAGCCGATCCATTACTGGAATCCCTCCATCGCCACCTCGGGGCTGGCCTTCTACACCGGCACCCTGTTCCCTGAGTGGAAGGGCGACGTGTTCGTTGGCGGCCTTGCCGGCCAGATGCTCGCTCACGTGGATGTGGAAGGCAACAAGGTCGTCGGCTGGGAACCGCTGCTGCAGGATCTGGGCGAGCGCATCCGCGATGTGGTGCAGGGACCGGACGGCGCGCTTTATCTGCTCACCGACAATGTGGAAGGGCGCGTCCTGCGTGTTGTGCCTGCCACAGCGCAGAAGTGACGCGGTTGCAGCGGATACTCATTCGAAATTCGCGCGTTTACGCCTTGCAGGTTTCGTGTTAGCGATTACCTGCTCAAGCGTGCCGGGGACGGCGCGCTTGTTTGCGTTAACTGAAAGGAGAATGAGCCATCCGCCCGCCTATGTCACGGCGCCCTCTGGCGCCACCACCGCCGCTTAGTGGTCCCGCCTATAATGAGTTCATCAAGGCGCCGCGCGTGCGCGTCATTGATCAGAACGGAGAGAATCTCGGCGTTCTCTATACGCGGGAGGCACGGGAAATTGCTGCTGAAGTCGGCCTCGACCTGGTTGAGATTTCTCCCAACTCCGATCCGCCAGTGTGCAAAATTCTCGACCTCGGAAAGTTCAAGTACGAGTCGCAGAAGAAGGCGGCTGCCGCCCGGAAAAACCAGAAGACCCAGGACGTCAAGGAAATCAAGATGCGTCCGGGTATCGATGACCATGACTACCAGACCAAGCTGAAGGCCATCGCGCGCTTCATCGAGGAAGGGGATAAGGTCAAGGTCACCCTGCGTTTCCGTGGCCGCGAGATGGCTCACAACCAGCTGGGTATGCGCGTCATGGAACGCGTGGCCACAGACACGGCGGAATACGCCAAGGTCGAGCAGTCCGCCCGCATGGAAGGCCGTCAGATGCTTATGGTCATCGCGCCGAAGTAAGCGGCGGCGTCGATCCGTAATCGAGAACAAGGAAGGCCGGGCATCGCCCGGCCTTCCTTGTTTTCAGGCCCTGCCTTTTTGAAACCTGAAGGCAAACTTGCGGTACGGAAAAGCCAGCCGGCTCACACGAAAAGAAGCTCGCTGTCTTTCGCGTCGGCAAGGAAGGCCACCATGCCCGCCGCTTCCACGCCTTCGGGCAACTGGTTGGCGGTGAGGCCGCACAGGTGCAAGCCCGTGGTGCACGCCGTCATGACGATGCCCAGTTCGCGCGCCGTCGTCAGCATTTCGCAGATCGAGGGAATGCCTGCGCTGGCGAAGGTGTCATCGCCTTTCCATTTTCGGTGAGGGTCAAGCGCCGCGACCGACTCGCTGTGAAAAAGATCCGCACCGGGCGGCCCATGGCCGCCGAGGCGCAGGCGAGGCTGAGGCCGGCATGAATGCGGCCGTGATTGGAATCACTGAAGATGATCGCCAAGCCTTGGCGCGTCTTGCCCATCGATTACCTCCCGCGGCACGCCGGGCAACCAGGGTCCTTCGGCAAACTCAACGTGCGTATCCGATTGCTGAGACCGTCATAAATCAGCAGGCGGCCGGCCAGCGTTTGTCCAAAGCCTACGATCTCACGCAGCACTTCGAGAGCTTGCAAGGACCCTATAACGCCTGTCAGCGCGCCAAGGACACCAACGTCCGCGCATGTACGCTGCTGGCCGCCGGGGGTTTCAGGTACAAAGCAGCGATAACAGGGAAGGGTTTCCTCATATCCCTTAAAAACTGAAACCTGCCCCTCAAACGGTCCCACCGCTGCCGAAACCAGCGGCTTTTTCAGCTGTAAGCAGGCATCCGCCACGGCAAACCGCGTCTCGAACGAATCAGAACCATCCGCGACGATATCATAGCCGCTAATGATCTCGGCTGCATTCTCCGTCGTCAGGCGCAGGGCATGGGCCACCACCTTCACGTCCGGGTTGAGGCGCGCAATGGCTTCCTGCGCGCTCTCGGTCTTCAACCGGCCGATATCGGGCGTGCCGTGCAGCACCTGCCGTTGCAGGTTGGACAAATCCACCACGTCATCGTCCACGATGCCGAGCGTGCCGACGCCCGCTGCCGCCAGATATTGCAGGCACGGGCTGCCCAGCCCGCCCGCGCCGATGACCAGCACCCTCGCCTGCAGGATCTTCACCTGCCCCGCACCGCCCACATCGCGCAGCACGATGTGGCGGGCATAACGGTCCAGCTGCTCGTCGGTCAGGTCCATGGCTCTGGCTCCGGGCTTAGAACTTCAGGATTTTTCAAGGGGGACTTGTCCCCCTTGACCCCCATTCGTTTTATCCGGCCGTGTTTCAGGCGCTTGCTGGATACACGAGCTTTAGATTAGAGGGCCGCGCCCTTCATGCCGCGCACGGCCCGATGAAACAAATGGGAGGTGCAGGAGGGGTAAGCCCCTCCTGCGAAATAACAAATCATACGCCCGTCGAGCCGAAGCCGCCCGCGCCGCGGCTGGTCTCGGAGAGGGTTTTGACTTCCTTCCACACGCCGCGGGTGACCGGGGCAATGACCATCTGCGCGATCCGCATGCCGCGGGTGATGGTGACGGGAGCATCGCCCAGGTTGATGAGGATGACCTTCACTTCGCCGCGATAGTCGGCGTCCACCGTGCCCGGCGCGTTGGCGACGGTGAGGCCCTGCTTGAGGGCGAGCCCTGAGCGCGGGCGCACCTGCGCCTCGAAGCCTTCCGGCAGGGCGATGCCAAGGCCGGTCGGCACGGCGAAGCGCTTGCCCGGCTCGATCACCAGTTCCTCGGTTTCGCCGACGGCGGCCAGCAGGTCCATGCCCGCAGCGCCGGGGGTTTCGTAGCCCGGCAGGGGCAGGCCTTCGCCGTGGGGAAAGCGGATGACTTCAATTTCAGCGTGGTTGGGCGAGAGCATGGGCAATCCGTTCTGCAAGGAGGGTGGCAACGTCGGCCTTGGCCGCTTCCGGCCACGACTCGACTTGGGTGGGAGTGATGATGTGCACCGCGTTGCGGTCGCCGCCCATCACGCCGCCCGCAACGCCGGATGCCGGCGAGACGTCGTTGGCGACGATCCAGTCGCAGCCCTTGCGGGCGATCTTGGCCTTGGCGTGCTGGATGACGTTTTCCGTCTCCGCCGCGAAGCCGACGACGAGGCGCGGGCGGTTCTCGCCGGGCCGCGACAGGGCGGCGAGAATGTCCGGGTTCTCGATGAAGGTGAGCGCGGGCGTGCCGCTGGCGTCCTTCTTGATCTTCTGCGGGCTTTCCTCCACCCGCCAGTCGGCAACGGCGGCAACGCACACGGCGGCATCGACCGGCAGAGCGCTCTGGCAGGCGGCGGCCATCTCGCGGGCGGTCTCCACGTCCACCCGCGTCACGCCTGCGGGCGTCGGCAGGCTGGTGGGGCCGGAGACGAGCGTGACCTGCGCGCCGAGTTTCGCCAGCGCTTCCGCCACCGCATAGCCCTGCTTGCCCGACGAGCGGTTGGCGATGTAGCGCACGGGGTCGATGGGCTCGTGGGTCGGCCCGGCGGTCACGAGGATCTTGTGGCCCGCAAGCGGCCTTGGTGCATCCTCAAGCTGGGCGGCCACCCAGTTGACGATATCCGGCACGTCCGGCAGGCGGCCGGGTCCGTATTCGCCGCAGGCCATGGGCCCCTCGGTTGGCTCCATCACGGCGACGCCATCGGCGCGCAAGCAAGCGACGTTGCGGCGGGTGGCCGGGTGCTGCCACATCCGCACGTTCATGGCGGGGACGATTGCGACTGGCTTATCGGTGGCGAGCAGGACGGTCGACGCCAGATCCCCCGCCAACCCCACCGCCATCTTGGCGATAAGGTCTGCGGTCGCTGGGCACACCAGCAGCAGGTCCGCCTCGCGGCTGAGCTGGATGTGGCCCATCTCGGTCTCGTCCTTCAGGCTGAACAGGTCCGTGTAGACCGGCTGCTCGCTGAGCGCCGCGACGGACAGCGGGGTGACGAACTGCGCGCCCCCTTCGGTGAGCACGCAGCGCACGCTCGCGCCCCGGTCCCGCAGGCGGCGGATCAACTCCAGCGCCTTGTAGGCCGCGATACCGCCGCCGATGATGAGAAGGATGCGCTTGCCGTTCATGCCGCGTGTTCCCGAGTTGCCGCGCCTAGAGTAGCCAGCCCGCGGCCAGCCCGGCAAGGAAGGCGGTTGTCAGGCCGATGAGCCACCAGTTGGGGCCATGCACGGTGATGTCTTCCGGCAGCGGCGGCAGCGGCGGCGCCGCGCCCTTCGGCGGCACCAGCTCCATCAGGCGGCGGGCGACGCTTGGAAGGGCGCGTACGTCCCGCACGAACTGGATGATCTCGTCCGCCGCGCGCGACTCAGGGGAAAGCTCGTCGCGCATCCAGCTCTCGATATAGGGCTGGGCGATCTCCCACATGTTGGCGTCGGGGTCGAGCGAGGCGGCAAGCCCCTCCACCATCACCATGGTCTTTTGCAGCAGCAGCAGGTGCGGCTGGGTTTGCATCTCGAAGATGCGGGTGATGGCGAACAGCTGTTCGAGCAGGCGGCCAACCGAAATGTCCCTGACCGGGCGGCCGAGGATGGGATCGCCCACCGCGCGCAGCGCCGTCGCGAATTCCTCCACCGAATGGTAGGGCGGCACGTAGCCCGCCTCGAAGTGGATTTCGGCGACGCGGCTATAGTTGCGGGTGAGAAGGCCGTAGAGGATTTCGGCCAAGTAACGGCGGCCCAGCCGGTCGAGGCGGCCCATGATGCCGAAATCCACCGCCACCAGCCGGCCCTTGTCGTCCAGCAGCAGGTTGCCGTGGTGGAAGTCGGCATGGAAATAGCCGTCCCCGATCGCCTGCTGGAGGAACACGCGCACGGCGGTGGCGGCCAGCGCCTTCAGGTCCGCGCCGCTCTCCACCAGTCGCTTGCGGTCGGTGAGCGGAATGCCGTTGATCCACTCCATGGTCAGCACACGCTTGGTGGTGCGCTCCCAGTCGATGGAGGGAACGTGGAAGTTCTCGAACGACTCGAGCCGCGCGCCCAGCTCCGCCGCGTTGGCGGCTTCCAGGCGGAAGTCCAGCTCCCGGTCCACCCACTGGCGGAAGGTGTCGATGACGATGCGCGGGCGCAGGCGCTCGGCCTCGCCGCCCAACCGCTCCAGATGCCACGCCGCCCAGTTGTAGGTGGAAATGGCCTCGGCGAAGATTTCCTCGATATGCGGGCGCAGCACCTTGACGGCAACCGTGCGGCCGTCCGTCGTCATCGCCCGGTGCACCTGCGCGATGGAGGCCGCGCCGATGGGCGTCTCGTCGAATGCGGTGTAGAACTGCCCGATCGGCCCGCCCAGCTCCCGCTCCACCGTCGCCTTCACCTGCGCGAAGGGGAAGGCGGGCAGCTTGTCCTGCAACCGTTGCAGGTCGCGGGCGGCGTCCTGGCCGATCAGGTCCGGCCGGGTGGCGAGCGCCTGCCCCAGCTTGATCGCCGCGGGGCCGATGGCCTCGAACGCGTGGGCGTATTCGGGCTGCTTGGGCACGCTGAGGCCGATGCGGGCAAGGCGGGCCAGCATCCGCGCGCTGGCGGGGATGTCCTGAATGTCCTCAAACGGGCGCAGCACGCCGTGGCGGGCAAGGATGCGCCCCCACTTAATCATGCGCCAGGCATGAACGAGCGTTCCGGCCACGCTTTTAGACCTTCCAGCCGGAGTGGATGGCAACGACGCCGCCCAGAATCAGCTGGGAGCGCACGTTGGAGAAGCCCGCGTCCCTGATCATCTGCTCGAAGGTTTTGGCGTCGGGGAAGCGGCGGATGCTCTCGGCCAGATACTGATAGGCTTCCCGGTCTTTCGCCACGATCTCGCCCATCTTCGGCAAGAGGTTGAAGGAGTACCAGTCATAGGCGCCGGCCATCAGCGGCAGCTCGACCTTGCTGAACTCCATGCAGAAGAAGCGCCCGCCGATCTTGAGCACGCGATAGGCTTCCCGCAGGGCGGCCGGAATGTCGGTCACGTTCCGGATGCCGAAGGAGATGGTGTAGGCGGTGAAGCTGGCGTCATCGAACGTCAGCTTCTCGGCGTTCTGCTCGCTCCACTTGAGCTCAAACCCGCGCTTGGCGGCGCGCTCCTTGCCCACTTCCAGCATGGCCGGGTTGATGTCGGAGACGGTCACATCCGCGCCCTTGCGGGCCATGCGGAAGGCGATGTCGCCGGTGCCGCCCGCCATGTCGAGGATGGGCTCGCCGGGGCGCGGGCGCACCTTATCGACGAAGTGGTCCTTCCACATGCGGTGCAGGCCGCCCGACATCACGTCATTCATGATATCGTAGTTGCGGGCGACGCGCCGGAACACGTCGGTGACGCGCTCGGTCTTCTCGGCGGGGTCCACCCACTGGAAGCCGTAGGAAACTTTCTCGCTCATGGTGACCGTCTCTAAAGGAGGCTTGCGGTGGGTGCAATTGCACGCGACTAAGGCAGGGGCAAGACAAGTGAGGACCCATGCCCGAATTACCTGAAGTCGAGACCGTCTGCCGCGGCATGGCGCGGGTGCTGACAGGCCGCCGCATCGCCCGTGTCGAGGTCCGCCGCCCGGACCTGCGCCGCCCGATCCCTCTCGACCTGGCGGAGCGGCTGACGGGCAGCACCGTTACCCGCATCACCCGGCGCGCCAAGTATGCGCTCATCCACACCGACCGGGGGGACGTGGTGGTGCTTCATCTCGGCATGTCCGGCCGGGTGCGGGTGGACCCGGAGGCTCCCGAAAAGCACGACCATGTGCTGTGGGCAACCGACGACGGCCATGTGCTGGTGCTGAACGATGCCCGCCGCTTCGGCAGCCTCGACATCGAGCGGGAGGAGCGGCTGCACGAGCACCCGCTGTTCATCCACCTCGGCCCCGAGCCGCTGGGTAACGAATTCAATGCGGAAAGCCTGGCCAGGGCGCTGACGGGCAAGGGCACACCCATCAAGCTGGCGCTGCTCGACCAGCGCGTGGTGGCGGGGCTTGGCAACATCTACGTATGCGAGGCGCTGTTCGGGGCGGGGATAGACCCCTGCTGCCCGGCAGGCCACCTGTCGCCCGAACAGCTGGAGAAGCTGGTGGCGGAGATCCGCGCCGTGCTGGCGCGCGCCATCGAGGCGGGCGGGTCATCCTTGCGTGACTATGTGCAGGTGGATGGCGAGCTTGGCTATTTCCAGCACAGCTGGCAGGTTTACGGGCGCGAGGCGGAAGCGTGCCGGGTATGCGCCCGGCCCATTTCCCGTATTGTGCAAAGCGGGCGCTCGACCTTCTATTGCGCCCATTGCCAGCGGTGAAAGGCGATTCGGAATGAAGATGGTGCTTGCGGTTCTGGCATTCCTGGCGGGCGCGCCGCTGCTCGAAGGCTTCGACGTGCCGCTGATGCCGGGCCTGGCCGAGCAGGCCGACTCGCGCCTCACCTTCGATAAGGAGGAGGGCAGCATCGTTGAGACCGTGCTGGAAGGCGCGGTGCCGAGGGACCAGGTGCGGGACTATTACGCCAAGGCTCTTGCCGGGCTGGGCTGGACGCTCGCCGACTCGCAGGGCAGCCGCCAGGTCTATCGCCGGGGCGGCGACCAGCTCATCATCGACTACGCGGGCGAAGGCGACACCACCCGGATGCGGCTGCTGCTGGAGCCGGTGGAGCCCCGGCCTTAAGATCTCGGCCTGCATTGGGATTTTTGCAGGAAGGCTGTGCCTTATCGCCTCTGGCCCCAGGGCCGGGGGTGGGGCATGTCATCTCCTGTACAGACGCGCATGGCGCCTGAAATTCCGAACAATCGAGGAGTCGTCCCTTGAGTTACGAAACCCTGATCGTTGAGACCCACGGCGCGGTTGGCCTCATCCGCCTCAACCGGCCGGAGGCGCTGAATGCCCTCTCCCTCAAGCTCACCAGCGAGCTGACCCAGGCGCTGCGGGCCCTCGAGGCGGATGACGCCATCGGCTGCATGGTGCTGACCGGTTCGGAAAAGGCGTTCGCGGCCGGCGCGGATATCAAGGAGATGGCGGGCAAGAATTTCTCCGACGTCTACCTTGAGGACTTCATCACCGCCACGTGGGAGGAGATCACCCGCTGCCGCAAGCCGGTTCTGGCGGCGGTGAACGGCTTCGCGCTGGGGGGCGGCTGCGAGTTCGCCATGATGTGCGACATCGCCTATGCGGGGGAGAACGCCAAGTTCTCCCAGCCCGAGATCAAGCTCGGCGTCAGCCCCGGCGCGGGCGGCACGCAGCGGCTCGCCCGCTTCGTCGGCAAGGCCCGCGCCATGGACATGTGCCTGACGGGCCGCATGATCGATGCCAAAGAGGCGCTGGAGATGGGGCTGGTCGCCCGCATCTTCCCGACCGAATCGCTGGTGGCTGAGGTGCTGAAGATCGCCGCCGAGATCGCGGCCTATTCGCGGCCGACGGTGCTGGCGGTCAAGGAGATGGTCAACCGCGCCTACGAGACCACTCTCTCCGAGGGCATGCGATTCGAACGCCGGCTGTTCCACGGCCTGTTCAGCACCGAAGACAGCAAGGAAGGCATGGCCGCTTTCCTTGAGAAACGGAAGCCCGCCTTCAAGAATCGGTAAAATTTGAGCGGACTCGCGCCCCTCCTGTTGACCGGGGGGCGCGACTCTGCCATAAGCCGCCCGCTCGTGTCGGGCAGGGCCCGGCGCATTTAATATTCTATTGGCTGAGGACGAGAGATGGCCAACACACCGCAGGCGCGTAAGCGCATCCGCCGCAACGCTCGTCGCGCGGAGATCAACAAGGCGCGCGTCAGCCGCATCCGTACGTTCGTGAAGAAGGTTGAGCTCGCCATTGCCAGCGGCGACAAGTCTGCCGCCGAAGTGGCTCTGCAGGCTGCTCAGCCGGAACTGCAGCGCGGCGTCACCAAGGGCGTCCTGCACAAGAACACGGTTGCGCGCCGCATTTCGCGCCTCACGCATCGCGTTCGCGCCCTGGGCTAATCCAGCCCCGATTCGGAGCCGAAAGGCTCCGGCGCATGTCTCGCGAGAGCGTCAATCATGGCCCCGGCCGGCAACGGCTCGGGGCTTTGTGCGTTTTGAACCTGCCGCATTCCAGGCGAATCGAGACATGGCGGTAGCGTAATAATTTCAGCACTTTAGATATCGCAGATGTTTGAAGAGCTTAGCCTGTCAATGAATTTATTTGTGCGATGGGTTTGAGCGTGGCCTTGTGAAGCCTGGGACGGCTGGCTACAGTCCGCCTAACGAGATTCGGGGCAGCACCTATTCTTCGTAAAACCGAAGAAGAACGGGTTTAGGGCAGGTAACTTGTTCTAAATCTTGTTGTCGATATTACTTTCGGCAACCGTTCAGTTTGCTTCGATATCTTGGCTATGGGTACTTCGACGTACAGAGCATTCCATTCTGCCGCAGGTTCTTTTTCGTTCCGGAACATTTTGGAGCGAGGAGTCTTCATCCTTTTGGAGCGGGATTGCGGCGGGGATCGCAGGGGGCAGCGATCCGCTGCGTCGGGGACCCGCAGGCGCGTGCTGAGCATTACGAGGGGCAAATGAACGGGGATCTAGGAGGGCAGGCGGCTCATACCGGCGATCCGTGGCAGACGATTCGGGACGTTCTGCGCGCGGAGTACGGCGAGCGCACCTTCGAGAGCTGGCTGAAGCCCATCACCTATGTGGGCGTTGAGGGCAGCGACGTTCTCCTCAGCCTGCCGACCCACTTCATGTGCGATTGGGTGAAGAGCCATTTCGCCGAGCGCCTGCGCGCCCTGTGGTCGTTCTATGTGCCGGGCATCCGCTCCGTGCGCCTGGTGGTCGCCCCGGCCATGCGCGGCGAAGCCTCGCCCGTTTTCCCCGCCAACGATTCGCACGCCAACGATACGGTGTCGGTCGATCCGACCGTCGAGGAGCCGGAACTTGGCGCGCGCCTTGAAGAGCGCTTCACGTTCGAGCGGTTCGTCATCGGCAAATCCAACGAGTTCGCCTACAACGCCGCGCGCCGCGTGGCCGAAGGCGGGCCGATCAACTTCAACCCGCTGTTCCTGCACGGCGGCGTCGGCCTCGGCAAAACCCACCTCATGCACGCCATCGGCTGGGCCGTGCGCCAGCAGAAGGCCGATGCCAAGGTGGTCTACCTTTCGGCCGAGAAGTTCATGGTCGCGTTCCTCGCCGCCCTGCGCCACAAGGACACCATCTCCTTCAAGCAGCGCTTCCGCAGCGTCGACGTGCTGATGATTGACGACGTGCAATTCATCGCGGGCAAGGAATCGACTCAGGAAGAATTCTTCCACACCATGAATGCGCTGATCGATGACGGCAAACGCCTCGTCATCTCGGCGGACCGCAGCCCCTATGATCTGGAGGGCATCGAGGAGCGGGTGCGCTCGCGCCTCCAGTGGGGCCTGGTGGCGGACATCAACCCCACCGACTACGAGCTGCGCCTCAACATCCTGCATGCCAAGGCGGAAGCCATGCCGGGCGTCATGGTCTCCCACGACGTGCTCGATTTTCTGGCCCGCAAGATCGTCTCCAACGTGCGCGAACTGGAAGGGGCGCTCAACCGAGTCGCCGCCCACGCCTCGCTCATCGGCCACCCGATCACGCTGGACTTCGCCCGGCAGGTGCTGGCCGACGTGCTGCGCGCCAACGACCGCAAGATCACCATCGACGATATCCAGCGCAAGGTGGCCGATTACTACAAGGTGAAGCTGGCGGACCTGCTCTCCGCCCGCCGCGCGCGCGACATTGCTCGCCCGCGCCAAGTCGCCATGTACCTGGCCAAGCGCCTGACGCCCCGCTCACTGCCGGAAATCGGCCGCAAGTTCGGCGGGCGCGACCACACCACCGTCATGCACGCGGTCAAGCGCATCGAGGAACTCCGCACCACCGATAGCGAACTGGAAGCGGATCTCGACCGCCTGTCCCGCCTGATCGACGGCTGATTCTTTCTCTTTCGAGATTTTTCTGAAGGTCTTTTTGCAGAGGGTCGCTCAGCCAGTGGCTTCGCCCCTCTGCACTCCCCTTCGTTTGCCGGAGGCGTTTCAGGTGCCTTCTGGAAACACGTCCGTTTTAGAAGACCTTGCTGGGACGCGACCTTCATCACACGCGCGGCCCGAAAAACAAATGGGAGGTGCAGGAGGGACACGTCCCTCCTGCAAAACCCTTTCTCGCCGGATATCAAAACAACCAGAAGCGCTTTTTCTTCGTCGGCTCCTCGGCGACGGGGGCGGGTTCATCTTCTGGGGAGGGCGGCAGGCCGAGGGCCTGGCGGGCCGCAGCCCGGTGGCTTGGCTTGATGTTGGACCCGACGATGCCGATGACGGCTGCGAGCACGGCGGCATCGTCCGTAAATCCGCCGAGGTGAAGAAGGAAATCGGGGATGACGTCGGTCGGCACCACGAAGTAGGCCAGCGCGCCCAACAGCATGGCCCGCACCCTGGGCGGCGTGTCGGGGTCGCGGGCGCAGAACCACGCGGCGACCAGCGTGTCGGCAAAGGGCAGGCGGCCGGCAAGGCGGCGGATCTTGTCCCAGAAGCCGGCGTCCACGGTTTCGGCGTTGCGCGCCTCATCCTTCACGTCGATGACGGGGATAGGCGTCAGGGGCGGTTCGCTCGCCCGGTCTTTCGGCATGGGCTTTGTTCCTCCTGGCCTGACAGGCATGTGCGCCCTACAACCCTTATGTAGGAACGCCTCGCCGGATATGAAATCGATGAGATTGGGCCCCCTCGCATTCCTTGCCCGCCGCCTCGGCCCGCTGCTGCGCCGCCGCCCCAGGCGCGAGACGGTGCTGTTCACCGAGGATCATCTGGTACTGGTCTGGCCCCAGCGGGGCGAGGAAGCGGTGGCGTGGGATGCCATCAGCCACATCGCGCTGCGGCGGATGGAGGGCGCAGCGGGGCCGGAGGGGCTGTTCGTCTACGTGGTGGCGGGGCGGGAGCGTCTGGTCATTCCCCCGTCGGCGGACAACAGGCAGGCGCTGCTGGGTTTTGTGCGCGGCCTGCCCGCCTGCGATACGGCGACGTTCGACCGGGTGCTGGCAGGCGTAGCGCCGGAAACCGTGCCTGCAGGGCTTGTCACCGTCTGGCGGCGGCCTGGGGGCTGAGCTTTCTCAAGCGTTCAAGGCCTTGTTGCAGGGGGTCTTGGCCCCCTGCAATCGAACAAAACCGAGCCGCCTTACCGCACGATGGCGAAGCCGATCCGGAAGCGGGTGTCGCGCCGGTTATAGTCCAGCAGGTTCTCGCCGTAGCCGGTGAAGGCCTGGCCGAAGAGGTAGAGGTTGAGGCTGGTGTCGATGATGCGGTCGAACGGGTAGGACAGCTCGGCGTTGATCGATGCCCGGCCGGACTGGAAGCTGAACCTCGTGTTGGTGGAGAGGCGCAGGCCATCGTCGTCGCCGACCTCGACCAGCAGGCCGGTGTTGCCCCGGTAGCGCTTGATGTCCGGGTTGTCCTTGAGGCTGCCCACATAAACCTCCACCAGCGGGCCGATGGAGAGGCTGTAGTCGTCGCCCACCGGCAGGGTGGCCACCGGCTGCACGTAGAGGGTGTTGATGCTGCGGGAGTCCGCGCCGTCGCGTCCGTTGGAGGCGTGGCGGATGCCGAACTGGCCGCCGAGCGAAAGCCCGTCCGCCACCTGCTGCGCGGGGATGAGGTAGAACAGCTCCGGCATGAAATCGATGTTGCGGAAGGGGGAGGAGTTGGCGCTCCAGTCCCAGAACATGCGCTGGGTGTAGCCGAAGTGAATGCCGTTCAGCAGGGAGTGGCCGGGGCCGACCGCGCCGGGATTGCCGAACAGCTGGTACTTGAAGCTGAACTGAAGCCGGATCTCCGTGTTGGTGCCCGGCCCGTAGGCGGCGTAAATGGGCGCATAGGCTGACAGGTTGCCGATGTAGGCATTGCCCGTTTCCGGCTTGGCGGAGGGAACGGGGAGCCAGCGGGGGCGCAACGTTCGGTGCGGCTGGCGCCTGCGCTGTTGCTTGCGCTTCCGTCCCCTGCTGCATGGCAAGCGCCGTGCCGGCCTCAATGGTGGGAAGCGCGAAGGCCAGGCCGGGCGTGTCCTGTTCCCTCAGGCGCAGCAGCGCGGTCCCGCCTTGGGAAGCGCCTTCCGGCAGGGGCAGGGTATAGCGCGCCTGGGCGAAGCCGCCGGGGGCAATGGCAAGGGTTTCCGGCGTTTCCTTGGTGCGGATCAGTTCAACCGGAATGCGCCGGCCTTCCACCTCCAGCGTGGCGGCCATCCGCGCGGGAAAGTCCTGCCGCCCGGTGGTCGCCCCCGTGTTCAGCACGGTAATCTCCACCACAAGGGTGCCTGCCGCCGGCGCGGGCTCTACGGCGCTCACCAGCATGCGTGCCTTGGCGGCCAAGGCGGCGGAGGCCGCCATCGGTATGGCCAAAGCGGCGGAGGCCGCCATCGGTGTGACCAAAGCGGCGGAGGCCGCCATCGGTGTGGCCAAAGCGGCGGAGGCCATCGTCAGCGCGGCAAGCCAGCTCAGGCTCAGGGCTTTCATCGATTCTTGTCCTTATTCCGCAAGGGGGCAGTGTCGCGGACACGACAGGAATGGGTAAGAACCCCTCCGGCTCCGCACGTCAATTGGCGACTGGCCAGCAGGTGCTTGGCAGCAGACGAGGAGTGACGGCGCAACATCCGGTAATTCTTTCTGCTGGTCGCCATTAATTCAGCTGACAGCAACTTAATTCGTTATAGGGGTGTCATAAACATGGCCAGGGTCGGCCTGGCCGTGCAAGGGGAGAACTTCCCCTTGCAGTGCACAACCATACGTAGCTTTAGGTTCTTTCCATGCTGAACGCTTTAATCCGATTCGGGATCGTCGGTCTGACGGCGGCCTCAGCGCTTGCTGCTCCCGCTGCCGTGGCGCAGGAGACGGACCAGCAGGCCGGGGCCGTGTCGGCGGCATCGGCTGCTGCTGAGCAGGCCAATGTGCTCGACATCATCAACGGATCGGCCAACTACAGTGTCTTTGCCAACCTGCTTCAGAAGTCAGGTCTGGCGGGCGTGCTCGCCGGTCGGGGGCCGTTCACGGTTTTCGTGCCGTCGAACGAGGCCTTTGCCAACCTGCCGGCCGGCACCGTTGACTGGCTGCTCCAGCCCCAGAATAAGGCCCGGCTCGCGGAACTGGTGACCGCGCACATCCTGCCGGGGCTGATCTCCTCCAACCAATGGGGCGCCAGCACCCACCTCGGCATTACTTTGGGCGGCAATCCTCTGGCCTACGTTGGTGGCCAGCAGGAGCGGGTCAACAATGCCCCGGTGATGGCGAAGGACATTCGCGCCGCCAACGGCGTCGTGCATGTGGTGGGCGCGCCGCTGAAGCTGCCGCAGGCCGGCTAGGCGGTTACCCGTCGCAGGCGAAACAGCGCCGGCCGGACCCCCCTCCGGCCGGCGCTTTGCCGTTATGCGCCAGTCGCCCCTTCCGCACCCGCGATGCGGTCGATGGCCTTGGCGAGATCCACATCCCGCCCCGAGAGGCCTTTCACGTCGTGCGAGGTGAGGAAGATATCGACCCGGTTATAAACATTGAACCACTCCGGGTGATGGTCCCGCTTCTCGGCCGCCAGCGCCACCCGGGCCATGAAGCCGAAGGCGGCGTTGAACGACTTGAAGCGGAAGCTCTTGGCAATGCCGTCCCGCACGGCGTCATGGGTCCAGCCCGCAAGGGCGCTCAAGGCTTCCTGCCGCTCGGCCTCCGTCAGCTTTTCCTTCATGGCGTCATTCTCCATCGCGCCCTGTCGATAAACAGGCATTGCCGAAACGGTTCCGGCACCATATCTGCCCCGTGATGCAACGCTCAACACTCCCTCCGGCTCTGGCCGATATCGAAGCGATGGCCCGCGCGGCGCTGGAGCGCCTGCCCGAGCCGTTCCAGACCTGGCTGGCGGATGTGGTGCTGCGGGTGGAAGATTTCCCCGACGAGGATGTGATGGACTCGATGGGGCTGGAGACGCCCTTCGATATCCTCGGCCTCTACCAGGGCTTTCCCATCGGGGAGAAGTCGGTGAGCCATTCGGGCGCGCTGCCGGACATTATCTTCCTCTACCGCCGCCCGATTCTCGACTACTGGGCCGAAACCGGCGAGTCGCTGGAGGATATCGTCGTCCACGTGCTGGTCCACGAAGCCGGGCACCACTTCGGCCTGTCCGACGAGGACATGGAACGCATCGAAGCTTCGGTGGAGTGAGTTTGGTTTTGTTTTTCGCAGGAGGTTATAGACTCCCTGCAAGGAAAACCGCGTAGCGGAAAGCGTTACCCGCCCAGCACCTCGTCCACGAACGCGGGCACCAGCTTTGAGGCCGGGCCGTGGCGGGTCTCAGCGAACAGGCGGCTGCCTTCGGAGGGGTCTAGGTTCAGCTCCAGCGTGTGGGCGCGCCCATAATGGCGGACGAGGGCGACGAATCCGGCGGCGGGGTAGACGTTGCCCGAGGTGCCGATGGAGACGAACAGGTCGCAGGCGCTGAGCGCTGCGTCGATGCGCTCCATCTGGTAGGGCATTTCGCCGAACCACACGATGTCCGGCCGCAGTCTGCCTTCCCGGGCGCAATGGGGGCAGCGGCTGGTCTCAAGAATGTCGTCTTCCCAGAGGGCGCGGCCGTCGCAGCCCAGGCACCAGGCCTTTTTCAGCTCGCCGTGCATGTGGAGCACGTTCTTCGAGCCCGCGCGCTCGTGGAGATCATCGACGTTTTGCGTGACGATGAGCAGGTCGCCATCGAACGCGTCTTCCAGCTTTGCTAAGGCCTGGTGGGCGGGGTTGGGCTCCACGGTTTTAAGCGCCGCGCGGCGCATGTTGTAGAACTGGAGCACCAGTTCGGGGTCCCGCGCGAAGGCTTCAGGCGTTGCCACGTCCTCCACGCGATGCCCTTCCCACAGGCCGTCGGAGCCGCGAAAGGTCGGAATGCCCGATTCCGCCGAGATGCCCGCGCCGGTCAGCACAACGATCGATCTGTACTTTGCCATGGCTTGCTTTTAACCCTGCCGGGCAAGGCTTCAAACAGGAGAGATGGGCATGGCGGTACGAATCGGCATCATCGGGGCAGCGGGGCGCATGGGCCATGCCCTGGCCGAGGCGGCGCTGGCGCAGGATGGCGCGGTGCTCGCCGGGGCCATCGAGCGGCCAGGCCACCCTGCCAATGGCCAGCCGATCTTGCCGGGCTCCGATATTCTGATTCGCGACGACGCGGCGGCGGTGGCAGCCGAATGCGACGTGCTCATCGATTTCTCCGCCCCCGTGGCGCTGGCCGCCTCGCTGGCTTTGGGCAAGCCGCTGGTCGTCGGCACCACCGGGCTCGAGGCCAGCCACCACGCCGCCATTGACGCAGCGGCGAAGGGACAGGCCGTGCTCCAGTCCGCCAACATGAGCCTCGGCGTCAACCTGCTGGCGGCGCTGGTGAAACAGGCCGCCGCGCGTCTGGGCGATGATTGGGATATCGAAATCCTTGAGATGCACCACCGCCACAAGGTGGATGCCCCCTCCGGCACCGCGCTGCTCTTGGGCCGCGCCGCCGCCGAAGGGCGCGGCGTTGACCTCGAAGAGAAGTCCGTGCGCGTGCGCGATGGCATCACCGGCGCGCGCCGGGCAGGCGACATCGGCTTTGCGACCCTGCGCGGCGGCTCGGTGCCTGGTGACCACACGGTCATGTTCGCCGCCGAGAACGAGGTCATCGAACTCTCCCACCACGCCCAGTCCCGCGCCATCTTCGCCCGCGGCGCGGTGCGCGCGGCGCTATGGCTCACCGGGCAAAAGCCGGGGCGCTATTCGATGAACGACGTGCTGGATCTGTGATTATCTGATTGGTTTTCAAGGTTTTTGCGGGGGTCTTAACCCCCGCGCCCCCTTTCGTCAGGAGGGCCGTGTCCTTCATGGAGGGCGCGGCCCTTGTCTTTGAAAGGGTTGGATTGGGACGTGTTCGTCAGGGCTGGCGCAGCGTTCCGGTTTGCACCGCCCAAAAAGGACCGGGAGGTGCAGGAGGGGCAAGCCCCTCCTGCGAAAAGAGAATCATCCCGAGATTCCCTCACGCGTAGCGCAGGGCCTGGTCGCGGCGGGCGAGACCATCCTCGATGACGGCCTTGATCTCGCGGCGCTCCTCGGGCGTCAGGAAGCCGCCCAGCGCCAGCTTGCGCCCGTGGGAGCGCAGCCACAGCTTGTTTTCGTCCTCGCCGAAGGTCTCGAGTTCCAGCCGCACCCAGTAGGGCTGGAAGCTCACTTCTTCCTCGCGGCCTCCGGAGGAGACGCGGCGGATGACGAGGGCGTCTTCGTCCAGCTGCACTTCCTCGTATTCCTTGCCCGAGGCGTAGTTGAGGCGGAAGGCGCCGTAGAGCAGCGCGGCGTCCAGCACGAAGAAGAAGGCCACCGGCCAGGCGCCGATCATCAGGAAACGCAGGGCGCTGAAGGCGGAAATGATCGCCACAATAACCATCATGCGCTTGAACTGCCGCACCGTCAGCGACCGGTGCGGGTATAGCCGTAGGTTGAGGAAGAAGGTATGACCCATCATATGCCTCACGATAGCGCGCGGCGCCGGGGCTTCAAACCGGACAGGGCGTCAAACCTAGGGTAGCTGATCGTCACAATGAAACCCTCTGATATCGAAGAGATGTTCCGCCGTCTGTCGGCCGCGAACCCCGAGCCCAGGACCGAGCTGGAATACACCAACCCCTATACGCTGCTGGTGGCCGTTGCCCTGTCGGCGCAGGCCACGGACGTTGGCGTCAACAAGGCAACAAGGGCGCTGTTCGCCAAGGTCTCCACCCCCCAGCAGATGCTGGATCTGGGGTTGGAGGGCTTGAAGCAACACATCAAGACCATCGGCCTGTTCAACACCAAGGCGGCCAATGTGATCGCCATGTCCGAGATTCTGGTACGCGAGCATGGCGGCGAGGTTCCGCGCGACCTGGCGGCGCTGGAGGCGCTGCCGGGCGTGGGGCGCAAGACCGCCAATGTGGTGCTGAACGTCGCCTTCGGAGAGGAGACCTGCGCGGTCGATACCCACATCTTCCGGGTGTGCAACCGCACCGGCCTTGCGCCGGGCAAGACGCCGCTGGCGGTGGAGCAGGGGCTGATGAAGGTGCTGCCGAAGACCTACCGGCGGCACGCCCATCATTGGCTCATTCTGCACGGCCGCTACACCTGCAAGGCGCGCGGCCCCCTGTGCGGGGCCTGCCCCATCAGCGACATCTGTGAGTGGCCGGAAAAACCGGCCTTCGGCGGTCCGGCATTGCCTGCGTCGTCCAGGGTGCGGGCGGGCGCCAAGGCCAAGGCAGCGGTTCATTAGACTTGTTAAGCCTGTTCATCCACGGTTCAGCGTTCAGTCCGCGTTCAGTTGCAGGGGCGTAGCTTTTGCCGAACGATGGACAGGAATGTTCGCGTAAGGGGAGTTCACATGGCAAAGCCGTATCTTGGTTTTCTGCTGGCCGTTCCACTGGCGCTGGTGGGCGGCTGCGCCGCCTCTGCCGGCAACACGGGGGCGCAAAGCGCGAATGCGCCGGCCGCCCAAACCGCGGCAAAGCAGGCAGGCGGTCCCCAGACGGTGGACTGCATTGACCTCATCCGCATCGACCGCACCGAGGTGCTGGATGACCAGACCATCCTCTTCCACATGAAGGGCGGTAAGATCTGGCGCAACCGTCTGCCCTACAAGTGCCCGCAGCTCGGATTCGAGAAGGCGTTCAGCCACAAGACCACCATCAGCCGCCTGTGCAGCATCGACACCATCACCGTGCTCAACACCACGGCGCGGATGCCCGGCGCGACCTGCGGCCTTGGCGAGTTCGAGGCCTACACTCCGCCGCCGAAGGGTGAGAAGGGCGATGCGGCCAAGCCCGAGGGCGAAAGCCGCTAGCAGGTTCGCCCGCCAAACGGGCTCTGCCGGCCGCCCAAGTGGCGGCAGGCGCAAATTTCTGCTTGGCCGAAGGGCCCTTCTTCTGATAACGGAAGGGCCGTTCGCTTAGGCGATGCACCCGTAGCTCAGCTGGATAGAGCGTTGCCCTCCGAAGGCAAAGGCCACACGTTCGAATCGTGTCGGGTGCGCCACCTTTTTCAAGGACTTAGAGCGAACAACTGCCCCGCTTGGATCGGCGCAGGAATCATATAGGAAGCAGGCGAGAGCAAATGCCTGCCGGGCGAACCGCCAAGGATTTCCGCCCTGATTGTGCGCCTCCGCCGCCATTATCTCCCAGTTCAACCTTGATGTTTTTCGCATGGAACGCGGGGAACATGGGGAACAAGACGCGCAAGCGTCTGATTTTACAGAACTAATGCTTCGATCTGGGCTGTTCCCCCGCCCCGCAATGTGAGGGGAACGCAGGGAACAGCCGGGCGAATCAGATGAACAGGAAGCCTTCTTCGCGCTGCTCGTAGGGCGAGGGGGCCGATTCATTGGCCAGCACTCGCCCGATAGCCATTGCTGCTGCCACCGCGCCGTCAATGCGTCCCCGCGCTCGGTCCTTGGTGAACTTCTCGTTTTCAGCCGCATCCTTGTCAGCCACCACGTTGGCGAAGCACATCCGCAAGAGCGGGTTCCCGCCGTGGCGAAAGTGACCGCTGAGGATTGCCCGCTTCAGTTCCTTCACAGGGGCGGCCATGCTGGCAAAGCCTTGGCCGAACTGGTTGATCGTAAACCCCTCTGCCTGAAGGGCTGTGCTGACAGCCGTGGAGTTCCAGCGATCAATGGCGATTTCCTGAACAGCATACCGTTCGCCGAGGGCGGTGATGTGATCCACGATGGCGGAGTGATCCACGACGTTGCCGGGCGTGAGGGTGAGATGTCCTTCTTCTGCCCAGCGCAGATAGTCGGCCTGGTCGCGCTCTCCCTTCTTGGCGATGCCCGCCTCTGGCAGAAAGAACATGGGCAGCACGTCATACCGCCGGGCCTCGCCATCGCCGTCCGGAAACACGGCTACAACCGCCGTCAGATCCTCGACGCTGGACAGGTCCACACCGATCCAGCACGGCCGCCCCATGAGCTGGTCGATCGGCGTCATTGCCTCGGCTGTGTCATACACATCCAGCGCCAGCCAGGGGTTTGCCGCACCCTCCTGCCACTGGTTGAGGTGGAAGCGGCGGAAGTCGGCAATCTCAGCCGGGAAATGTTCGATCCTGCGGGCCTTGATCCGCAGTTCCTCAAGCGAACAGAAACCGGCCTCGATGGCAGGGTTGGCAGCGTGCCAGGCGGCTTCATCTCGCCAGTCGGCCGCCGGGTCAGCGGCAAAGATGATCGGGGCGAAGCTTGGGTCCTCCACTTCGCCAGAGGCCACCTTCTGGGAGTACTGCCACAGATCCCACGCAAGACCGCCTTGCCCCTCGCCTGCGGTGGAAATGACAACCGTGAGCGGGTTTGACCGCTTCACCATAGAGTCGGTGACGGTCTTGAACAGCTTGCGGCCCTCTCCCAAGGGCCAGGCATGGATTTCATCGGCCAGGAAGAAGGACACGTTCAGGCCGTGTTTCGAGTAGGCTTCCGACGAGATGGCCTTCAGCGTGCTTTTGGTGCGAGGATGGATAAGCGTCTTCCGGCTCTCAACCGGGCGGACCAGGCTGGACAGGGTATCGTCCTGCAGAACAAACTGGTGGGAGGAGTTGAAGGCGATGCTGGCGTTTTCGCGGTCAGCGGCGGCCATGACGACCTGTCCGCCAGCCTCCGCCTCCGGCCCCATGAAATGGGCGAGGGCGAGCGCACTGGCCAAGGTTGTCTTGGCGTTGCCGCGAGGAATCCAGATGCAAGCCAACCGTACCTTGCGGCTCCCGTCTTCGTTGGACGGACCATAGATGCGGCGGATCACGGCCTCCTGAAAACTGTGCAGGTGGAAGGGGCGACCGGCAAAGTCTCCTTCCCACAGGCGCAGGCGTCGGACGAAACGGCAAATCCGGTCTGCTCGGCCTGTCGGGTCAGGATAGAGTGCTGGATCAGGCGAGAAGATCGGCCCAGTCGTCATTTTTGCGTCCTTCGTCCTTTCCTTTCGAGCCGCGGCGGTGCGGGGTGAGGCCGAGTTCAGCCGCAAGCAGGCGGGCTTCCCGCATGGCGGCGCTCTGCATTTTGAAGGCTGGATGGGGTTTGGGGCCGTCTTCGGTATCGATCAGCCGCCCATCGCGGCCCATGATCTCCTCGCATTCACGCACCACGCCGACGGCTACGCAGTAGCTTTCCAGCGTTGCCAGCGTGTCCGAGGACAGCAGATTTCGGCCGTGCAGTTCCGGGGCAGCCCGCTTCCATTCAGCCTTGGCCTGCGGCGTCAGCCAGGCTGGTGCGGACGGGCATTTGCCGCGCACGGTCCCGCCATCGATGACGGTGAGCTTCGGCTTCCTGCCCTTCATTTTAGAAAACTCCCAATTTCCGAAAGATTGCGCGCAAGATTGGGTGGCGGTCCCTGGCCAACTCGCTCAAAATTCGAAGCTGCCCCCTCCTTCTGTGACCGGCCGGCCGAAGCCGCCATCATGCTGGGCCGTCTTGCGGCTGTGGCACCGGCGGTTCATGGGCTGCCAGTTGGCTCGGTCCCAGAAGAGGCCCATGTCTCCCTTGTGGGGTATCCTGTGATCCACAACGTCAGCCACCTGGCCGCACCCACAGATGCACAGGCGGTTGCGAGGCAGGGCGAGCCACGCCTTGCTTTCCCGCTGCCACTTCCGGTCATAGCCGCGTGCCCGCGCGGAAGGACGCAAAGCCTCGGTCATGGCCTTGCATTGAGGGCAACGGTTGCCGGTGTAGGGTGGGTGCCCCCTCGGGCAGTGCTTGGGTGGTGCCCAAGGCATCGCGTCATCCTCTCAGAACTCTGTGCTTCAGAGGCGATACCCTCGGTAATGTCGAGGGTATCCTTTGCTTCAGGTGGGTCAGGGCGCGGGCCAAGACCCGCGCCCAGCCGATCAGGCAGCCGCCATGCGAAGGAACTTGATGGCTTCCGCCTTCACCACGCCACCGGCCACGCGGCGGCGGGCATGGAAGCGCACCTGGCCCTTCGTCTGGATTGAGTAGGGATCCCGCAGCACGGACAGGGACACGCGGTCAAAGATGCGGAAGCCCTGCCGGAAGTCGCCGAAAGCAACGGGAACCGTGCCTGCGCCAAGGTCCGGCATGTCAGGCATCTCGACAACCGGGCGGCCAAGGATGGTCGGGGGATTGCCTTCGGCAAGGGAGTCCCGCCACAGGTAATCGCCGGATGCGTTCTTCAGCTTGCGAACCACGCCGATGGTGCTGCGGTTCATAATCCACGTTCCGTTGGCCGCGTAGAAGCCCGGCAAGGCATGGAACAGGTCAATCAGCTCATCAGCCGTGATCGCGTTGGCCGCTGCCGCCTCAAGGGCAGTAATGCCAGCCGTGTTGAGGAGGCCGCTCGGCTGCCCGGCGCCGGTGCCGTTGATGAATGCCGCGCCCTCGGCCCGGCCGAACTCTTCGGCAAAGTCCGAGGAAAGCTCAGCCTCCATGTTGAAGGCGCTGTCTTCCAGCAACTGGTTGGAGATGTCCACATAGCAGCCCAGCTCATAGACGGTCAGGGTCTGCTGACCGTAGCTGGGCTGGGTGCTGTCACGGTCATCTGTCTCGCCTTCCCACTTGGCGGTGAGCGTGCCGGTGCGCTTGGGGAGCAGAATCGAGCTGCTCGAAGCCTGGCTGATCCGGGCGAGTTGCCGCATGGGGCTGAACAGCACCAGGTTCTTGATAAGCTCGCGCTGGAATTGGTCAGGGACTAGATAGCCTCCGGCGGTGTCGGCAGAGACGGTCAGCGCCTTGGCTTCCAGCGGGTCCATGCGCTCGAGGCCGCGGCGCAGGAACGAACCGAAGGCCTTGCCCTCAAGTTCGGCCGGTGCCGACTTCACTTCGGGGGCGATGCCGCCGGGGCGGTTCAGCTTCTGCTCGATGCGCGAAGCGGATTTGGCAACATCCGTGATGCTGGCCTCCACCGCCTTCAGGCGGGTGTCGATACCGGCCACGCTTTCTTCAATGGCGGTGACGCGCTCTTCAATATCGGTGTCGCCCGCTTCGGGCGCGGGGTTCTGTTCATTGCGATCCATGCTGTTTCTCCGTTCATGCGCCGCGCCCATCGCGGCATTCTTCACGCTGGTGATCCGTGCCCGTGTCGCGGCAGGGATCGTCACCAACGAGATTTCGTAGAGGTCCACGTCTTTCAGGATTCGGCCGCCGCCAGGGCGGGGGTCAGACGCCCGCGTGCGGTAGCCAATGGAAAGGCCATTCAGCGCCCCGGCCTTCAGCAGGGCATAGGCTTCCTGCCCCCGGCGGGTTTCAAGGATCAGGCGGCCAGTCACGACAAGGCCCGCGCTGTCCTCCCGCACGTCCAGCCAGATGCCGATGGGTTCGGCCAGATCATGATGCCACAGCATCAGGGGCACGGTTCCCGCCGCCTTGTGCTGGGCGAGGCTTCGGGCGAACGCGCCCTTAGCGATCACGTCGCCGTAGCTGTCCGGCTCATCGTTGAACAAGGAGGCATAGCCGGTCAAAACCCCGGCCTCGCTGGTGGACAGCTTCACTTCAAGGTCAAAGCGATCCATCGCGGGCCTCCGGCTTGCGGGCGTCTTCGGTGTTCATCGGCAGGCGGAACTGATCGCCGCCAGCGTAGGGCGGGCGGTTCTCAGCGGCGCGTACTTCGTTCGGGGAAAGCAGGCCGTTGGTGACGGCCTTCGCATAGGCATCGAACCGGGCGGCCAGATCGGCACGGGCAAGATCGTCGGTCAGGAACTCTGCGTAGTACTGTGCTCGCTCATCTTGCGTCAGGAGAGAGCGACGGATTGCCCCTTCCCAGCACTTGAGCCACGGCAGCAGAGTCAGGGACAGGAACTGCTGGCCCATGTGTTCGGCATTGTTGTGAGTCGTGCGCTCCAGTTCCTGAAGCAGATGGAGCGGGATGCGAAAGACGCGGGCAATCTCCGCCAACTGGTGCCGGCGCATTTCCAGAAACTGAAGATCCACGGAGTTGAACTGGAGCGCCTGGAAGTCCATCCCATCTTCGAGGATCAGCGTCTTGCCCGCATTGGCTCCACCGGAGTGAGCGGCGTTGAAACTGTCCTTGAGGCGGCGAAGCGCCTCCGGACCCAGGGTCTTGGCATATTTGAACACGCCGCTAGGCCGCGCACCGGAGCCGAACAGCCGCGCTCCGTACTCCTCCATGACAAGGGCCAGCCCGATCGCTTCCTTGGCCTGCATGATGGGAGACAGGCCAACATGCGGAGCGGTGCCGAGGGTCCGCAGGTGGAAGATCTCGGCGCGGTCATAGACGCGCTGGCTGCCGTCTGCTGCCGTCACGCGGTAGAAGGGTTCGAGCGTCGCCGTGTCGATCTCCACAGTGACGCACGGAGAAGGCAGGGGAATCAGCTCGGCAATCTGTCCATCGACGCGGTTGATATAGGCGTAGGCGTTGCCGTGCAGGCAGAGGGCCGTTTGCAGGTACAGCTTGAACTCGAAAGCCGAAGTCCAGTCGTTGGCCTGGCCGCTCAGCAGTTCTTCAAGCGGGTGGTTGCTCGCCCGCTCCTTGCCGCCGCCGGGAAGGCGCTGGAACAGGTGCAGGGGCAACTGGGCGACGGATTCGGAGATGACCTTCACGGCCGCATAGACCGCTGGGCAGCGCATGGCCGTCTCCGGTGTTACTGCAACACCAGAGGCCGCTGGACTGCTTCCGAACAAGGCGAGAAGTTCGGAAGAGGGATTGGCCAGTGTTCCCTTCTCTTCCAGTCTAAGAAGCTTCTTGAGGCGATCAATCATTTCCGTTCACAAGCAGTTGCTGTGAACTAGATTTGCCATTATCGTTGCGATCTAAAGGAAAAACGGCCACGAAGGCCGCCTTAGATTTTCCGGAGTATTCCAGAACATTCCCGATTATTCTTGGTCACTCTGTCCGTATTGCTCGGAGCCGAACACTTCCTGCCATGCGCGAGCCTCCGCTTCCTGGCGCGGAAGGCCGCCGTCAAATTCCATGATGGCGGCTCGCTCCTCGTAATCGTCCAGTAGGTCTGCGTCACCTATGCCTACGCCCTGCGGCGCAGGCGTCAGCGGGGTCAGGCCCAGCCGCCGGGCGAGCGCAGCAGCTCCGCTCAGGTCAATCATGCTCTTCCTCCCCTTGGCTGTCGCCAAGGATGTGGGAAGCGATGACGTAGCAGCGGTATGTTTTTGACGACATCGGCAATCGCACGTTCCGCTGGGGCTTGCCTTGCTCGCCAGCCTTCAGGATGCCGTGCTTCAGCAGCGTGCGTGCCACAAGCGACGGGTCAAAGCCCTTGCAGATTTCCGACCGCCACACCTCTGGCAGCACGATATATTCGGTGCCCCCAGCCTTATCCCGACGGCGAAAACCGGCGCGATCCACAATACGGGTTTCAATCGGGTTGCCGAAGCCATCCTTGGGAGCCAATTCCCCCATCGGCTCGAACCGGGAGGATCCGTGCAACTCGATGAAGCGCCGCACCGCCGCCAGCGCCTCCCGCTCTTCTGCGGGTTCGGCCCCGCCTCGCGCCTCCAGCCAGTCGGAGAAGCACTTTGCTGCCGCATGGGCGGCCTCAAGTGGCTGCCAACCGACAATGCCGAATTGGATGGCAAGCTCGCCGGCTGCCGCGACAAGGCCAAAGCGGGCCAGCACCCGCCGCACCTGTCCATCCGCAAAGGGAGGGCAATGCGCCTCAATGAATTGCTGCTGGATGTTCTTCACCTCGCCTGGAATTTCATCGCGGCCTCGCACCAGGGCGTGCAGAAAGGTAAGGGAGGCATGCCCGAAGTGTTCGCTGACCGCTGCCTTCAGATGGCGGGCGAGCTCGTCGGCAGACGGGAAGCCATGCAGATTCTCGAAGATGCCAAGGCCCGCGCCGGCATCGGCCGGAATGTCGGTGACACGGACTTCCTGACCGGCAGCAGCGCGGCCGCCGCGCCCGTCCTCCGCCATCTTGTCAGCCAGGCTGATTTCCCCGGTTGAAAGGAACAGTGTGCGCCACCGCAGCGCCCGGCGTGCCTCTCCATTCCGGCCGGCGCGGGTTTTCCCCTGGCCGTTGGCCAGCATGTAGGCACTCTGTCCAACCTCCCGGCTATCGCACTGGCCCATCTCGTCCAGCAGAAGCACGGTGTCGCAGTGCATCGCCGCAATGGACTCAAGGCCGTTCGAGGTGGCCCGCCATGAGCGGATGAAATCCCTGCCACCCCAGACGGAGCCAGCCACTTGCAGCGCCGTGGTCTTGCCAATGGATGACCCGCCCCGGAAGTGGAAGCCGCCCGATTCCGTCTCTACGAGTTTCAAAAGCGGGCCGGCCAAGGCTGCGCTGATCGCGAAGACGAGGCGGGAGTTTCCGACCGCCAACGCCGCAACGCTGCTCTGCCAGCCATCCAGCGTGCCGCCCACCCGGTAAGGATCGGTTGCATAGGCATCACTCTGATACAGCACCCGCTCGCCATCATTGCCGAGGGTTATGGTTTGACGGGGCAGCACAAAGGCCTGGCTGCTCCAGCCAAGGTGGCTGACACACCGCGCCTTCTCGGTGGGGCGGGCAGTTGAAATCATCTCGTGCAGAGCCTCGCGTGCGAAGCGGCCCGGCGCGAGAATGAGGCCGAGGCTGAGCAGCCGCTCCCGGTATGCGCTGCCGTCGCCTGCCAACATGGACATGGGCATTGCCCACTCCTTGCTTCGTGCGTCGCGATCCGTGACCCTGAGCAGCCGCCCCCAGTCCTCGCCATCGTCGTTGCGGGTGTCAGCCACCACTTCGAGGGACGAACAGAACCAGCGCCACTCGACGGTGGTTTGTCCGGTCTCCTTGTCCACTTTCTCGATGCGCTTCTCGACGCCAAGTTCGGTCAGGCGAAACGGCCAGCGCCAACCGGACGAGGCTTCAGCAGTGTCTTCTTCATCATCATAAGGGTAGGGCGAGAAGAAGTGGGGGTGGCTGGCCTGCGCCTCCGCTACCGCCTCGGCGGTCCAGCCCTCTTCTAGGGCGTCGGCCAGATCCCAGCCCTTGGGAATATCAGCGCCTCGGGGCAACCTTTCACCGTTGCGCCAGATCCAGTCCGCCAGTTGATGCGGCGCAAGATGCAGGATTTCGGCAGCGCCAGCCTCACGCAGCAGCGAGGCCACGTTGTCGCCAAACCGGGTGCCGGGTTCGTCGTTGTCCGTCGCAATGATGACCTGCCGCCCGGCCAGTGGCGTCCAGTCGGCCCTGTGAGGGGATTGGGCACCGTTGGGCGGGGTTGTTGCAATCATCTCAGGAAAGAGAACCGTCGCCGCGTCCGCCGCCTTCTCCCCCTCCGTGACGATCACGGGCGCGTCAGGGCGGGCCAAGATTTCGTGCAGCCGATAAAGGGGGCGCTGGCCCTCGATGCCCTTGGCGCGCCACTGCCGTCGGCCGTTGCCGAGGTCGCAGAAGGTGAGGGGCAGATACACCTTCGACGGAACACCCTCTACGTTCTGGTAGTCGAAGCGGGCGATGTAGAAGAGGAGCTGCCCTTCGGCATTGTGGTAGGACCACCTCTTGGTGGGAATGCCGAACTCCGGGTGGCGGAACTTCACCTCGGGGGCATCATCCGGCACCGGCAGGATTGGCCGCCGATTATCGCTCCGGGCGGAGGCTCCCTGCAAAGATGCGATTTCCTCTGGCGTCAGAGGAGAAAACATGTTCATATTCATACACCTAGCATGGAGGCAAGGGAGCGGGCGGCCTCGGCCTGGCTCACACCGGCCAGATAAGCGGCCAGGCTGATCGGATCGCCGCCCCTGTCTCCGGTTGCAAAATCCGCCCACTTTCCTGTTCGCATGTTCACCCGGAAGCTGCCGGGGGTGCGGTCAGCGCGCCTTGGGTTGCGGGCGGTCCATTCATTGCCGACGCACCGGCCATCCGGCAGCCAGCGCGCCACCAGAGACGGCAGCACGGCTAGAGCCGCAGCGTTGATGCGGGCGTAATCCATCAGTGTGTCGCCTCCCGCCGCATCCGGACATAGATGGCGCGGAGCCATGCTTCCTGTGCTTCGGTCGGCTGGCGGCCACAAACAAGGTGGGCGGCCACGCTTGTGACGAACTCCCTCTCCCGCGGCGCAAGGCGGCCGTGGTCGTTGTCCCGGCACCAGATAGCCACTTCCTCCCACGTTTGAGGATCGCGGCTAAGTGCGGCAATGGCTTCCAAGGATGAGGCCAGATCGTGGAAGTCCAGGCCGGCGCTTTTCAGCGTGCGCTCGATGGCACGCACCGCCGCCAGCGCCTCGCCGTCGTGATTGGTGCCGAGCAGGGGCAGCAGCTTGGTCAATTTCGGGGCCACGGCTTCAAGGCTCATGCTCACTCCTCCGAAGTGCTGCTGACCGGGGCGGAAATCTTGGACGCCACCCAGCGGTCCAGTTCTTCAACCGGGTAGAGGGGGGTGCGATTGATCCGGCTGTACCTTGGGCCGCCGCCCACCGACGCCCACTTGCTCAGGGTTGCGGGGGCTACCTCGATGCCATGCACCAGGCGCAGATACTCCGAGGCCTCCCAGCGGCGGAGGCGCGGCTTGCGAAGGGCTGGCGGCAGGCAAAGTGCGGCCGTTCCCGCCGAAGCGGGCTTGGTGATCTCACCCATGTTTGGTCTCCTGCTAAAGGAGCAGTGGGCTGCCGGTTATCCCGATGCGTGCCCCGTGTTGCTCGTCATGTTCCGGTTCCCCCATGAATTGTTGCGGCGTTGCCTTCCTTGACCCTTGATATGCCCCGCTCTTTCGAGCGGGCCGCCCCCAGGGAGGAAAGCTTTTCGTTGTTGGCTGCGCCGCGTCAGCCTCTCGGAGCAGGGGGCGGGGAAATCTCAAATTTCTTGGCCTTCCCACCATTCAACCGTAGCGATGGGCTTCTGGGCGCGGCTTCGCAGATTATTGCCAAGTGCCATCAGGTCGAGAACGATAGTGACGGCAGAAGCCTCTGGGCTCAGTTGCTGATAAAAGCTATTCAGATCATCGACCGCATGGATGCCGCCCGGCGCGGGCAGGATGATGCCGAACCGTTTGGTCGTGAATGCAAGCGGCCGGCTTTCTCGATCAGCAATGTCTTCACACCAAGCTTGGTATCCTTCGATGGTTTCCCAAGCGGCCTCATTGGCCATCGCGTGCTGGGTGACGTGCGATGCCATTGCTGACAGCCAAGCTCCAACCCGCTGGGGGCCAACTCCTTGATCGGACAGGGTCCGAAGAATTAGTAACTCGGCCACCTCAAACAGAGTGAAGCGCTGCCAGCCCTGGCCTTCGCGAGGCGGGATGAATCCGCGCCGCCGCCAATCGCGAATGGTCGCGGGCTTAATGTTGGTGATCGCCTCAACCTCCATAGGGAGGAAGCTGGCGTGACGGAATTCAGGGATTCGGATCGTATCGGTCATAAGCGTGTTATCTCCCACGCTTGTTGGCGTGTCAATAGAGCGTTGTATGCACCGCGCTTTTTTTGCAAGCCAGCCGTAGCCCTGATCCACTTGCCTGCTCCTACTGGCCGAAGAACGCCCATTGGACGGGGGTTCCGACGGGGGTTTTAAGGGGGGGTATTCGGCTAAGGATGCCGCCTGAGCCGACGCCGTTTTTCGGTGACTGCCGAATTACAGGCAGGGGTGTCAGTTGAATTGACATCCCCGCCCGGTGCAGCCCCCTCAATGCGTTGCCTTGGCAAGCCGCCGCGCGTCGGTCAGGGCTGACCAGATCAATTTCTGGTAGTAGTCGAGCGCATCGATGTCATCCGCAGTCAATTCGCGCTCGCCGAGAATGGCTGCGTCAATCATCGGCTCATGCCAAGTGTGATGCACGCCAACCCACAGCTTTGCCGCAATGCCTGCGGGCGTGTAAGCTGGCTCGCGCAACATGGCGTCACTGGCCGCATCCATGCGGGCGTAAAACTGGTCGTTGTCCCGATCAGTATTGGTAATCGGCGCGTCGCGCAGTTCACGAAAAGCCACGCAGTATGTGTCAAACGCCGCCAGCAGTCGGGCATCCGGGTTGTCATGAACCGCAGCAGGAAGCGCCGCGGCAGGCAGTGCCATAATGGACGAGGCGGCCAGCAGGCCCAGCACGGCCCGCCGATTCGCAGAGGTTGTCTGAATGTCCATCACGCCCTCCCTCCGGCCCACTCGGCCTCTGCTGCAAGACGGTTCAGGTCTTCAACGACAAGGCGCTTGTCCTCGTTGACCGGACAGCCCTCGCCATCATCGCCCCACAGCAGGCGTAGCTTGTAGATGGCCGCCTGAAGATCGGGCGCAGGCGTTTCCAACAGGCGGCGGCGGGCTGCGCTGTGCCGATCCTCTGCCGCTCCACAAGCCACCTCAATCTCTTCGCAGTTGCGTCTCGCTTTGATTGCTGTCGCTTGCCGGTGCCACTCATCCCACAAAGGAATCAGATCCCTCCGTGCCTCGGCGTAAGCAACCCCCAGAAGGGTCCATTCATACAGGCAGGGTCCGCGCAGTTCATTCTCGCTGCCAAAAGCTACAGGCAGGGTGCGTTGGGAGCCATTGGGGAACTGCACAATCTTGTTCATCTGAAGCGGCGGTGTAGGCGGAAGATCGTCAAGATAGGCCTCGATTGCTGCATCGTTGCGAGCAATTGCAGCCTCAAGCTCGGCCTCTGCCGCTTCGTATTCGGCCACCGCCGCCCTCCAGGCCGATCGGTCAGTTGTTTGCGCCAGTGCGGCGGGCGCAGCGATCAAAGAGGATGCTGCCAGAATGCCGAGAACTTCCCGGCGTGATGTGTTAAGGCATGGCTCAGCCATGATCGTCTCCTGGTAAGACGGTTGGTGGTTAGAGCCGAGGGGAGGCGGCAACCTCCCCTTGGTTCGCAACGGTGATATCACTCACAACACTTGCCGTCAACACCATTGTCGGTTATATCACCTACATGGCTATCAACCGCGAGACCACGACTCGAAAACTTGTTTCTCTGTCGCACGAGAAAGTGCGGGAGATTGAGGGCTATCGCTTCGAGAACAGGATCAAAACTGAATCCGAAGCTATCCGCCGCCTGATCGACCTCGGCCTTGAGGCGAGCAAGCGCGAGCAAAAATGAGCAGTCCTCGCCCGGTTGCGCCTCGCCGTCCCGCAGCAGCGAAGCGCAAGTACCCGGCAATCATTGTTGGGCCGCTACCCGTAGACAAGATCAATGGCGCGCTGGGCACCGAACTGGAGCCCGGCGTGGTTTCGGTCAGCCCCGCCTGTCACAGACACATCGCCGAAGACCACCCCGACGATTACCCGCACATCATAGCCGCAATCGCGGACATCGTGACCGGGCCTTTGTACGTCGGGCAGGATCCCAAACACGCCGACAACTTCTATGTTGTGCGTCGGTTGCCTGAAGAGGCACCGAACCCCTACGGTCTGGTGGCTATCGGCTTCGAGCGGAACAAAGAGGGCGGGTATAGTGTGAAGTCTGCCTATACCATCAACCAGGTCACGGTAGATAAGCGAAGGGCGGCTAGACGCCTTCATCGCATCCTGTAATAAAAAGGGAGAGCCTAGGCTCTCCCTTGAATGGTTTGAGCGCGTTGCAAAGCGCGATCTCTTGGCTCGAAGCCTCTACTCCACTTGCCGAAGCCAGTGAAGTGTGTGGGTAGCGGTTCCACCTCTCAAACCAACTTGTCGACACTTTATCAAACTTGGTTCCAGAGTCAACTTTCGGTTGACGCCTTGGTTCCCGGGCCCGTCTCGCTTCGTCATCGCACGGCACAAGCCTCCAATGCCTACGCCAGCGCCGCTTCCGTTCGTGCTTTTCGAAGTGTTAGGCTGGCGCTGCTCAGCAGAAGAGGTAGGTAGGCATGAGCGAAGCAATCACATTCGATAGATCAGACTGGCGCGACCTCACCGGGGCCGAAAAGCGGGCGCTGCGCGCCTTCTCTCGGGTCGGGATCGACTTTGAGCCGCTGGCGAAGGCGGTGGGCGTCGGCCAAAAGAGCATGGATGCGCTGATAGAAAAGGGGCTTGCTGTTGAAGGCAAACCGTCTCTGCACGGGCGTACCTTCAAGATCACGGAAAAGGGCTGGCTGGCCGTCGAATGGCTTTCGGGCCGCCGGGGGTGATCGTCGTGGCCTTGGCGATAGGGGGTGAGGCAAGGGCCAGCCCCATAAGCCAGGTCAACGCGTGCAAAAAATGCACAGGTTCGCCAAGGGTGTCCACAATATGGACACCCTTTTTGTTTGCCTGAGGCTCACCAAAGCCACCCATTGGTGAGGGTAAAGGTGAAGGCCTTGATGGGGCCGTGCCCCTAAGCTTAACTTAGCCTGGCACAGCTTGACCCTCCACAATGGAGAGGGTCGGCTGATGCCGTCCATACTGTGGACGGCAGGTCACGCATTGTCACGCCGCGTCACGCATAGATCTTGGGCGCGGTTTCCGCCGGCTCTGGCGAAAACCCAAGGCCTGCCGTCGGCAATTCCGACACCAGCTGGATGGGGGGCGAACACGCATCTCCTGACGGTTGCCCGGCCTTTTCTTTGTTCCCTAGTGTTCCCTAACCTCTATCATATATAGGGAACAGAAAATCCGTATATAGATCAGCCAGTTAAAGGCGGTGTTCCCCGTGTTCCCCATGTTCCCCGGAAAAATAGATGTTCGCGTGAGGCATTTTCAGCCTCCCTGCGCCCGGCGCGGAAGAGGGACCACCTTTCCTTCGGCCTTAGTCATCATGCTGTGGATGGTCCGGGCCACCTTGTCGGCCGCCGCGATCAGCACGCTGTCGAGGTGATGGACATAACGCGAGGTCACGGATCCGGCTGAATGCCCAAGCAACGCCGCCACAACGCTTTCCGTGAAGCCGAGGTCCGCCGCCACACTGGCAAGGGAGTGGCGCAGCGTGTGGGGCGTCACCCCCTCCAGCTTGGCCCGGTCCATCACACGCCTCCAGGCGCGAGCCATGCCCCTGAAGGCTCCCTCGCCCCTGATGGCGGTCAGCACAAACGGGTTGCCGTCCTCCGGGGCGATCTGCTCGATCACATCAAAGGCAGCCCGGCCCACCGGGCGGACCGATGCCCCCTCCTTGGAGTCTTCCAGCCGGAAGCAGCCGCCTTCCTTGTCCACCTCCGCCCACTTGAGGTTCTGAATCTCGCCCAGGCGGCATCCGGTGAGGGCCAGCAGCCAGATGGCATAAAGCCCCTGTTCCGTCTCCCGGTCTGCCGACGCCGCTGCCAGCGCCTTGCCCAGCGCCCGGTACTCATCGACACTCAGTCGCCGCTGCCGTCGGTTATCGGCCGGGCGCTTCACTCCGGTTGCCGGGTTGAAGGGGATAATGCCTTCCGCCACTGCGAAGGAGAGGATGCCGCCCAGCAGCCCGGCTGTGCGCGCCGCCGTGCCTGCCCCTCCCTCCACCACCGCCTTGCCACCCTTGCGCTCAGTGGTCACGACTGTGGCCGTCTTGCCGGCGGATACGTCCCGAATGAAGCGGTTGATGTCAGCTTGCGTCAGATCGCGGACCAGCTTCTTGCCCAGCAGGGGTTTGATATGCCGCTCGATGCGGCCCCGGTCGCTGTAGAGCGTGGATGCCTTCTTCGGTTGCCGGCGCTTGCCCATGACAAGCCCCTTCTCGGCAGCCTTCAGATAGTCGTCGCAAAGCTGGGTGACGGTCAGAGACTTGCGGCGGGTCTGCTTGTCCTCCTGCGGATCCTCACCCCGAGCCACCTGCCCCAGAATGACTCGGGCCTCCTTGCGGGCCTCCTCGACGGTCAGGGGGCCATGCGCTCCGATCTTCATGCGCCGAAGGCGGGTGCCAGCCCTATACTGGGCCACATAGACCTTCTTGCCTGTGGGCCACACACGCACCCCGAAGCCGGGCAGTTCGTCATCCCACTCAAAGTAATCCTTGTCCCGCGGCTGAAGGGTGTCGATCAGCCGCTTTGTGAGCCTTGCCATGCTGCCCCCTTTCAATGGCCTTTCAGGTTACAGGAATCATATAGGAATCACGCGGCGGAATATTCCGGAGTTTTCCGGAGTTTTCTCGCGCCTGCTCCATGCCCTGTTTTTCCAAAGAATAGAAGGGCTTGGACAAGCGGGGAAAGGTCGGGAAAGTTCGGGAAAGCCCACGGTCGCCGCCCTCCGAAGGCAAAGGCCACACGTTCGAATCGTGTCGGGTGCGCCACCTTTCCTTTCTTCCTGCGCCTGCCTGGTTTTTCTGCGGTCACGCTTCGCGTGGGGCGCGGCGTGCTTTCGCCTTGGGTAGACCGGCGAACCTTAGACCCCAGCTTGGTTGACAGGCAGGCCGGTTTTCATGGGATAATCATGAAAGCGTAGGGCCCTGGTGATGGCCCTGCCGCACGCTGGTTTTCTTTCCCCGTATCGCTTTCTTCCCGTTCCGAGCATCGAGACGTCATTCATCGATTGGTGGCCGTCGCTTGGTGGCGCTTGCGTGGTGGTTCCTCCCTGAAACCCACGTTCCCGAATCCCATGGCGGAGAGCCTATGACGGGCGTCTTCATCACCATCGATACGGAGCTGTCGCTGGGGCGGCACCTGCAGGGCCTCACCCCCAGGGTCAACCTGCTGGAGTCGGTCTTTGGCGTCTGTGGCGACGGCACCCTCGGCATTTCCCACCAGATCTGCCGGCTCGACGCCTATGGCCTGAAGGCGGTGTTCTTCGTCGACCCCATGCCGGCGCAGGTGTTCGGCCTTGATCTCCTCAAGCGCATCCTCGCCCCCATTCTGGAAGCCGGGCATGAGATCCAGCTGCACATTCACACGGAATGGCTGCCTTACCTGCCGTTCGATCCGGTGGGCGGGCGGCGCGCCGCCAATATCGGCAGCTTCAGCTACGAGGACCAGCTCGTCCTCCTCAACATGGCGAAGGAGTTGCTGGTGGCGGCCGGCGCGCCGGAGCCTCTGGCTTTCCGGGCCGGCAACTACGGGGCAGACGACAACACCCTGCGCGCCCTGGCCCGGCTGGGCATCCGCTACGATACCAGCTTCAACCCAGGTTATCTGGGGGATCGGCCCCGGCTGTCCCTGCCGCTCAGCGTCGTGGAGCCGGTTCTGCATCACGGCGTCGTGGAGTTTCCCATCAGCTGCATCGCCGACCGGCCGGGCGGGCTGCGTCCCGCCCAGCTTTGCGCCCTGTCGGCGTGGGAGATGCGGGCCGCGCTGCGCCATGCCGCAGCCTCAGGCCAGCGCTATTTCACCCTGGTCTCCCACAGTTTCGAACTGCTGAGCCGCGACCGGCAGCGCGCCAACCGCACGGTGGTGGAACGGTTCGAGCGCCTGTGCGCCTTCGTTGCCAACCCCGCCAGCGGGCTGCGGGCGCTTACCTACAGCCAGGTCGATCCGGCAACTCTGGGGCAGGCGCGGCCCACTGCACGCCTGTCGCCCAACCTGCTGCGAACGGCCCACCGCATGGGCGCGCAGCTGCTGGCCTCGATCCGCTATGAGCGGGCGACGCGCCGGCCCGCGCCGCCGTGGCCGGTCGCTCCTCCCCCGGCCACGCCTGCGCGCGCGCGGGCCCGGCAGCGGGCGGAGGCGCGCCGGATCTGACGCGCTATTTCCGCCGGCTGCGCGATCGCCGCTTGCGGATCTGCGCGGCGGCTTCCCGCGCCCGTGCCGCCAGCAGGGCGGTCCTGCCGCCAAGGCTCGGCGCGAAGGCGATGACATCGATCAGGGTTGAGGCCGGGCGCGCGCCCCAGCCCGACTTGTAGCCGGAATCGCCAAGGCCGATGTTCACTTGGCTCAGCCCGCGCCCGAAGGCATCGAAGATCAGCTGCTGATAGATTTTGGAGCCGGTGCTGAACTTCGCCACCCGCTCGTCGAAGCTGTTGGCAATGACATAGCGGGTGCTGCCGGAATCGAGCGTCAGCGCGAAGCTCACCGGCGTGCCGCAGTGGTCGATCAGCCACACGTTGACCGCCTGGTTAAACCAGGGATCGTCCATCAGCTGGTTCCAGTACCGCTCGTTGCGCGCTCCAAGGAAGCGAGGCTCACCGGTTTGGGCCACCCACGAGGCGGCCTCCACCGCCCGGATGTCCGCAAACACGCTGGGCCAATCGCAGCCTGCTCCATTGAAATGGCGCAGTTCGGTCTTCCCGGCCTCGTTCAGCTTGCGCCAGTAATAGTCCACCTTCTTGCGGCGGTTGCTGCTCAGCCCGGCCTGATAGGCCTCAAGGCCGCCGGGGTTTTTCAGCACGAACTCCACCCCCACCCTTTGGCGCAGCAGCCGCCAGCCGCCACGTTCCAGCGCCGGCAGCAGCGCCGTCAGCATGGCGTCGTCGTGCGGCACGGGGCCAAGGCGTAGCCCCACCTTGGCCTTCATGGCGCGCAGGGCCGCCTCGCAGGCCGGGGCCAGCCGGTCCGGCGCGCCGCAGTAGGGGATGCCGCGCGAGGGAAAGTAGCCGCCGCACAGGGAAGCGAAGGGAAAGGGGCCAACCCGCTGGGTGCCCAGCGGCAGCACGCAGGCGGCATCTCCGCCGTCCGCAACGGCGATGTAGCGAACAGGGGGCGCCAGTTGCGGTCGTCGCCGAAGGCGGCTTCCCAGGCCTGATACCAGGCGGGCCTCAGGAATTGCCGGTCGTCCGGCCCCGTGTCGGCAACATGCGTCCAGTCCTGCATTGCTGGGTATTTCTCTCGCTCCGGTCCTTCAGGGAGTACGCGCACGCACCTACGCAGGGTCGATGGCAATGCCGTGCCGGTTGAGCCCGCCCTGGTAGAGGATTCGCCGTCGCCGGTCGGTCACCAGGAGGCCGGCGCGCCGCCAGCCGCTGGCAAGAAATGCGTTCTGGGAACTGATGTTGGTGGCGCTGACATGGGAGACGAAATGCGATGTGCCTTCCTCGCTGAGGCCGCGCACCACGTGGCGGATCAGCCGCTGCGCCAGGCCGCGCCCCCGCCAGGCGGGATAGGTGTAGAGATAGCTGAGGAAGCCCGCGGCCGGCGGCAGCTTGATGAAAAGCGGAACGGGCGTTTCAACCGCCACCGGAGCGCGTAGGTCCACGGTGAGTTGGGTCAGCACCGCATCGCCATCCACCAGGGCATAGACCCGGCCGCCGGCGCGGATGATCCGGCGCACATTATGGCCGCTCTGGCGGGAGAGCCGGCTCACCAGCGCCTCGCCGCAGGCATCGCAATCCGCCAGGGTGCGAAGGGCCGTGAACCGGGCCTCCGGGCTGGCGTCAATGCCGGCGCTGCTATGGCCGCCTGCCGCCTGCGCGGTTCGCAGGTCGCCGGCCGAGGCCAGGAAAACGTCATAAATCTCGATCGGCATTACGCGCTTCATCAGCCAGGCCGTGGTTCCGCGCAGGCCGCCCGGCTTCAGGGCGGCGCGCAGGCGCTCGTTCTGTTTCAGACGCGCCGGCAGTCGCAGCTCCGCCATTGGTTGCCTCAAGCGTTGGGGTCCCGCGCAGCCACTTCTTCAGCCGCGCCTTCACGCCCCAACGCTCGGCTACGTTTCCCAGTGCCTCGACGCCAAGGTGGAAATTGCGGTGTGTTGCGATCAGGACGCGGTTTGAAAGGCTCGGGCGCAGCAGCAGCACGTCGGCGCAGTCCACGCAGCCGGTGGCGAACAGCCGCTTGTGCTGGCCGTCGCCTTCGGTGAAATCGAAGAAGCGGTGGCGCCGCTCGGCGAACAGGCGCGCCATCGCCTCCAGTTGCAAGACGGTGCCCGGCGAGTGGGCGGCCAGCGCCGGGTCATACCCGAGGTGGGAATAGATCACGCAGCCCTGCCGCACGGGCGCGTAGAGATAGCTCACCGGCTCCCCGGCCAGGAACAGCAGGTAGCCGCGCTCATTGTCCTCTGCCGCGCTGGCCAGCATCTCGGCGCGGAAGGCCTCGCCGTCCGGCAGGCCGCTGCCCAGCAGCCGTTCCTGGTAGGTTTTTTCGAAACCAAGCGGGCCAGCGCGTGAAACGTCTCCATCTGGACGGGGGTGCGGTATTCCCGCACGTCGAGCCGCCCGCCGGAGAGCTGCTCGAACCGGCGCACCTTGCGCTTCAGCGTCGAGCGGGACTTGGGCGAAAAGCCCGCTAGATACTCCTCGAAGCTGCCCTCCAGCCGCGCGTAATGGCGGGGGTAGCGCTGGCGCACGTATAGCAGCAGGTCGTCCGCCCGCGCCTCGATGGTCCCAAGCTGGTCGGAGGCGACGGAGCGCAGCAGCAGGCCATCCGCGTGCGGCGGCAGCGGCGGCAGGGTCACGTCCGCCGCATCGAGCAGGCTTTCCAGATCCTGGCTGCGTGAGAGCAGGCGGCGTCGAACCGTTGCCAGCGTGCGTTCGCCGATCTGGAAGCGCAGCGGCAAGATCAGGGAGCTGTCGGGCGCGCCGGGGTCCATCAATAATTCCATCAAATGGATTGATAAGAACTGAATGAGAAAAAGAGCACGCCAACTATAATCATGCGAATTGGTGCTATTTTACCGGCTATGTTCGTGAAAAAATATATCATTCTTTTAAATGATATATGGCGATAATTCTTCCTGTCGTCCGTAATTTAATTCAAGGCAGCGCCGCTGGCCGGCTCGGCCCGTTTGCCTCCCGCGCCTTTGGGGGGCGTCTTCCCAGGCGTGCTGGGAGGGAAAGGCTCGCTCCTTCCCCAGGTCGACCAGCCCCCAATCGAAACCCAGGCCCCCCCGAGCCCAGACCTAGCGTGTGATGCGGCAGTCGGTAGAGTTGCACAAAAGACGCGGGCTTTAATCCTTTACCTGGGGGTTAATTCAAATCACTTAATCACAACCGCATAAGTGATAGGCTTCCAAGAGACTGAGCCAAAAAATAAAAATCGATTGGCCGTCCGGAAAGACAGGGCTCGGCGCGCAGTGCAGACGCCGCGGCTGAACATGGGGAGGAGCGAATGCGAAAGAGTGTATTTCTGGCATCCGTATGCGTTCTCGGCTTCCAAAATCTGGCGCTGGCCCAGACGGAGGAGCCGGCGACCGGCGCGACTGCCCAACCGGCTACCCGGTCATCGGCGGCTGAACTGGGGCAGATCATCGTCACCGCCACCCGGCGCGCCCAGGCCTTGTCGGAAGTGCCGATCGCGGTCTCCGCGGTGACGGCCGAAAGTCTTGAGCGCTCCGGCGTCAGCGACATCCGCCAGCTGAACCAGCTCGCGCCGTCGCTGCTGGTCTCCTCCACCTCGTCCGAAGCCAACACCGCCGCCCGCATCCGCGGCATCGGCACGGTGGGCGACAACCCAGGGCTTGAAAGCTCGGTCGCCGTGTTCATCGATGGCGTCTACCGCGTCCGCAACGGCGCTGGCCTTACCGAGCTGGGCGATCTCGAGCGCATCGAGGTGCTGCGCGGCCCGCAGGGCACGCTGTTCGGCCGCAACGCCTCGGCGGGCCTTATCAACGTCATCACCAAGAAGCCCAGCTTCGATTTCGGTGCGGGCGGCGAGGTGACCTACGGCAACCATGATTTCCTGCGCCTTGGCGGCTATGTCACCGCCCCGATCGTGCAGGACACGCTGGCGGCCCGGTTTGACGCGGTCTACTCCGAGCGCGACGGTTTCCTTGAGGACCCGACGACGGGCTTCCAGATGAACGACCGCGATCGCTACATGCTGCGCGGCCAGCTGCTATTCACGCCCAACGACAACCTCGAGATGCGGCTGATCGCCGACTACGCCAAGACCGACGAGCATTGCTGCGGCGCGACCTTCCAGCCGACGGTTGAGACTTACGTGGATGCCGACGGCAACATCGCAACGCGGCCCAACCCGTTCGTGCCGCTGCTGGAGAGCCTGGGCGGGCGCTACAACTTCAACACGTTTGATCGCGAGATCGCCGTCACGCCGGGCAAGGAAACCCAGAGCCCGACCGAGGATTGGGGCATCTCGCTCCAGGCCGACTGGGACATGGGCTTCGCCAACCTGACCTCCATCACCGCCTACCGCGACTACTCCTCGCTGCTCTACGGCGATACGGACTACACGAACGTGGACATCCTCTATCGCGATCCGGGCAGCGGCCGCGAGTTCAAGACCTTCTCGCAGGAGCTGCGCCTGCAGGGCCGCGCCTTCGACAACCGGCTGGACTGGCTGGTCGGCGCCTACTTCGCGGATGAATCGCTGGAGATGGTGGACCGGCTGAAGTTCGGCAGCGATTACGGCCAGTTCGCTTCCTGCCGCGTGGTGCCCGAGGCGCTGCGGATTCTCGGCGTGCCGGGGTGCCGCGTGCCGCAGACCAGCGCCATTCTCAGCGCGGTGGCCGGGGCGCACGGCGGGCGCATCATTGAGGCGCTCGACCTGCTCGGCGGCATGAACAACGTGGGCGACGAGAACTCCCTGTTCAAGCAGGACAGCCAGAACTGGGCGCTGTTCACCCACAACGTCATCAGCATCACCGATAAGCTGAGCCTGACGCTCGGCGTGCGCTACACCGAGGAAACCAAGAAGCTGCGCGCCACCTTCGACAACAGCAACACCTTCTGCCCCAATCTGAAGCAGACACTGGCGCCGGTATTCCTCGATCCGGCCGCCAACCCCACCGCTCAGGCGCTGGCGGGCGGCATCATCGCGCTGGGCTGCCAGGGCGGTAACACGGCGGAGCTGAACGCGCTCACCCTGGCCGACAAGACCAAGGACAGCGAGTGGACCGGCACGGGCGTGCTGTCCTACCAGTTCAACGACGACCTGATGGCCTACGTCAGCTACGCCAAGGGCTACAAGGCGGGCGGCTACAACCTGGACCGCTCCGCGCTCGATACGCCTGGCGCGACCCTTACCGCGTCCGACGTGGAGAACCTGCGGTTCGATCCCGAGAAGGTGGACGCCTACGAGGCGGGCTTCAAGTACACGGGCGGCAGCTTCAACCTGAACGTGGCGGCCTTCCGCCAGCTGTTCAAGAACTTCCAGCTCAACACCTTCAACGGCCAGTTCTACTTCGTTCAGACCGTCAACAGCTGCGGCACGGACCTGGGCGGGGCGGATCGGGACGCCTCCGGGGCGACCGGCGCATGCAACCCGAACGATGTCCGGGCGGGCGTCGTCACCCAGGGCATCGAGGTCGAGGCGACGGCCTTCCCGTCCGACGACATCACCGTGTCGGCCGGCCTCACCCTGGCGGATACCAAGTACCGCAAGAACCTGGTGGGCGGGGCGGACGGTGTGCCGCTTGATCCGGTGCTGTTCCTGCTGCCGAACCAGCGCCTGTCCAACGCGCCCAAGTATGTCCTCACCGGCTCGTTCGCCTATACGCCGCAAATCGGCGGCAACGGCATGAGCGCCCTGTTCTATGCCGACTTCCGCTACAGCTCGGACTACAACACCGGCTCCGACCTGTTCCCGGAGAAGATGCAGGACGGCTACATGGTGGTGAACGCCCGCGTCGGCCTTTACGGCGAAGAGCGGCGCTGGGGCTTGGAGCTGTGGGCGCAGAACCTGCTCAACAAGGACTACCGGCAGGTCGCCTTCAACGCGCCGTTCCAGGGCAGCGGCTCGTCGGCGCAGACCGCCGCCTTCGGCACCACGGCCAACCAGATGTTCACCAACTTCCTGGCCGAGCCGCGCACCTATGGCCTGACCTTCCGGGTGCGCTACTAAGCAGCGCCTGAAAGGCCGGAAACGGGAAGGCCCGCGCTTCGCAGCGCGGGCCTTTTCTTTTGCCCGAGACGGGGCGGGCCGTCCTCAGGGCAGGCGACTGCCGGTGCGCGCCTCGCGCTCGCGGGAGACATTGAACCTCTGGCTGTGCTCGCGCGAGACTTCCGGCACGCCGTCGTGAATCACCGGCACCCAGCGCCATTTCTTCATCGCCTCCACCACATAGGCGGGATACTGCGGGTTGCCCGAGATCAGCTCGCCGCGAATGTTCTGGGCGCGGCCATCCGGGCCGATGTCGAAGTGCGCGGTCGCCGAGGTGGTCATCCGGTCTTCGTTCCAGTCCTCCAGCGGGTCTGGGCTCCACATCACCAGCGCCTTGGGCTCCGGGTTCTCCTGGGTGTTGGCGATGATGCGGGCGATGGCCGCATCGGCCTTCTCCTGCTCGCCCATGCGCGCCAAGGTGGCGGCCAGGGTGCCCATGGTCTGATGCCACAGGGAAGCCTGCGCCTTGTCGTCGGGCGACAGCTTGGCGACGATTCCCTCCAGCCGCCGCACCGCCTCGTCGTGGCGCCGTCCTTCGATGTCGTAGATGGCGAGCATCCGCAGGATCGCCAGCCGGTTGAGGTTCGCAGGCGGTAGTTTACCGGCGATGCGCTCGGCGGCCTCAAGATGCCCGCTGGCATTGCCCCATGGGCCCGAGCGCATCCGCCCCAGCATCTGGCTTTGACGGGCATATTCAATATGGACGAGGGCAAGTTCCGGGCTATCCGGCCCGAACGCTTCCTCCGTTGCTGCGATGAGGGCGAGGTATTCGTTCTTCGCGTCCGCCCAATAGCCGCGCGCCTTCGAGAGATCGATGACGACATTGTGCAGGTAAAGCCGGTTCTTGGCCGAAGCCGGGCCTTTTTCCTTGAGATCCTTGATGATCGCCTTGATCTCTCGCAGGCTGGCGTCGATGTCCGTGCGGGTGCGCCCCGCCATGTCCGCCATGTTGATGGCAAGGTTCACCAGCATTTCTTCAGATGGCGCGCCTGCCTCCCTGTAAAGCCGCAGCGCTTCCTGGCTGTGGGCATAGGCGGCCTGGTTGTCCCCCGCTTCCAGCGCCTTGCCCATGGCTTGGTTGGCGGCCTTCCAGTCCGCCGCCGCCCAGGCGTCGCTCGCCCCGGCGCTGGCAAGCAATATCAACCCCAGCGCCACTCCCCTCTTGTTGACCATGAATTCCCCCCCTCCAATGTTTTCGAGCCGGAACAATATTGACCGACTAGTCTGATTGGAAGACACAAGGGCGCATCGCGCTACTCGGCGGCTGGGGGTGTCGATGCCGCTGAAGCCGCCACCGCCGCTTCCAGCCCCGGCACATGCGCCGCCCCCTCTTGAATGCGGACGCTGGAGCCCTTGAGCGCGGCGCCGATCGGCTCGGCCCGGCCGCCCAGGCAGGGTTGGAGGAAGTTCTCAGCAATGGCCATGAAGGCGATGTTGTTCTCCGGCCGGGCGAAGCCGTGGCCTTCGTCCGGGTAGAGCGCGTAGGTGACCGGAATGTTCTTGGCTGTCATCGCCGCGACGATCTGGTCGGATTCGCGCACGTTGACGCGCGGGTCGTTGGCCCCCTGGCCGATGAGCAGCGGCCGCTTGATGGCATCGACGCGGAAAAGCGGCGAGCGGTCCCGCAGCAGGGCGCGCCCCTCCTCGGTGGTGGGGTCGCCCATGCGCCGGTAGAACTGCCGCCGGAGCGCTTCCCAGTAGGGCGGAATGGTCTCGAGCAGGGTGAAGAGGTTGGACGGGCCGACGATATCAACGCCGCAGGCGAAGCGCTCGGGCGTGAAGGTCATCCCCACCAGCGTCGCATAGCCGCCGTAGGAGCCGCCCATGATGGCCACCTTGTCCTTAGCGGCGATGCCTTGCCCGATGGCCCAGTCGACCGCATCGATCAGGTCGTCGTGCATCTTGCCGCCCCACTCCAGGTCGCCTGCCGAAATGAAGCTTTTGCCAAACCCGGTCGAGCCGCGGAAATTCACCGAGAGCACCGCATAGCCCCGGTTGGCCAGCCACTGGTGAAGCCGCGTGAAGCCGGAGGTATCCCGCCCCCACGGGCCGCCGTGGACGAGCAGAACCATCGGCACCGGCCGGTCGGGCCGGGCGTTGCCGTCCGCGTCGCTTCCGGGCGGCAGGGAGACGTAGCCGGTCAGCGTCAGGCCATCGCGGGAGCGCATCTCGACGGAGTGCATGTCCACCAGCGGCGCGGCCTCCAGCTGCGGCAGGGTGCTGAACAGCCTGGTCAGCACTCTCGCCTGGCGATCATAAAGGTAGGTCGCCGGCGGCGCATCGGTCGGGCTGGCGGATACCATCCAGCGGTCATCGGCCAAGGTGCGGGAGGTCACCTCGATCTCGCCGTTCAGCTTCTCCTGCAGAAAGGCTATGTCCGGGGCGATTTTTGGGGCCAGCGCCGTCCACTGCGTCTCCAGGTAATTGACCGCATAGGCCTGCATCTCGCCCGTCTTGGGGTCGGCCAGCACGTCGGATACATCCGCCCGGTCCGATTGCCCGAGGATGGTCTGCTTCCCGCTCGTCATGTCCTGCGCCACCAGCGCCGCCTTGTCCCGCCCGCTGGACATCATCCAGTAAAGGGTCTTCCCGTCGGCGTTGAAGCCGAGCGGCAGGGTGGTGAGCGAATCCTCCAGCCCGACGGAGAGGAAAGGCTTCGGCTCGATCGCGCCGCCCATGATGCGGTGGTAGTCCGTGCCACCGTCATCCCGGGCCTTGGCGGCGAGGCGGAGGTTGAGATTGCGGTCGGCGATGAAATCGGCATAGCCGTCGTTCTGCTGCACCAGCGTCAGCGCGCCGGTTTTCAGATCGATGCTGTAAACATCGTGCCAGCGCGGGTCGCGGTGGTTGAGGCCGACGAGAATTCGGTCCGTCACCTGCGGGCTGATGCCGACGACGCGGTTGCGAACCTTGGGGAAGGGCGTCAGCACCCGGTGCTGGCCGGTGTGCACGTTCACGCTGTGAAGCTTGAAGTTCTCGTCCCCGCCATCATCCATGTTGTAGAGAACCTGCGCGGAATCGGGCGACCAGTAGTAGAAGCGGATCGGCCGCGTTTTCTCCGCGCTTACGGCGCGCGCCTGCGAAGGGTTGTCGGCCGGGGCCACCCAGATGTTCAGCACGCCATCTTTTGGCGCCAGCCACGACAGCCATCTGCCATCCGGGCTGATGCGCCCCACGCTTCGCGCCGGGTTGCCGAAGATGGCCTCCCGCGGGATCAGCGGCGTTGCGGTCCCGCTCGCGGCTTCCGCCGCAAGCGCTGGTGTCTGGCAAAGCGATGTAAGCAGCAGTGCTGCAACGACGGCCTGGCGCATCCTGTCCTCCCCCTGATGCCCGTGCGCGAAGAAGGTGAGGCTGCATCAAACGGCGGGCCCGCGCAATTGGCCGGGTAGGCGAATGGCATGCCTTTCCGGGCGGAAAAGCGATATATTCCTAATATGTTATGGTGAGCCAGCGCCAGGAGGGGCTCAGGTGGCCGCCATGGAAAAATCGGCGGGGGAGAACCCCCGCCGATGTATTTTCCGGAAACGTATTTTTGGAAAGTGCTCAATCTCTTGAGCGAATTAAAGATAAGAAGGATAGACATTCCACGTCAGATCAACGCGCTGGTCGAGTGCCTTGAGGAAGGGTTGCCGACCCCTCAGGGCAATGTGGAAATTACCATCCGGGAACAGGGGCAGGCAAGCCATGCCGCCAGTTCTTATAGTCGTAGATTCAGGGTCCTTGTTGGAGTGTCGCGGGGCGGTTTGTGATTGCCTCGGGGGCCGTCCTGGCGTTTTCTCACTGACGCCAGGGGTTCGCGCCCGTGCGGTGGTCTTCGCCGGCGGGAGGAGGCGCGGCGCCATAGGGTTGGGGAGTTGGTGATGAGCGTACGATCGGACCGGAGTATGGCGAAGCGGGATATGGCGAAGATCGTTGTCTTTCTGCGCCGCCTCTATGCCAACGATGGGTTCCAGTTCGGCCTCCTCATCTTCGATGTCCTGACCGTCCTGTCCTTTCTGGTGCTCACCTTCACGCCTCACACCCTGTGGGTGGATATCTTCGATGCCGTGCTGGGCGCGTTGCTGCTGGCGGAGGTGATGATGCGCGGGCTGGTGTCCTACAACCGGCCCAAGTTCTGGCGGCAGCCGAGCACCATTCTCGATTTGGTGATCGTCTGCTCCCTCCTCTGGCCGGGGTTCACCGGCAGCTTTGCTTTCCTGCGGGTTCTGCGCGTGGTGCGGCTGGTGCGGGCGGTGCCTTTTCTGCGCGACCTGCCCAAGCGGCACCTGTGGCTGATCGAAAAGGGCGAGCTGCTCCGCAGCGCGGTCAACCTGCTGATCTTCGTGTTCGTCGCCTCGGCGCTGGTCTACGAGGCGCAGGCGGACCAGAACCCCGCCATCAACACCTTCAGCGACGCGCTCTATTTCACCGTCACGACGCTGACGACCACCGGCTTCGGCGACGTCACCCTGGTGGGCGAGAGCGGGCGGCTGATCTCGGTCGTCATCATGATCGTCGGCATCTCGCTGTTCGTGAAGCTGGCGCAGTCCATCGTCCGCCCGTCCAAGGTCTACTACCCTTGCGACCAGTGCGGCCTCAGCCATCACGATCCGGATGCCGTCCACTGCAAGCACTGCGGCAACCAGCTCGCCATCCCGACCGAAGGGCTGTAGATCCCGCCCCCATTGCCCTGGCGGGACGCGGCCGTTAACGTTGCCGGCAATATTCTTTTTCAGTCTGAAAGGCGTCTTTTCATGCGCTCACTCGTTGCTGCCGCCTGCGCGGGCCTTTTGCTCAGCGCCGCGCCCGCTGCCCTTGCCGCGCCCCAATCCCAGCGCGCTGCGGCCCCGGCCGTCGCGCCGATCCTGACCACGCCCGAGGCGAAGGACGCGATGACCTACGCCCGGCCGGAGATCGCCCGCGTTACCCATGTGGACCTGGACCTTGCCGTTGATTTCGACCAGCAGACCCTCAGCGGCACGGCGGCGCTGTCGGTTCTGGCCCAGCCGGGCGCGAAGGAGATCATCCTGGATTCCGAGAACCTCGCCGTCACCCGGGTGACGGATGACAAGGGCCGGGCGCTGCCGTGGACCATCGGCGCGGCGGAGCCGGAGAAGGGCGCGCCGCTCACCGTGCAGCTGAACGGGGCGAAGCGCATCATCGTGCACTACACCGCCCGGCCGGGGGCGAGCGCCCTGCAGTGGCTGCCGCCCGCGCTGACGGCAGGCAAGAAGAAGCCGTTCCTGTTCAGCCAGGGGCAGGCCATCAACAACCGCAGCTGGATCCCGACGCAGGACAGCCCCGGCATCCGCCAGACCTGGACCGCCCGCCTCGTGGTGCCAGAGGATCTGATGGCGGTGATGAGCGCCGAGCGGCTGACGCCCGAGGGCGAACCGGCGGGCGATGGCCGCCGCGCCTTCCGCTTCGCCATGGACAAGCCGGTGCCGCCGTACCTCATCGCGCTGGCGGTGGGCGATCTTGCGTTCCGTCCGCTGGGCCCGCGCACCGGTGTCTACGCCGAGCCCTCCATGCTGGACCGCGCCGCCTACGAGTTGGCCGATACCGAGAAGATGGTGGAAGTGGCCGAGAAGCTCTACGGCCCCTACCGCTGGGGCCGGTATGACGTGCTGGTGCTGCCACCCGCCTTCCCCTACGGCGGCATGGAGAACCCGACGCTCACCTTCCTCACCCCCACCTTCCTCACCGGGGACCGCTCCAACGTGAACCTGGTCGCGCACGAGCTGGCGCACAGCTGGTCCGGCAACCTCGTCACCAACGCCACCTGGCCGGACGGCTGGCTGAACGAAGGCTTCACCAGCTACTTCGAGAACCGCATCATGGAGGGCATGTACGGCCGGGAGCGCGCCGTGCTGGAAGCGGATCTGGACTGGGATGTCCTGATGCGCGAGATCGAGCTGGCCGGCGGCATGGATGCGCCCGCCACCCGCCTGCGCGGGGATGACGGCGAGGAGTCGGGCCAGATCGACTACATCAAGGGCTCGCTGTTCCTGCGGACGCTGGAGACCATCCTGGGCCGCGAGCGGTGGGACGCCTACCTTACCTCCTACTTCAACCGCCATGCCTTCCAGCCGCAGACGACGGCGGGCTTCCTGGCCGACCTGCGCCAGCATGTCGTCAAGGGCGACAAGGCGCTGGAGGAGAAGCTCCAGCTCGACAAGTGGGCCTACGGCACCGGCCTGCCGGACAACGCGGTGCGCCTCCACTCCGAGGCGCTGGCCGCCGTGGACGCGCAGGTGAAGGCGTTTGCGGAAGACGACGCCTCCGCCGCCAGCCTCCAGACCAAGGGCTGGTCGACGCAGGAGTGGCTGCGCTTCGTGGGCAACCTGCCGCGCGCGCTGTCCGCGGAGAAGCTGGCGGATCTGGACAAGGCCTTCAACCTGTCCCGCTCGCCCAACGCCTATGTGCGCTCGGCCTGGCTGGAACTGGCCATCGCCAACCGCTGGGAGCCCGCCGTGCCCGCGCTGGAGGAGTTCCTCAACAGCGTCGGCCGCACGCTGTTCCTGCGCCCGCTTTACCGGGAACTGAAGGAGCAGGGGGACTGGGGCATGGCCATCGCCAAGCGCGCCTACGCCACCGCCCGCGACACCTATCACCCCAACACCGCATCGACGATCGACGCGATTCTGAAGTAATTCAGGCAGGGAAGCTTTTGGCAGGAGGGGGCCGCGTGCGCGGAGGCGCACAACGATCAAGCCCCTCCTGCACCTCCCTTTCGTTTTCCCGCAAGACGGCGGCTTTCCGCTCCGCTATAGCGGCGGCGGAGGTTGGCGTATGCGTGCGGACAGCAAACTGCTTTTGGGCACCCTCAGCGGCATGGGGGCGGGCGCGTTGTGGGGGCTGGTGTTCCTGACGCCCCAGATCGCGGGGGATTTCTCGCCGCTCCAGCTCTCGGCCGCGCGGTATCTCGCCTATGGCGTCATCGCGCTGGCGCTGCTGCTGCCGCGCTGGCGGCGGATATCGGGGGCGGTCGGCCGGGCGGAATGGGTTGCGCTCGTCTGGCTGAGCCTGCTTGGCAACATCATCTATTACCTGTTCCTCGCCGCTGCCGTGCAGATGGCGGGCGTTGCGGCCTCCACGCTCATCGTCGGCTGCGTGCCGGTGGTCGTCACCGTGGTCGGCAGCCGGGAGAGCGATGCGGTGCCGCTGCGAACGCTGCTGCCGTCGCTGGCGCTGGCGGTCGTTGGCGTCGGTCTCATCGGCTGGGAGTCGCTGGGCCGGGAGAGCGCGGGCGGCGACCCGTGGCGACAGCTCATCGGCATCTTCTGCGCCTTCGGGGCGCTGTTTTCCTGGTCGGCCTATGCGGTGTTCAACAGCCGCTGGCTCGCCCGCCTGTCCCATGTTTCGGCGCATGACTGGTCGCTGCTCACCGGCGTCGTCACCGGCGCGCTGGCGGTGGTGCTCGCGGTGCCCGCCTTCGCCCTCGGCGGCGAGGCCCATGGCGGGGAGGCCTGGCTGCGCTTCTGGGGCGTCAGCTGCGCGGTAGCGCTGGGCGCATCCATCCTTGGCAACGGGCTGTGGAACCGCGCCAGCCGCCTGCTGCCGCTCACCATGGTCGGGCAGATGATTATCTTCGAGACGCTGTTCGCCCTGCTCTACGGCTTCCTGTGGGAAAACCGCTGGCCGACCGCGCTGGAAGTGATCTCCTGCGTGCTGCTGGTGGCGGGCGTGCTGTGGTGCGCCTCCTCCCACGGGCGCAAGCCGAGGGCGGAGGGCAAGGCCGCGGCGTGATGCGGCCTGCTCAGGCCTTGTAGCGCTTCATCTTTGCCTGCTGGTATTGCTCCGTGCTCTGCGGCTTGACGAACAGGGCGGAGATCTCCGGGTGGGCCTGCCGCACGCGGTCTTCGATGTTGCTCACGGCGGTCTCGATGTCCCCGGCCAGCAGCTGGTCGTCGAAGTCCACGCTCAGCGCGGCCACCACCTGGTCGGGCGCGAGGTGGCTGGTGATGACGCCATTGGCATGGGTCACGCCCGGCTCCGCGTCCGCGATGGCGAGGATGGACTGGCTGAGGCGCGCGTCGGCCCGCTCGCCGATGAGCAGGTTCTTGCTCTCGCGGGCCAGCACTGCGGCCACCACCGCCAGCAGCAGGCCGATGCCGATGGAGGCGAGGCCATCGATGCGGGTATCCCCCAGCTGCACCGAGAGGAACACCCCGGCAAAGGCGATGACGAGGCCGAGCAGGGCGGCGGTGTCCTCCAGCAGCACCATGAAGGAGGGCGGGTCCTTGCTCTTCCGCACCGCTTCCAGATAGCCCATGTCCCCCTTCAGCCGGCGGAAGGAGCGGAAGGACACCCACCACGACACGCCCTCGAACAGGAACGACAGGCCCAGCACGATATAGCTCACGTGGGGATCGGCGATCGGCTCCGGCGCCAGTATGTGCATCACGCCTTCATAGAGGGAGACGCCCGCGCCCACCGCGAAGATCAGCAGGGCGACGATGAAGCTCCAGAAATACAGCTCCCGCCCGTAGCCGAGGGGATGCTCCCGGTCCGGCGGGTTGCCGGCGCGGCGGATGCCATAGAGCAGCAGCACCTCGTTCCCGGTGTCGACGAGGGAGTGGATGCCCTCCGACAGCATGGAGGAGCTGCCCGTCCACCCTGCGGCGATGAACTTGGTGATGGCGACCAGAAGATTGCCGATGAGCGCCGCATAGATGGGCGCCTTGGAGGAGACGGGGCCGGATGTCATGCCCTCACAATGAGTGTCGCCACCAGATGTTCCGCTGGCAACCAGGCTTGCATCACGTTGATGCGGGGGATGCCGGAGACGATCCGATCCGGTCGTCGGTTTCGGTGTCGCTCTGCCCGCCATCTTCCGGCAATGCCGTAGCCGCAGCAAGAGAACGACTATTAGAAATATTAAATAAAATGAGTAACTTATGGTAGAATACCGGCCGAATCCGCCTGTTTGCGGTTTGGGCGGCGTGGTAGCTTTTCCCTTCCTGATCGAGGGAGGCGGCTATGCTTCACGGCGTCGAGCGGTATCTGATCGAAGGCGAGGGGCTGGTGGAGGGGGCGCTGATCCCGTCTGCCTTGCGCGCGGCACGGGCAGGGCCGGAACTGGCGCTGCGGGCCACCGATCCCTTCCAGAGCCCGGAGAAGCGCCTGCTCGCGCCCCGGCAGCGGTTCTGCCGCCTGTTCGACAAGGGGGTCCAGCCTGATGCGGAGGCGCTCATTGAGCTGGGCCTCGCCATGGAGACGGAGGTGGATGTCACCACTGATCCCAACAGTTCCATCCCGGCGGGCTACACCTATCTCGGCCAGTTCATCGACCACGACATCACCTTCGACAAGACCAGGCTGACGCGCGGCGGCGCGGCGGATCCGGACGCCACGGCCAGCCATCGCACGCCGTCGCTCGATCTCGACAGCCTCTACGGCGGCGGGCCGGAGGTCAGCCCCCAGCTTTATGAGGCGGATGGCGCTACCCTGCGGGTGGGGATGTGCAGCGAGAGCGTGGATGGAGACGGAAACCCGGTCCCGGCAGTGCCGAATGACCTGCCGCGCGAGGACCGCAAGGCGATCATCGGCGACCCCCGCAACGACGAGAACCTGGCCATCGCCCAGCTGCACCTGACCTTCCTCAAGTTTCACAGCAGCTTCGTGCGGGAGCTGCGCGCGGCCTATCCCACCTTGCCGCCCGCCCGCCTGTTCCGCCGCGCGCGGGAGGCGACGATCCGCCACTATCAGCGCATCGTGCTGCGGGACTTCCTGCCGCGCATCGTTGATGCCAACGCCATCCAGCAGGTGCTGCTGAACGGCCACACGATCTTTCCGCCAATGCTGCATGACATGATGCCCATTGAGTTCTCGGTGGCGGCCTATCGCTTCGGCCACTCGATGGTCCGGCCGGTCTATGACTGGAACCGCTTCTTCCACTCGCAGGAGGGGGCCATCACCCAGGCGACGCTGGAGCTTCTGTTCGAGTTCACTCAATTCTCCGGCTCCGATCCCGAAACCGAACTGCCCTTCTTCGGCGGTGATACCCTGCCGTCCAACTGGGTAGCGGACTGGCGGATGCTGTTCGAGATCGAGGGGCACCCGCCGGAGCCCCTGTTCGTCGTCAACCGCGCCCGCAAGATCGATACCAGCATGGCGTTTGCGCTGAAAAGCCTGCCCGAGTTCTCCGGCGCGGGAGAGGCGGACCCGGCGCTGCTGTCGCTGGCCAGCCGCAACCTGCTGCGCGGGCGGCTGGTGGCGCTGCCGCATGGCCTGCAGGTGGCGGAGCGCATCATCGTCACCGGCCTGCCGCACGAGCGGCTGACGCTCGACCAGCTGCGCGGCGGCCCGCATGGGGCAACGCTGGAGCGGGTGGGGCTGCTGGAGACGCCGCCGCTATGGTATTACATCCTGCGCGAGGCGGAGCTGAACGGCGGCGAGCCGCTCGGCCCCGTTGGCTCGCGCATCGTGGCGGAGACCATCATCGCCCTCATCCGCAATTCAGACGTCTCCATTCTCGACCAGCCTGGCCCCATCGGGCTGGCGGACATTCCGCGCTATTCCATGTCCGACATGCTGCTTCGGGTGAACGAGCTGATGCCGGTGTAGGGAGCTATTCGGGCCAACCGCGCCGCCTCTTCGCGCTTTGGGCAGGGCGGGGGCACCCGCCGGCCGGCGGATTGCAGGCAGCCGTAAACCTTGCCCGGCGCTTCCCGGCTTTTCTTAGCTTTCGGTGGGGCAGCAGGTCGTGGCGGCGTTGTCGCTGCCGCGAATCTCCGGGTGGCCGTGGCAGCAGTCTTCCATCAGGAAGGTAATGAGGCCGCGGGCGCCTTCATAATCGGCGGCATAGAAGATCTGGCGGCTCTCCCGGCGCGAGACGGCAAGGCCCGCCCGCTCCAGGGTAGCCAGGTGGTGCGACATGGTAGAGGCGGGAACGCCGAGATGCCGGGCGATCGCGCCTGCGGTCAGGCCGTCGGGCCCGGCCTGCACCAACAGGCGAAACACGGTCAGGCGCGTGTCCTGCGCCAGGGCGGCGAAGGCGTTGATGGCATCGGCCTGTTCCATGAGCATTCGGCTCCTGCCCTTGGTTTCGATCTTCATGGAAATATTGAGCGCGGGGAAGATGGTCAAGCCATTGTTCCCGCAATCACCGAATAAAGGTGTCTTTGCCCGTGCAGGAAACCCCTGGGGTCGAAAGGCCAGGGTGGTTTGCGGCGAGCGGATGGCGGATTTTTAAGAAAGATAATAAGTTAAGTAGTCATCGGTGCGAGCAAATAATAAATATAAAATCTATAAACTGCATTTGATACGGCAATAAAACTGTCGGTTATATTTACGATTAAAGTAAAATTAACAGGATTTAATTGTTACGGAGAGTGCGGAATTCAGCGACTGGCCCGAAAGTTGCTTTGTTGGACGGCGGAAGCTCCGCCGTTGGGGCTTTCTTGTTGGGCTTGGGGAGCCGGTTGTCAGATGTCGGCTGCCCGCAAGGCCTATCGGGACAGGAGATACCAAATGAAAATAATGATGAGTATGTTTCTTGCAGGCGTTGCGGCGCTTGGTCTTTCGCACAGTGCGTCAGCCAGTCTGGTTGTTTTGAACTCTGATGACACGAACGGTTTCGGCTTCGGCAACGTGAACCGTGACCTGACGATTCAGGAAACCGGACCCGATCAGGACGGCACTGAGTCCGGCTGTGTCGGCATTACCGGCGGCGGCTCGTTCGCGGTCGGCAGCGGGGCCTGCTTGCCCAACGAGTCTGGCGTGTTCATGGGCAACGGCGTCGTCAATTTGGGCGGTAACGAGCCGCCGCCGCTGACTGATGACCTGAAGTACGGAACTCCCACGATCGGCTCGCTCGGCATCACGGATGCAAGCGAAATCCTGATCGTCTTTGATGCCACCGAGCCCGGCGGCGATGGTTTGACCATCACTGACCTGACCCTGAAGTTCTATGATGGGGGCACTCTGCTTCTGGCCATCGACGGCGATGCCACGTTTGCGACCACCAGCCCAGGCAACGGCATTGCCGACTACATTTTCGGCATCGACGCCGCGCAGCAGGAAGAAGTGAACGAAGTCATCTTCAGCGCTGAGGACTTCGGCGATTTCCGCATGGCGCTGGAGGCCACCATCGAGGACGTTGACGGCGGTCCCGAAAGCTTCGTCATCGTTCGCGGCGAAGGCGGCGTGCCGGTGCCCGAGCCTGCCTCTCTCGGCCTGCTGGGCCTGGGCATTGCCGGTCTGGGTCTGGCGCGCCGGCGTCGGAATTAATCTGGTTTCCGCGTAACCCTCGCATTGGAAAACGCTCCCCTCACCGGGGAAAACTGGAGGGCGGCATCACCCTGCCGCCCTCTTTTTGGGCCCCCGCTTTCTTTGGCTGCGTTCCGCTTGATATCAGCAGGGGCGCTCGGCCAGCGGCTTTGCCCCTCGCGCTTCTTCTGTTTTTTTCATGTCCTGTTTTTATGGCTGTGCAGACGCAGATGGACGCCCCTGCTGGATTATTCTTGGATTTTAAAGGATCGCGATGGGCAGCAGCCCGCTGCGCTTCATTCTACGGCGATGATGAATTGCTGAATGATTTTAAGGAACGATTGCCTCTTTAATTTCCGCCACGCAGCGCCAGGCATGCAAGGCCCAGCCCATGGCGGGGTTGCCAGTGCGGATTGGCGAATGTGGATTTGTCCGCGGCAAGCGGCCATAGTGCCGGGCGATCTGATTTTAAATCGTTCAAACCCTTCGCCGGCATCCCCTCTATGAGCGAACACAGGCACGCCCCTTCCACCTGGGCCGATCTTCTGGCTGCAGGCCGGTTGCCGCGCTTTGCCCTCATCTGCCTCGGGGTCTGGCTGAACGCTGCCGATGCCCTGGTCACCGCCACCATCATGCCGAGCGTCGGGGCAGACCTTGGCGGCTATGCCTTCTTCAGCTGGTCGGTTGCCGGCTTCCTGCTGGGGGCCATCCTTGCCGGGGCCTCAGCCGGCCGGTTTTCCGAAATTGTCGGGCTGCGGCCCGCCACGGTCATGGCCGGTCTGGTGCTGACGGCCGGGTGCGTGCTCAGTGCCCTTGCTCCAGGCATGGGTCTGTTCCTGCTTGGCCGGGTCGTTCAGGGCGCCGGCAGCGGCTGGATGTCCGGCCTTGCCATGGTCGCCATCGCCTTCCTGTTTCCCGAGCGGCATCTGGGGCGCATCTTTGCCGCCGTGGCTGCCGTCTGGGGTTTGGCGACCATCCTCGGCCCTCTGCTCGGCGGGCTGCTGGCGGCGGCAGGCTCCTGGCGCACTGTCTTCTGGATCTTCGCGGCGCAGGCCGCCCTCTTTGCCGTGGCCGCCCGCTTTCTGCTGCCGCGGGAGGCCACGCCGGCCCAGGCCGCAACGGTGCCCTGGCGCCAGCTGGGCCTCTTGTGCCTTGCCGTTGCCGCCATCGGCTGTGCGGATATGATCCAGCGGCCGGGCCTGGCCCTGGCCCTGGTCGGCCTGGGTCTGGGATTGCTCGTGTGGCTGCTCCGGTTCGACCGGCGGGCGACGCATCGCCTGCTGCCGCGCATGGCCGCCAACCTCGGCGCCGTGCCGGGCGCGGGCTATGCCGCCATGTTTTTCCTTACCGCCACGTCCATCGGCTTTCTCATCTATGGCCCGGCGCTGTTGCAGCAGCTGCACGGCCTCACGCCGCTGGCCGCAGGCTATGCGGTGGCCGCCCATGCCATGGCCTGGACGCTGGCCGCCTTCGTCGTCTCGGGCGCCACGCCGCAAACGGGTGACCGCTGGATACGGCTGGGGGCGGCGTGCATCCTTGCCGGCCCCATTCTCCTCGCGCTGGTGATGCGCGAGGCGGCCGTGCCCCTGGTCATTGCGGCGGCGGTAATAATGGGGGCGGGCTTCGGCTTTTCCTCCGCCCTGATGAACCGCCGGGTGCTGGCCGCCCTGCCGGATGAGGACCGCGCCATCGGCAGCTCCGCCCTCATCGCCGTGCGCCAGACAGGCGAGGCGGTAGGCGCGGCCATTGCAGGCGCAACGGCCAACCTGGCGGGCTTCGGCGCGGGGCTGACGCTTATCAGCGCCCGGTCGACGGCGCTGTGGGTGTTCATCGCGGCTCTTCCCCTGGCGTTGGCGGGCGCCATGGCCGCCTGGCGGATGACGCGCCTGCCCCACGGGGAGGACGGTCAGGGCACGGGCGGCTGAGAGGCCAGGGCGGGAGAGTGGTTGGGAAGTGGTGCCGGATGTCGGACTCGAACCAACGACCTACCGCTTACAAGGCGGTTGCTCTACCAGCTGAGCTAATCCGGCACGCCGCAGACAAGTCTGCCCAAAGACGGTTTGGGATGTATGTCTTGCCTTTGGAGCGGAATCAACGCCCCTTTGGGAAAATTCTCATGTTTGCGAGGCTGATGAGGTGGCGGCCCGCCATGTTGGGGTAGGGCCTTGCTGGTGTGGAGGGAGGAGGAGAGGCAGGTCCGGCGCGGCAGGCAACGGGGCATCGTCCGTCCCCTCTCCGGGCGTGCCCGCCCGTTGCTCACCGCGCCGGTGCCCCCCTCCGTGGTCCTCAGCCGTAGCTGCTGACCAGTCCGGCGCTCACCGGGTCCCCCACCCGGTTGATGAGCGCCGTACGAAGCTTGTTGAGCGCCTGGGTTTCAATCTGGCGCACCCGTTCCTTGGAAATGCCGAGCCGCTCGCCCAGCGCCGCAAGCGTCACGCTGTCGTCGCCCAGCCGGCGCTCGCGGATGATGGTCATCTCCCGCTCGCTCAGAATCTTCATGGCGTCGCGCAGCAGGTCCATCTTCACGCGGCTGTCGTTGATCTCCTCCAGTTCCTCGTCCGGCTGGGGCGCATCGGAGGCGAGGAAATCCATCCATTCGCTCTCGCCGTCCTCGCCCACCATGGCGTTGAGCGAGCGGTCGTAGCCAGTCAGGCGCGCCTCCATCACCTCCACGTCCTTCAGCCGCACGCCCAGCTTCTCGGCCAGCAGCTGGCGCGAGGCGTAGGTCATGGGGCCGTCGTAGTCGCCCACGATCTGGGCGCGCAGGCGGCGCAGGTTGAAGAACAGGCTCTTGTGCGCCGCCGTGGTGCCGGTCCGCACGATCGACCAGTTCCTGAGGATGTAGTCCTGCATCGATGAGCGGATCCACCAGGAGGCATAGGTGGAGAAGCGAATCTCCCGTTCCGGTTCGAAGCGGCCGGCGGCCTCCATCAGTCCGACCGTTCCTTCCTGAATGAGGTCGGACACCGGCAATCCATAGCTGCGGAAGCGGCTTGCCATGGAGATGACCAGTCTTAAATAGGATCGTGTGAGCGCCCTGAGCGCATCTACGTCCCGCTGTTCGCGCCAACGGCGGGCGAGTTCCAGTTCATCCTCTTTTCCGAGCATGGGCGCGGACATGGCCGCGCGCAGCACTGCCTGACTTTCCATTCCCGAGGGCTGTGATGTTTTAAGCGCCATGAAGTCCCCCTGCGTCGGATCTTTCGGCTCCGCTGTCCGGCCGGGTGGCCGGGGCGCGAACGGGCAGGGCGGATCTGGCTTGTCCGAAGCCGCGCTGTGCGGTCACGCTGTGCTGTGGTGAAGCGGTCAAAGGCCAGAACACCCTTTTCATCTGCCGTGCGCCGCCGAACGGAGCGCGGCTGTTGACTCCGTAACAACCAGGAAGGCGTTGCGGACCCGTCAGACCCGTAACGTTCGAACTCGTCAAAGGTTGCGAGTCCTCTGGTCGGAATCGCGCGGGGCGGGACGGCGGAGAACCGGGAGGATGGCGGCCAGCCCGAAGGCGCGCGAGCAATCAAACCCTATGCGGGGAGCGCGTGAGCAAAAGGGCCAGGGGGGCTCACGTCCCCCTCAAGGCCCGCATACGTTTTCTTGGGGCATCGCCGGTCAAGCCGGCGTGCAGGCACTGAACACCAAGGGCCCCGCAGTTCATGCAGGGCGCGGCCCGGCCAAGCAGACGGGAGGGTGCGGGAAGGGGCTGGGATCCCCCTGCAAAACAAGCACTTCCTGCGAAGTGAAGGCCGCGGGCCCTAGCCTTCCGGCGTGGTGATCTTCAGGCTGAGCGCGTGGATGGGGTTGTTCATCAGGTCGGAGAGCGCCGCATAGACCATGCGCTGCCGTTCCACCCGGCTGCGTCCGGCAAAGGCGGCGGCGCAGATTTCCACGGTGAAATGGGTTTCCACCCCTTCCCGGTGGCCGGCATGGCCGCGGTGCTGTTCGCTGTCGTCCCGCACCACCAATGCGGTAGGTTGAAACGTTTCGCTCAAACGGCGGCTGACTTCCTTGGCAACAGGCCCCATATAAGCTCCATCCGGCAGCCGTGGCTGTTCGCTCCCCCCTTTACGAACCTGCATGCGTTACAGCAAGGAGAACCCGTGTCTGAGTATCAGTCCCGTCCCAAAGGCCGGTCCAGCCGGTTTCACGGCCGTGTCGTCCACGCCGATGGGCGGCGCTGCGACTCTCCGGGCTGCGCGGAGGCCGGTGAATTTCGGGCGCCCCGCTCACCCCGGCCGGAGCGGGACGGCTACCACTGGTTCTGCCTGGAGCATGTGCGCGCCTTCAATGCGGGCTATGACTATTTCAAGGGCCTGTCGGAGGAGGAGGTGGCGGCCGAGCGCGTGGGCCATCCATCGTGGGAACGAGGCAGCCGGCCCTTTGCCACCAACGCCAATCCGGCCGACCTGAACATCGATGATCCCCTCGGTATCCTGAAGGCCATGCAGGGGTTCACCCGCCGGTTCGGCGCGGGCGGCGCACGCCCGGACGGAACCCGCCTGTCGGCCAAGGACCGGCAGGCGTTGAAGGTTCTGGGACTGGGCGACGATGCCTCGCTTGAAGCCATCAAGAAACAATACAAACGGCTCGCGCGGCGCTATCATCCCGACACCAACGGCGGAGACCGCTCCCAAGAGCATCAGTTGCACAAAGTGATCGATGCCTATACGCATCTGAGCCAGTCGCCCGCTTTTTCGTCCTGACCCGCTAAGCTGTTTGCAAGGTTGCGATCTATGACTGCTGAAGCCCACGCCCACCGCCCGCGCACCGTCGCGCTCGAGGCCCCGGACATCACGGTGGATGCCCGGCAAACCTTTGGCGTGGATGTTGACCTCAAGGTGCCCGCTTTTTCCGTGGCCGATGAACACGTGCCCGAGCGGGACGATTCCTATGTGTTCGATCCGGATACCACGCTGGCCATTCTGGCGGGGTTCGCCTTCAACCGCCGCGTCATGGTCCAGGGCTTCCACGGCACCGGCAAGTCCACCCACATCGAGCAGGTGGCGGCGCGCCTCAACTGGCCGTGCATCCGCGTCAACCTCGATTCGCACATCAGCCGCATCGATCTGGTCGGCAAGGATGCCATCGTGCTGCGCGACGGCAAGCAGGTGACCGAGTTCCGCGAGGGCATCCTGCCCTGGGCGCTGCAAACCCCGACGGCCCTGGTGTTCGACGAATATGACGCCGGCCGGCCGGACGTAATGTTCGTCATCCAGCGCGTGCTGGAGGTGGAGGGCCGCCTGACCCTGCTCGACCAGAACCGGGTGATCCGCCCCAACCCCTGGTTCCGCCTGTTCGCCACCGCCAATACGGTGGGCCTGGGCGACACCACCGGCCTCTACCACGGCACCCAGCAGATCAACCAGGGCCAGATGGACCGCTGGAACATCGTGACGACCCTGAACTATCTGCCGGCGGAAACGGAAGTCGGCATCGTTGCGGCCAAGTGCAAGGCTTATGATACCGAGGCGGGCCGCAAGACCATCGCCAACATGGTGCGCGTCGCCGAGATGACGCGCCAGGGCTTCATCGCGGGGGACATCTCCACCGTCATGAGCCCACGCACGGTCATCACCTGGGCACAGAACGCCGAGATCTTCAAGAACGTCGGGTTCGCCTTCCGTCTGTCGTTCCTCAACAAGTGCGACGAGGCGGAGCGGGCGATCGTGTCGGAATATTATCAGCGCGCCTTCGGCGAGGAGCTGCCCGACTCCGTCGCCTCCAAGGCGCAGAAGGCGGCCAGCCGCAAGTAACGCCCCGTGATGCCCCCACCCAACCTGCTTGAGGACTTCCGCCAGTCGCTGGCCGCGACCATGCGGGCGCTCGGCCATCTGCCGGAAGCGGATGTCACCTTCACCGCCGACAAGCCGGCCCTGCTCGGCAACCAGGCGCGGGTGCCCCAGCCCATGCGGAACCTGCCGCCCGAGCAGGTGGCGGAGGTGCGCGGCTGGGTGGACGCCTATGCGCTGCGCCAGCGGCACCACGATGACAAGGTGCACGCCCGCAACCAGCCGGCGGCGGGGCTGGCGCGGGACATCTACAACGCGGCGGAGCAGGCGCGGGTGGAGGCCATCGGCAGCCGCGAGATGGCGGGCGTGGCGGAAAACCTTGCCCGCATGACCGAGGCGCGGGTGCGGCTTGATCCCATTTCCCGCGCCAAGAGTTCGGAGGAGGTGCCGCTGGCCAGCGCCATCGGCCTCATGATCCGCGAACGGCTGACCGGGCAGGCGCCGCCGGATGGTGCCCGCGTGGCGGTCGATATGGTCCGCGCCAGCATCGAGGCCAGGGCAGGCGCGCACCTGGACGCGCTGGAGGCCAACCTTCAGGATCAATCCGCCTTCTCCCGCATGACCCGCAGCATCATCGCGGACCTGGGGCTGGCGGACGAGCCGGTGGAAGACCCGGAAGAGCAGGAAGAGAACCAGAAGGACGAGGCTGACCAGTCCGGCGACCAGGATCAGGACGGCCAGGAGCAGTCTTCCGCCGCCGAAGGCGACCAGGACCAGGGCGGGGAGGAGATGGAGAGCCCTGCCGAGGCCCGCGGAGAGCAGTCCGGCGCGGAGATGGAGAGCGAGGATAGCGTCAGCCCCGAGCTGGGCGACGAGGGACCGGAGGGCGTTGCCCCCTGGCGGCCCAATGCGCCCCTGTCGGAGGCCACGCCCCAGTTCGACTACAAGGTCTACACCACCGCTTTCGATGAGACGGTGGCGGCCGAGGAGCTGTGCGACGCGGAGGAGCTGACCCGCCTGCGCGCCTATCTCGACCAGCAGCTCACCCACCTCCAGGGCGTGGTTACCAAGCTGGCCAACCGGCTTCAGCGCCGCCTCATGGCGCAGCAGAACCGCTCGTGGGACTTCGACCAGGAGGAGGGGCTGCTCGATACCGCGCGCCTGTCTCGCGTCGTTACCAGCCCCAGCCACTCCCTCACCTACAAGGTGGAGCGGGATACGGAATTCCGCGACACGGTGGTGACGCTGCTCATCGACAATTCCGGCTCCATGCGCGGGCGCCCCATTTCCATCGCCGCCATCTGCGCCGACATCCTTGCCCGCACGCTGGAGCGCTGCTCGGTGAAGGTGGAGATCCTTGGCTTCACCACCCGCGCCTGGAAGGGCGGGCAGTCGCGCGAGAAATGGCTGGCGGAAGGCCGCCCGGCCATGCCTGGCCGCCTCAACGATCTGCGCCATATCCTCTACAAGACGGCGGATGCGCCCTGGCGGCGCGCCCGCAAGAACCTGGGGCTGATGATGCGCGAGGGGCTGCTCAAGGAGAACATCGACGGCGAGGCGCTTTTGTGGGCGCACAACCGTCTGATCGGCCGGCCGGAGGAGCGCCGCATCCTCATGGTCATCTCCGACGGCGCGCCGGTGGATGATTCCACCCTGTCGGTCAATACCGGCAATTACCTCGAGAAGCATCTGCGGCAGGTGATCGGCTGGATCGAGGCCAAGTCGCCGGTGGAGTTGATCGCCATTGGCATTGGCCATGATGTGACCCGCTATTACAGCCGCGCCGTCACCATCATGGACGCCGAGCAGCTGGGCGGGGTGATGACCGAGCAGCTGGCCAGCCTGTTCGAGGCGGACCGGCGCCCGGCGTCCCGGCCCCAGGCCGGGCGAGGCGCGGCGCGGCGATAGGGTGGGCGGCCTGATGGCATTCGGCTCGCTGCCCGCCTGCCGGCCGTCTTTCCGGGCTTTCCTGCCACCTGTTCCTGTCCATGCGCGCCGGAGGCGCACGCCATGACGCCCTCCGCCCCCATTCGCAAGCGCGTTGTCCTCGGTCTTGTCGGCCTTGCCGCCGTCTGCGGGGCCTGGGCGGCGGCGCCCGGCCCGGCTGCGTTCGAGGCCGCGCGGCCGGTATCCGTCGCCATCACCGTCCGGCCGGTGCCGCTCGACACCAAGAACCCGGCGCAGGCCACGGTGGGCTCGCTCGCCTATCTGGGCGGCCTGCATGTCATGAGCGATGCGGAGGGCTTTGGCGGCTATTCCGGCCTGCGCGTTCTGCCTGACGGGCGGCTGCTCGCCATCTCCGACCGGGGCCACTGGCTGGCGGTCCGCCCGGTCGAGGCGAACGGGCGTCTCGTCGGCCTGAGGGACGGAATGCGTGGCCCGCTGCTGGATGAGGCCGGCGCGCCGCTCGCCGCGCCCGACTATGACGCTGAGGGGCTGGAGGTGGTCCAGGGCCCGGCGGGCGGCCTCAGCATGCTCGTCTCCTTCGAGCGGAACCATCGCATCTGGCGGTATTCGGCTCCGATCGAGGCTGTGCCGGTCAGCGCCGGGGCCGAGCCTCAGACCGAGGCCGCGCAAGGCCACCCGGCCCAGGCCAAGGGCCTGACGGCGGCGCTGCGCCAGCCACCCCAGCGGCTGGCCGGATGGTTGGAGGACTGGCCCGGCGGCCTGCCCGGCAACGGAGGCATCGAAGCGATGGCGGTGCGCGGCGATGGCGCTGCTCTGCTGTTGGCCGAAGATACGAGCATGGGCCGCTTCCGCCGGAGCGGGGACGCGCCATGGTCCATGGTGAAGTATCAGGGTGTGCCGGATTTCAAGCCCACCGATGCCGTATTCCTGCCCGTCAAGGGGCGGCATCTGGCGCTCGTTCTCTCCCGCCATTTCTCCCTGATGGATGGCGTGGCTGCCACCCTGGAACTGGTTGATCTGGACACGGTTGGCAGCGACGGCAGCCTTGCCGGAAAGCTGCTGGCCCGGCTCGCCCCGCCGCTTAGCGTCGATAACATGGAGGCCCTGGCGGTTGCGCCGCGCGGCGATGGCTGGGATGTTTATGTGATGGCGGACAACAACCAGAATCCGCTGCAGCGCACGCTGTTGCTGAAGTTCGCCCTGCCTGCCGCTGCGGTGCCCGCCCCCGTGGGCGGGAAGTAGGCCACGGCGCTGCGGGGTTGGCCCTACGGCCTTCCCTTCCTTGCGGAAGACGGCCTTACTCGGGGCGCACAAAAAGACACCGCGCCGGAATATCCGGCGCAGTGTCCCTGAATCCTGCGATTCGTAATTTTGGGCCTTTGCGGCCCTGGCCGTGCCGGCCTGCCAGTCGAGGGGCCGGGCGGCCCCATCAGCCTGGGTTTGGCGGCTTAGGCGGCCTGCTCGACCGAAGCTTCGGCCAGCGCCTTGGCGACCAGACGCTTTACGCGGCGCGCCTTCAGCGACAGCTTGTCGTCGTGGGTCTTCAGCAGCCACTTGTCGAGGCCACCGGCATGCTCCACCGAACGGGCGCCCGCAGCGGCGACGCGGAAGGTGACCGAGGAACCCAGGGCATCGGACAGGAACGTCACGTTCTGCAGGTTCGGCAGAAAGCGGCGCTTCGTCTTGTTGTTGGCGTGGGACACGTTGTTGCCCACCATGGTGCCCTTGCCGGTCAGTTCGCAAACGCGCGACATGATCAGGTCCTTCAATTTCAATAGCCGACACCGGGCGAAAACCCGGCGACAAATACGAGGGGAGGCGTATAGGCGAGTCGTGCCCGAGCGTCAACCGGCGAAACCGGATCCGCACCGTTTCCAGCCGGAAGGCCGGGAGAAACGCTGCCCACAGACGTTTTAACCGCCCGGAATCCCCGCTGCAAGCCTGAGGCCCTGCGCCATCGGGGCAGGGGTTCGAAGCCTGGGCGGCGTTGTTATGGCCGAGTCGGGGCTGGGCAGTGGCCGCCCAGCCAGCCGCCCTCTGCCCATTTTCTCTCCGCCCACCCGCGCTCCGCCTGTTCTCTCTGGCGCAAAGCCCGTCCATGTTTCCCCCTGTTGTTCTTGTTCTCGGGGCAATGGGGCTCCTCACGCGGCAGCGCGCTTGCGCGTGCCGCCGCGTTGATTAAAGCCTCAGCTATAAAGAATTGCGTGCGCGGGGCTCAGGCCCCAGCGGCGTTGATCGCCATGGCCCGCTGGAAGGCCGGGCGTTCGGTGCAGCGGGCCACATAGGCCTCGATGCCCGGCCGCCCTTCGATGACCTTGAGAAGATACAGGCCGTACCAGAGGCTGGAGCCCATGGCGACGTCCGCCGCGCTGAACCGGTCGCCCAGCAGCCAGGGGCCGGGCGTCACCGCCGACTCGACGACATCCATGGTTTTATCGAAGCTGCCCCAGCCGGCGGCGGTGGAATCCGTCGTCCAGCCCTGCAGCTTCTCGCCGAAGGCAGCTTCCATGCAGCCGGCGCGGAAATACAGCCAGTGCAGGTAGCGGCCGCGGGCGGGGTCATCCAGCGTCGGGGCGAGCTCTGCGCTGCGCGCCTTGTCCGCCACATAGGCGCAGATGGCGGTGGTTTCCCCCATCATCGCCTCGCCATCGCGCAAGGCAGGCACCTTGCCCATGGGGTTGACCTTCAGGAAGTCGGCCGGCCGCTCCGGCCCGCTGCGAATATCGATCAGCGTACGGCTATAGGGAAGCCCCGCCTCTTCCAGCATCCATAGGGCCGTGATTGACCGCGTCTGCGGTGCCCAGAATAGTTCCATTGCGATTGTCCCCTGAGGTTTGGCTTCGTGAAATATGCGGACTAGAACGTATGGCGAACGTTTCGTCCTCGTCAAGTCAGTGTTCGGAGGGGAATGGTCGTATGTCCGACAGGTTGTAGGAAAGGGGCGCAGGCAAGCCGATGCGGCCCGTCAGAATGGCAAGGATGCCAGGGGCGTCGGCTGCTTGCGCGCACGGGGCCGTGCGCCCGGAAAACCTGGGGGACAAATAAAGTGCCGGCCGCGCTCCCTTGCAGGGGGGAATGGAGCGCGGCCGGCGGTCTCGCGGCCCAACGAGAGGGGGCAGGGTAATGGGCCGCGGGGGTAAGCCTGTGGGTTTTAGCGTGCAGCCTCAGGCGAGGTGCGAGCGCAGCATCCAGGCCCGCTTCTCGTGCGCTTCCAGGAGCGCGGTGAGGAAGTCGGCAGTGCCTTCGTCGCCCACCTCGTCGGCGGCATGGATGTCCTCGCGCAGCTGGCGGGCCAGCGCCTCGTGGCCATCGCGCATGGAGGCGATCATCTGCTCGGAGGTCAACTCCGTGCTGTCCACCTCGGGAATGGTGCGGTTCTGCACATATTGGCTCAGCGTCGCCTGCACCGTGCCGCCCAGCGAGCGGGCGCGCTCGGCCACCTCGTCGATGGTCTCGTCGAGGGCTTCATACTCCTCCTCGAACAGGGCGTGGTCCTGCTTGAAGTGGCGGCCGGTCACGTTCCAGTGGAAGGCGCGGGCGCGGGCATAGAGGGAGAATTCATCGGCCAGCAGCCGGTTGAGAATGCCGACGACCTTGGCGCGCGCCTCGGCGGTAAGGCCAATCTCAAGGGTTTCCTTCATCTCTGGCGTGGCCATGTCTGGTCTCCTCTCTGTCTGATGAACTGAAAATACAGCGAAACCGGGCAGAAACAAGTAATCGATGCAATGATATTTTTGCGTTTCAATAATCGAAAAAGCCGATATTGTCCGTTCGGCTCTTCCGCTCAGCCTGCGATCCATGGCCACAGCAGCGGCAGCAGGAGAGTGGTGGCCAGCCCGGCCAGCGTCAATGCCAGGCTGGCGATGCTGAGCGCCTGCGGCGCGATGCGCGCCACGTGCTGGCTGCCGACGATATGGGCGGAAAGGCCCAGCGCCAGCGCGTAGCTTTCCGGGTCGCGCTCCCGCTCGCGCTTGAGGAGGACGGGCAGCAGGATCGCGCCCAGAAGGCCGGTGACGATGACGAGGCCCGCCGCCAGTTCCGCCGGTCCGCCCAGCCGCTCCATCACGGCGATGGCGAACGGGCTGGTGATGGACTTGGCCGAGAGCGCCCTGATGGTCACCGGCGAGAGGTCCAGCAGCTTGGCCAGCCCCACGGCCGAGACGATGCCCGCGAGCGAGCCGATGAGAATGGCCCCGATAAGCGCCTTTCCTGCCGAGATGATGAGCGCCCGCTGGCGATAGATGGGCAGGCCGAAGGCAACCGTCGCCGGCCCCAGCAGCCAGCGCAGCGGCTCGACGCTGCTCATGTAGCCGCGCACCGGCAGACGGGCGAGCGCCAGCCCGGCGATCAGCAGCAGCGCGGCGATGAGGATGGGGTTGGCCAGCGGGTGCTGGCGGGTGAGCTTGCCGAGGCGCAGCGCCACCCCGTAGGCGAGCATGGTGGCAAGAATGCCGCCCGCCACCTGGGCGAGGCTTGCAGCATTCGGCAGCATCTCCATCAGCCCAGCCATTTGCGGAGTCCCTTATAGGCGAGCATGGTGGCAACCCCGGTCGCCACGGTGGAGAGCACCACCACCAGCGCCAGCCGGCCCACTTCGCTTCGCAGCGTGTCGGCGTGCAGCGCCAGCCCCACGGCGGCGGGAGTGATGAGCAGGCCGAGCAGCTTCAGCAGCCCTTCGGCGGCGGCCTGCGTGGAGCGCTCGAGCGCGGGGAAGGCGAGCAGCAAGGCGACATAGGCGGCAAGGCCGATGACCGGGCCGGGCAGGCCAAGAGGCTGGCTCGCCCACCAGCCGGCGAGCGTCAGCACCGCCAGCACGGCGAGGCCGGGCAGGTATGCGCGAACGGAATGGAGGAAACGCGGGAACATTTGGCTCACGCCCTAGACCTGTGCCGCCGGGTTTACAAGCAGGCAGGTCGCGTTCCGATGAGGGGGGAGACGCGCCGGCTTTGGCCCGCTATAGCGCCGTGGGTAACGTCCGCACTTCAAGAAGGAGCCGCCATGCCCCACTTCCTCATCCAGGGTTGGGACAAGCCCAATTCGCAGGATCTGCGCGCCGCCACCCGCCCGGAGCACCTTCGGCATGTGAATTCCGGCCAGGTAAAGGTGGTGATCGCCGGCCCCATGCTGACGGACGACGGCCAACCCATCGGCTCCATGCTGGTGGTGGAAGCGGAGAGCCGCGCAGAGGTGGAAGCCTTCGCCAATGCCGACCCTTACGCGAAAGCCGGCCTGTTCGGGCGCATCGATATTCTTGTCTGGCGGCAGGTCATTCCCGCCTGAGAAAAGGTTCCACCGCGCACGGCCGGAACGGGACGGGGCGCCCCGGCCGCACGGCGGAAAAAAACTTAAGTACTATGGCTGCGCTTGCTGCAATGCGGTGAAATGGATATAAGCGCCGGTCCGCCGCAACCTGCCGGTAATAATGCTGGCCTATTTGCTGTGCCGGACGGCACCCGTTTCCGGGGTGCCGTGCTGGGCGGCATCCCATACTCGAGGCTTACATTTATATGTCCCTGCGCAACGTCGCAATCATTGCCCACGTCGACCACGGCAAGACCACCCTCGTCGATCAGCTGTTCCGCCAGTCCGGCACGTTCCGCGATAACCAGCGCGTTGAAGAGCGCGCGATGGACCGCAACGATCTGGAGCGCGAGCGCGGCATTACCATTCTCGCCAAGTGCACCTCGGTCACCTGGGGCGACACCCGCATCAACATCGTGGACACGCCGGGCCACGCCGACTTCGGCGGCGAGGTGGAGCGCATCCTGTCGATGGTTGATGGCGTGATCCTGCTGGTGGATTCGGCCGAAGGCCCGATGCCGCAGACCAAGTTCGTCACCGGCAAGGCGCTGGCGCTGGGCCTGCGCCCGATCGTGGTCGTCAACAAGATCGACCGCCCGGACGGCCGCCCGGACGAAGTGCTGAACGAAATCTTCGACCTGTTCGTGGCGCTGGACGCCAATGAGGATCAGCTCGACTTCCCGGTGCTCTATGGTTCCGGCCGCGGCGGTTACGTCAGCGAGGACCCGGCCTCCCGCGAAGGTACGCTGGCTCCGCTGTTCGATCTCATCGTCAAGCACGTCGGCACGCCGAACGTCGGCTCGGTCGATGAGCCCTTCGCCATGCTGGCCTCGCTGCTGGACCGCGAGCCGTTCCTCGGCCGCGTGCTGACCGGTCGCGTGCAGCAGGGTCGCCTCAAGGTCAACGACCCCATCAAGGTGCTCAACAAGGACGGCCAGATCGTCGAGCAGGGCCGCGCCTCCAAGCTGCTGGCCTATCGCGGGCTGGAGCGCCAGCCGGTCGATGAGGTGCAGGCGGGCGACATCGTTGCCATCGCCGGTCTTCTCACCGGCACGGTGGGCGAGACCATCGGCGCGCTGACGCTGGAAACGCCGATCGAGGCCCAGCCGATCGATCCGCCGACCCTCTCCATGCGCTTCGCCGTGAACGACTCGCCGCTGGCGGGCCGCGACGGCGACAAGGTGACCAGCCGCATGATCCGCGATCGCCTGATGCGCGAGGCCGAGGGCAACGTCGCCATCAAGATCACCGAGAGCGCCGACAAGGACAGCTTCGAGGTGGCAGGCCGCGGCGAACTTCAGCTGGGCGTGCTCATCGAGACCATGCGCCGCGAGGGCTTCGAGCTTTCCATCTCCCGTCCGCGCGTGCTGTTCCAGACCGACCCCGAGACCGGCCAGCGCATGGAGCCGTATGAGACCGTGCAGGTGGACGTGGACGAGGAATTCGCCGGCGTCGTCGTCGAGAAGCTCGGCCTCCGCAAGGCCGAGATGACCGACATGCGCCCGTCGGGCGGCGGCAAGACCCGCATCGTGTTCAAGGCGCCGTCGCGCGGCCTCATCGGCTACCACGGCGAGTTCCTGTCGGACACCCGCGGCACCGGCATCATGAACCGCTCGTTCGAGGGCTATGGCCCCTACAAGGGCCCGATCTCCGGCCGCCAGAACGGCGTGCTCATCTCGCTCGGCTCCGGCCAGGCGGTGGGCTACGCCCTGCAGGGCCTCGAGGAGCGCGGCATCATCATGATCGCGCCGGGCGATGACGTCTACGAAGGCATGATTATCGGTGAGAACGCCAAGGAGCAGGATCTTGAGGTCAACCCCCTCAAGTCCAAGCAGCTCACCAACTTCCGCGCATCGGGCAAGGACGAGAACATCCGCCTCACCCCGCCGAAGAAGCTGACGCTGGAGCAGGCCATCGCCTACATCGCCGACGATGAGTTGGTGGAAGTGACCCCCAAGGTCATCCGTCTCCGCAAGCGCTACCTCGATCCGCACGAGCGCAAGCGTCACGCCCGCGCCGCCGCTGAATAAGCGCGCACGCAGGAACAAAAGTTCGTCACGTGGGAAAGGGCCTGGCAGAGCAATCTGCCGGGCCTTTTCTTTTCTATCCAGGGTATCGCCGGTGCGCTGGAGTATGGTTGGTCTCTTCGAGGATTTCTGAACGTTCTTTATTTGTCGGGATTGGCACTCGCCCTGGCATTTGCAGTGGTGTTTCCCTCGTGCCTGCTGATTGGCCTGCCAACAGCTTGGATTCTTCGCCGCTACGATATGGAGAGCCTGAGCGGCGTTATTACGGCTCGAACATGGTGGATCGCCAACCGGGCCAAAGCAAATCATGCTCCGGCTGTCGATTGATCGGCATTTCCAGCAGACGCCGGAACCACGGCCCGAAAAAATCGCGGGAGTGCAGAGGGGTAGGCCCCCCTGCAAAGAGAGCAGTGCTCGGCGCGCCATACGCCATGCGGTCTAAGGTGCGGGTGCTTCCCCCTTTTCGTGCAGGCGTAAGGAACCTCCCGGTCTGGCCGAGCGTGAATTCGGCATGGACCCCATTACCGACCTCCACCTGGAGCATTTCCGGCAGCTCTATCTGAACGAGCGGTCGCGTCGCGAGACGATTCGCAGCAGCGTCAGCACGCCGGTGGCGGCATTGTCGTTCGCGGTGTTTGCCTTCAGCACCCTTGCGGTCGAGATCGACCTCGCGCGCTGGCAGGAGCCGGTGACGCTGCTCATCCTGCTGCTCAGCGCCTTGGCGGCGGCGGCCCTGTTTGCCTCCGCCTATCAGATTTTCCGGGCCGAATGGCTGTTCGTCTATCACGAGCCGCCGCGCCTGATCGACCTTATCGGCGACGCGCGGGCGGCGGAGCCGGTTGAAAACATTGTCAAACGCACGCGGCGTGTTCTGACCGCCAGCTATGCGGTGGCTTACGAGCAGTATCTGCAAGGCAATGCGCTCAGCTCCCGCAGCCGCACCTGGGCATTGCGGCTGATCCTGGTGTCGCTGCTGCTTCAGGTGGCGGCGTTCATGCTGCTGCCCTTCCATCTGGCGAAATAGAGGGCCCGCTATGAGATGGCTTGACGGACTTTTCACGCGCCGGCGCATTCAGCCCCATGCGGACAGGCTCGCCTGGCGCACGCGGCGGTGGCTGCGTCATGCCTGCCGGGAGTTGTCGGAGTCGGAACGTCAGGTCGTTCGCGCCCTTGCGCTTGAGGAGGCGCCGGGCATGGTGCTGGTTGACGAAGAGGCGGGCGTCATCGTCCCGCCGGACATGCGCCGGATCATCGAGGGGGAAGAAGCGCCGCGCCGCCGCGCGACCGATTGAGCGCCGCGCAAAAAAAGAGGCGGTGGGACAGCCACCGCCTCAAGTCGCACGGACCACGTGTCGGGGGAAGAAACGCAACGGAAACTCTGTCGCTGGCCGTGGGGGCGGCCCTTCGATGACAGCACTCAAGAATTGCAATTCATTCTCAAGTGCGAATTCATATAGGGGTAAAGCGCTTGGGCGTCAACCGCTGCTGTGGCGCGAAAGGTCGCATCGGGGGTGGCCTTGCGTTGTGCTCCGCGCCGTGCGGCATTGATCCTTTTGCAGCCGGCCAGCCGCCGCATTAAGGTGCGGCCCCATGAGCCGGTACATGCAAATGGCGCTGGAGCAGGCGCGTCTCGCGGCAGCGCGGGGCGAGGTGCCCGTGGGCGCGGTCATCGTCGATGAACGGGGTGAGGTGCTCGCCGCCGACGGCAACCGCACGCGCGCGCACAACGATCCCACTGCCCATGCGGAAATGCTGGTCATCCGCCAGGCCGCCGCCAGATTGCAGGACGAGCGCCTGCTGGGCTGCGATCTCTACGTGACGCTCGAGCCCTGCCCCATGTGCGCCGGAGCCATTTCCTTCGCCCGCCTGCGCCGGGTCTACTTCGGCGCGGGCGACCCCAAGGGCGGCGGGGTGGAGCACGGCCCGCGCGTGTTCAGCCATCCCACCTGCCATCACCGCCCCGAAGTGTACGGCGGCCTCTCCGAAACGGCGGCGTCCGACATTCTCAGGCAGTTCTTCGCCGAGCGGCGCTGAGGCGCTTCTCTTCAGAAATGTATTTCTTTGCGGGGGGGCGCTCAGCCCGCGGCTTCGCCCCGCGCCCCCTTTCGCTTGCCGGGCCGCGGCCGTCAGGGCGCGTTGTGCCTGCCCGATCGCCCGGAGGTGATGTGGCGGGCGGGACAGGGTGCGGCATCGGCCGCCCCCTGAGGGAATCGTTGCCATCTCAACAGCCGCGCGATTCAAATCATCGGAAGGGCAGATCCTTGAATAATTTTAAGGAGCGTTTGTGCCGCTTTAGATGGCCAGTTCAGCATTCAATCCAGGTGGGCGAGGCCTTCTTGCCGGACGCATCCCATTCAATTCCCGCAAGGGCTCAAGGAGACGAGAACCATGTCTGTGCGCCTCCCCGCCCAGCCTCAAAAAACCGGAATGATTTTAGGGAGCATATGCGCTTGCTCAGGTGCGCGAGACGGCCATGCCGGGCGCGGCCCGTTCAAACAAAATGGGGCGCAGGGGTCCCAAGACCCCTGCATAGAAATAACACCATTGTCGCTCACCCCATCGCCACCTCAGCGGCATCGATCCAGTTGCCGTGAAAGCCGTGCGGCACGCGGTGGTGGAGATGCACCACGGCCTGCGGTGGGCCGGTCACATCCTGCGCGTTGAGGATCACGAGATCGCTTTCCCCTCGGTTGGCGTCGTAGACGAAGCTCAGCAGCCAGCCGTCGTCTTCCGCCATCGCGCCGCTGCGCGGCACGAACACCGCCTCGCCGGTCTCCCGGCCCGGCCCGTGGTCGTGCGTCTCCGTCCGTCCGGCCTCCAGGTCGTGCTTGATGAGGCGGGTGCCGCCCGTCAGATCCTCGCCGTACGAAACCGCATAGGCATAGCGGTAGGGCCGGGCCGCCAGCTGCTCGTTCATGCGCGGGAATTCCTGGCCGCGATCATCCACGACCGTGCGCGCCGTGGTGCCGCGCTGCGGGTCGATCAGCCAGCGCTCGAAGGTGACGCGGCGCGAATCCGGCCCGGTGATCGAGTGGTCGAACATCCGGTCGTGCGCCACCACATCCAGCTGCACCCGGCCATCCGGCAGGTCGTAGGCGTTGCAACTGTGGAACACGAAGCAGGGGTCGACGGCGCACCACAGGATGTCATCAGCCGTCGCCTCGTTGTCGCGCGGCAGCAGGCCGATGCGTGCCTCGTGGCGCGGGTTCCAGGCATAGGGCATGGCGCTGCCGCGCAGCAGCCGCCGTGCCGAGAAGGTCACGGGCAGGTCGAAAATGATGACATACCGCCCGGTCAGCGCGCAGTCGTGCACCATCGGGCCGTGGCGCACGGGAATATCGACCGTCCGGAGCACCCGGCCATTGCTGCCCACCGCCACATGGAACAGCCGCCCCTGCACCCGGCCGTCGTAGCAGATGGCGTGCAGCTCGCCCGTTGCCGGGTCGCGGTGCGGATGGGCGCTGAAGGCGGTGCCGAGCGTGCCGCTAAGGTCGGTGTGGGCGCGCGTCTCCAGCCCTGCGTCCAGCGCAACGGGGAAGGGGCCGGCTTCCACCAGCGCCCAGATCTGCCCCGCATGGGCGATGATGTTGGTGTTCACGGTCTCGAAGATGCCCCGGCGCGGTCCAGGGGCGGGGGGCTCGCCCAGAGCCCGGCTCACCGGCCCGGTGCGAATCCAGCGGTTGCGATACCACAGGGCCCGTCCTTGGCGCAGGCGCACGCCATGGGCCATGCCGTCGCCCGAGAACCAGTGGTAGCGTCCGGCGTGTCGCGGTGGGCGGACCGGGTTCGGCCCGATGCGGGCATAAAGGCCGTCCAGCTCCGGTGGTATGCTGCCCGTCACCCGTAGCGCGGTCTCCTCCGTCTCCTGGAAAACCGGGGCGAAGCCGCCCTCCAGCCAGGAATTTGACTCCCGCGGAGAGGGGGCCAGACGTTGAATGCCTTGTATAATGGCGCCAAGGGCGCGATCAGCAAAACGAGACATGGAAACGCTCCTGTGGTCTCGGACCGGAGTCCTGGCCAGGATTCCAGCCTTGGGGGTTGAGATGCGCGACGCTATGTGTACGGTGTTAACATGACGATGCGACAGAATGTAAACGGTGTCAACATTGAATCCGCCGCCGAGGACAAGTCTGTGCCTGGGCGGCGCTATCACCATGGCAACCTGCGGGAGGAGCTGATCGCCACGGCGCTCGACATGCTGGAGGCGCAGGCGGAAGGGACCGTCAGCCTGCGCGAGCTGGCCCGTCGGGTCGGCGTGTCGCCCAATGCGGCCTACCGCCATTTCCCCGACAAGGAGGCGCTGCTGGCGGCCCTGGCGGCGGAGGGCTTCAAGCGTCTTGCCGCCCTTCAGGCGGGGGCGGGCAAGGGCGAGGGCGATCCCCGCGCGGCGTTCCGGGCGGCGGGGCTGGCCTATGTGCGCTTCGCCCGACAAAATCCGGCGCTGTTCCGCCTGATGTTCGGGCGCTTTCATGATACGGACAGCGCCCGCCGTGACGAGGCGCTGGCGGCGGCGAGCGCGCTGGCGGTCGAAGGGCTGCGCCGGGGCGTGGCGCGGGCGGCGGGCCTGGCGGAGGATGACACTGCCGCGATTCGGGTCCATGCCCTGCGCGCCTGGTCGCTGGTGCACGGTCTCAGCCTTCTGGTGCTCGACGGGCAGGTGGCGGCGGAAGGCGAGGCGCTGGAGCGGTTGATTCAGGCGGTCTTGACCCCGGAGAGCCTGCTGGCCGTTCCCTGAGGCGGGCCGGCTGATTTTCAGCGTAATGGTCCTCTCCTGGAATCTGCTATGCAGGTCTTGATGAAGAGCGAGCAGCACACCCAGCGGATCATCGCCGTCGATCTGGACGAACGCACGATCCTGTGGCGCAACGCCGATGTGGAACAGGAGCGGCGGGTTGCGATCTTCGATCTGCTGGAGGGCAACCGCTTCGCGCCCAGGACTGAGTATCCCAACGGCTATCGCGGGCCGTACAAGCTGCTGATGCGGGTGGAGGAGGGGCGGCTCGCCTTCGACATCTCGACCGACAAGGGCGACCTCCTCGAGACCATTACCCTTTCCATGACCCCGTTCCGCCGGGTGATCCGCGAATATTTCGCCATCTGCGAAAGCTACTACCAGGCGATTCGCAACGCCTCGCCCAGCCAGATCGAGGCCATCGACATGGGCCGGCGCGGCATTCACAACCACGCCGCCGAGGTGCTGCAGGAACGCATTGCCGACAAGCTGGACGTGGACTTCGACACCGCCCGCCGCCTGTTCACCCTGATCTGCGTGCTGCACATTCGCGGTTGAGGCGGCCGGAGGATGCGCCTGGCGCAATGCCCGCGCATCACGAAAATCCATCCCATGCGTTAGCCCCCCTATCCGGGTAAACTCCTGGGCTTATGGGCGGGCCGTCCGCGGCCTGCTCCGGCCTGTGGCGAGGCGTGTCGTTTCACCCGGAAACTCAGGTGAGGACCAAGGGGGAGTCATGACGCAAACCCGCAGCGAACGGAACGATGGTCTTGGCATTCAGGATGGCGAGGTGGAGCGCCTTTGCCTCCAGCATCAGGTCTGGCGATCGCGCGCGCTGGATGCATGGCGGCGCGCCGGCTTCACGGTCGGCCAGAGTCTCCTCGATGTCGGGTCGGGCCCCGGCTACGCCTCCTTCGACCTGGCGGATATCGTCGGGCCCAAGGGCAAGGTGTGTGCGGTCGACCGCTCGGCCCGGTTCGTGGAGGCGCTGCGCGAGCGGGCCCGGCGCTGCGGCTACGGTAACATTGCTGTCCATTGCCGTGACATGACCGTTGATGGCCTGCCGGTCATGGACGGCTCGATGGATGGGGCCTGGTGCCGCTGGATCTTCGCCTTCCTGCGTCAGCCGGCGATTCTGCTCGACGCCCTTGCCGCGGCGCTGCGGCCGGGCGGCGCGCTCGTCCTTCACGAATACCTCGATTACCGCACCTGGCGGCTTGCGCCCCGCTCGCTGCTGCTGGAGCGTTTCGTCTCCGAAGTTGTTGCCAGCTGGCGCGATGCGGGCGGGGAGCCGGACATCGCGCTTGATCTGCCCGGCTGGCTCACCGATGCCGGCTTCGAGATTCGCGAACTGCGGCCCATGATCGATGTCATCACCCCGGCCAGCTTCGTCTGGCAGTGGCCCGCCAGCTTCATCGACGTGAACCTGACGCGGCTGGTGGAGCTGGGCCGCATCGCCCCGGCGCTGGCGGGTGAGATCGGCGCTGAGTTCCAGGCGCGCAGCCAGGAGCCCTCTTCCCTGATGATTACCCCGACCGTGCTGGAGATCATCGCCGTGCGACGCTGAGGCGCACAGGCAAGTAGTTTAAGGGGGCCTCAGGCCCCCCTTTCGATCCCGCTTTCGTATTATCGGGCCGCACCCGGTCAGGACGGCGTGCGAGCCTTGGCTATTCAGTAAACCCTGAGGCTTATGCCGGGCACGGCCCTTTCAAACGAAAGGAAGGTTGCAGGAGGAGCGAAGCCACTGGCTGAGCGCCTCTCCTGCGAATCAAAAGCAGGGGAGGCGTGCCCATGGGCCGTGCGGCATGTGCGGTCCGCCGCGCTCGGTTGCCCGCTCTCAGCTTGTCGGTTTGACCCTGACCGGCTAGAACGCGAGATCCGCGCTGCCCGTCGTTCCGGGCGTGCATCGCCAACAGCTGCGTTTCTTGCCGCGAGGGGAAGTTTTCAATCCATGGCCGTGATGTCTGACCGCTGGATTCGTGAGAAGGCTCTGAGCGAGGGGATGATCGAGCCCTTCGTCGACCGGCAGGAGCGGGGGAATTGCATTTCCTACGGCCTCTCCTCCTATGGCTACGACGCGCGCGTGGCCGATGAGTTCAAGATCTTCACCAACGTCGACAACGCGGTGGTGGACCCGAAGGACTTCTCGCCCCACTCCTTTGTCGACCGCAAGCAGGATGTCTGCATCATTCCGCCCAACAGCTTCGTGCTGGCGCGGACGGTCGAATATTTCCGCATCCCGCGGGATGTGCTGGTCATCTGCCTTGGCAAGAGCACCTACGCCCGCTGCGGCATCATCGTGAACGTGACCCCGCTGGAGCCGGGCTGGGAAGGCCACGTGACGCTGGAGTTTTCCAACACCACGCCGCTGCCCGCCAAGGTCTACGCCAACGAGGGCGCGTGCCAGTTCCTGTTCCTGCAGGGCAACGAGCCGTGCGAAGTTTCCTACGCGGACCGCGCCGGCAAGTACCAGGGCCAGCGCGGCGTCACCCTGCCCCGCCTGTAACGCGGCGCGGAATTGTGAAAGGCCGGCGCGCCGGATAAGAGCGACTCCATGGACAAGATCATCATTCGCGGCGGCAGGCCGCTGAACGGACGCATTCCCATCTCCGGCGCGAAGAACGCGGCGCTGACGCTGATGCCGGCGGCCATCCTGACGGAAGAGCCGCTGACGCTCCGCAACCTGCCGCGCCTGGCGGACATCGACACCTTCAGCCATCTGCTCAACCAGCATGGCGTGTCGCTGACGCTGGAAGGTTCGCGCCCCGAAGAGTTCGGCCGGGTGATGACGCTGAAGGCCAGCCGCATCACCAACACCGTCGCGCCCTATGACATCGTGCGGCGGATGCGCGCCTCCGTTCTCGTCCTCGGCCCGCTGCTGGCCCGCTGCGGCGAGGCCACCGTCTCGCTGCCCGGCGGCTGCGCCATCGGCACTCGCCCCATCGACCTGCACCTGAAGGGGCTGGAGACGCTGGGCGCACGCATCGAGCTGACGCAGGGCTACGTGAAGGCCGTCGCGCCGGACGGCCTCAAGGGCGGCGTGGTGCGCTTCCCCTTCGTCTCGGTGGGCGCGACCGAGAACGTGCTGATGGCGGCAACGCTCGCCCATGGCGAGACCGTCATCGAGAATGCAGCGCGCGAGCCGGAAATCGTTGATCTTGCCCACTGCCTCCAGGCCATGGGCGCCGAGATCGAGGGCATTGGCACCGAACGGCTGGTGGTGCGCGGCAAGACCCGCCTGCACGGCGCGACCTATGCCGTGATGGCGGACCGCATCGAGGCCGGCTCCTATGCCTGCGCGGCGGCCATCACCGGTGGCGAGCTGGAGTTGCTCGGCGTCCATGCCGACACGCTCGGCTCGGTCATCGAGGCGTTCGAGGAAGCGGGTGTCGCCATCACCCCCCACCCGCGAGGGGTTGAAGGTCGCCCGCCGCAACGGCGCGCTGAGCGGCATCTCGGTGACGACCGCGCCCTACCCCGGCTTTCCCACCGACATGCAGGCCCAGTTCATGGCCATGCTGGCCCTGGCGGATGGGGCCAGCGTGCTGACCGAGACGATTTTCGAAAACCGCTACATGCACGTGCCGGAACTGGCTCGCATGGGAGCCGATATTCAGGTGCGCGGGCGCTCGGCCTTCGTGCGCGGCGTCGGCCAGTTGACTGGCGCGCCGGTGATGGCGACGGACCTGCGCGCGTCGATGAGCCTGGTGCTGGCGGGCCTGGCAGCCCAGGGCGAGACCACGGTCAACCGCATCTACCATCTTGACCGTGGCTACGAGCGGCTGGAGGAAAAACTCTCCGCCGTCGGCGCGGACATCGAGCGGGTGAGCGCGGGCTGATCCGCCTGCCGGCAGGGTCGCCCCAGGCAGCGGCGAGGCAAGGAAGCGAGGAGGCGCAACGCATGTCGAAACCACTTCGGCTTCTGGCGCAGGACCAGGACGACGTTCCCGTCGTCTCGGCCCTCATCCAGGATGCGGTTGTTCGCCCTTCGGAAGTCTGCCTCGACGCGCGCGCCCGCCGCTTCGTGCTGTTGATGAACCGCTTCCGCTGGGAGGATGCGGCGGAAGAGCCCAGGCGCGTCCGCACCGCCCTGCGGATCGAGGGGGTGATGAAGGCCACCCGCAAGGCCTGGCCGTCGGCCGCCGACAAGGAGGCGGTGCTGGAGCTGCTTGCCATCACTGTCACGCCCCGCGCGGAAGGCGCCGCCACGCTGGAGCTGGACTTCGCCGGGCCCGCCGCCGTGCGGCTGGAGGTGGAGTGCGTCGAGATCCTGCTCGAAGACCTGACCGAGCCCTGGCCCGCCCGCGCCAAGCCCGCCCACAAGGCGTGATTTTCGGTTCGACTGATTTTTGGGCAGGTGATTTTATGCCGGGGGAGCTTGTTCCCCCTGCGACCCCTATTCGTTTAAAGGCCTGTTCGTCTAAAGGCCTGTTTGTTTAAAGGCCTGTTTGTTTAAAGGAACGTGCGCGGGAGGAAGGTCGCAGCCCACTGAATGACGGCCTCTCGATCAGGCGCCGGAAACGCGGCCCGAAAAACGAAGGGGAGTGCAGAGGGTCCGCGACCCTCTGCAAAAAAACAGATGCCTGAAAATAATCCGATCCCCGGCCTGCCGCTTACGCCTCCAGCTCCGTGTCCCAGTAGAGATAGTCCCGCCAGGTTTCGTGCAGGTAGCGGGGCGGGAAGGCCCGGCCGTTCTGCTGAAGCTCGAAGGTGGTGGGCTGGTGCGGCCTGATGCGCGGGTGCATGTGCGCCTCGGCGGGGGTGCGGCCGCCCTTGCGAAGGTTGCAGGGCGCGCAGGCGGTGGTCACGTTCTCCCAGGTCGTGCGGCCGCCATGGGAGCGCGGCACCACATGGTCGAAGGTCAGGTCCTCGCCCGCGCCGCAGTAGGTGCAGGCGAAGCGGTCCCGCAGGAACAGGTTGAACCGGGTGAAGGCGGGGTAGCGGGCCGGCTTCACATACTGTTTGAGGCTGATGACCGAGGGCAGCTTCATGGTGAAGCTGGGGGAATGCACCTCGCGCTCGTATTCGGCGACGATGTTCACCCGATCGAGAAAAACCGCCTTGAGGGCGGTTTGCCAGTCCCACAGGCTTAGGGGGTAGTAGGACAGGGGGTACAGTCCGCGTTGAGCACCAGCGCGGGACATTGTTCCAGCTTTGGCAGGACGGTTGGGTGGTACATGTTTGGTCCGCTCTCGCTTTCTCTCGAAAGCGACCGCGACCGCTCGGACTTGTCGCACTCAAGCCGGCCGACGAGGCCGCTCGACTTTTGCAATCCGCAACAACACGATGTCTACCACACCTCGTGTTTCATCATAATGACATGACATGATCTGGTATCGTCAAGCCTATGTTTGCTGCTCTGGCGGCAACAAACGCGAAAATGTCGCCGATGTTTCGCAGATGCCCAGACTGGGCTGTGGCAAGGCATAGTTTTTCTGTGTTGACGGTCACAGGGCGCTCGGGCATCCGGCCTGCCCGCAAGTCACCGTTTCAGCAGCAGTTCAATTCCGTGCGTCACTACATCACCCGTCATCAGCCCAAGACCCACCCGCGCCATTCCGTCCTGGCAGGGCTGGGCGGTATCGTCGGCATCGGCATGGTCGCCGGCCTCAGCGTCTGGTCCGGCAACCCCTTCCTGATCGCCCCGTTCGGCGCCAGCGCGGTGCTGCTGTTCTCGACGCCGGACAGCCCGCTCTCCCAGCCGGCCCATGTGGTGGGCGGGCACTTCATCGGCGCGCTCGTCGGCCTGATCCTCCACGCCTTCCTGCCCGACACCTGGTGGGCGGCGGCAATGGGCGTGGGGCTGGCCATCACCATCATGTCGGCGCTGCGGCTCACCCACCCGCCCGCCGGCGGCAACCCGCTGGTCGTCTTCGCGTCCGATCCCAATTTCGGCTTCCTGTTCATGCCGGTGCTGCTGGGCTCCGCCTGCCTGGTGGCGACGGCCTGCCTCTACCATCGCCTCACCCGCGTGCCCTATCCGCGCCGCCCGGAGCCTGCCCCGGCAATCTCCTGAGGGCTCGCGCCTCCCCTCAGGGCGAGGCGCGTCATACAGCCGGCTGGGTCGCCAATGGTTCCGGGTTGCATTCCCTGCCGCCCGGCGGGCGTGGCGTGCCGCACCGGGGCGCTTGTCCAACAATGAGAAAGAGCGAAACGCCACGCGACAGGCCACACGCTTCCACGCCAACGCCTCACCCACTCACCAGCTTCTTCAGTCACCCGTACGCCCTTGGCAATTGCCAGAATGTTCTCTATTTATTCTTGCTTGTTTCCGCCGTCAATAGGCAAAAAGCAATACATGTGAATTAAATCCCCTGCCGCCCCCTCTTCCAGAACGGGCCGCCCCGGTCTAGGGTGCGCCGTCATGGCCGCGCCTGAATCCTTCCCCGTCGTCACCCGCTTCGCGCCGTCGCCCACCGGCCGCCTGCACTTGGGCCATGCCTTCTCGGCGCTGCTGAACGCCCGCTTCGCCGCCGGGCACGGCGGGCGCTTCCTCCTTCGCATCGAGGACATCGACGCCACCCGCTGCCGGGCGGAGCTGGTGGAGGGCATCTTCGAGGATCTGGGCTGGCTCGGCCTTAAGTGGGAGGAGCCGGTGCGCCGTCAGAGCGCGCACATGGCCGATTACCGGGCCGCGCTCGATCGCCTGTCGGCCATGGGCTTGCTTTATCCCTGCTTCTGCACCCGGAAGGACATTGCCGCCGAGGTCGCCCGCTCGGGCGCGGCGCCCCACGGCCCTGATGGCCCGCTCTACCCCGGCCTGTGCAAGCGCCTCCCGGCGGAGGAGCAGGAGGCGCGCATCGCCTCCGGGGCGCCTTATGCGCTGCGCCTTCATGTCGACCGGGCGCTCGGGCTCACCGGTCCGCTCACGTGGGAGGATGCGGAGGCGGGAGAGGTCGCGGCCGATCCCGCCAGCCTTGGCGACGTGGTGCTCGCCCGCAAGGAAACGCCCGCCAGCTATCACCTGGCGGTGACGGTGGATGATGCGCTCCAGGGCATCACCCACATCATTCGGGGGCAGGACCTGTTCCACGCCACCCACATTCACCGGCTGCTGCAGGCGCTGTTGCAGCTGCCGACGCCGCGCTATCATCACCATGCGCTGCTCACCGACGAGACCGGCCAGCGCCTTGCCAAGCGGGCGGGCTCGCCCTCGCTGGCCGACCTGCGCCAGCAGGGGTGGACGCGGGAAGATGTCTTCCGCCGCCTCGGCCTTTGGCCGTGATTTGCAGGCAGCGGAGAAAACCGGTAATCCACACGTTGGCTTGGGGGTAATTCCCGGCTTCTCAAGAGGTTCGGCTTCTCGGAAAGCCCGGCTTCTCAGGAGGATAGAGACGATGAACGCTTTCATGCTGGCTGTAATCATCATCGGCGCGCTGCTGACTGTGGGCGCGCTGGTTCGCGGTCTGGTCCTCCTCGGCTCCGGCAAGGACGTGTCGGGCGAGAAGCAGAACAAGATGATGTGGTATCGCATCCTGTTCCAGGGTCTCACCGTTCTGGCGGTCATCATCGTGCTGCTGATGGTTGGCGGCCGCAGCTAGACCATGGTGAAGCTGACCCGGATCTACACCCGCGGCGGCGACAAGGGGCAAACCAGCCTCGTCGACGGCAGCCGCCTGCCCAAGCACGCGCTTCGCATCGAGGCCTACGGCACGGTGGACGAGGCCAGTTCGGCCATCGGGCTTGCCCGCCTGCACACGGCGGGCGAGGCGGCAAGGGAGGCGGACGCCATGCTCGCCCGCATCCAGAATGATCTGTTCGACCTTGGCGCGGACCTCGCCACGCCGGGCGTCGACATGGAGGGCGCGCTTCGCATCCAGCCCTCGCAGGTGGAGCGGCTGGAGCGGGAGATCGACGCGCTGAACGCGGAGCTGGAGCCGCTGAACAGCTTCATCCTGCCGGGCGGCTCGGCGGCATCAAGCCACCTGCACCTTGCCCGCGCGGTGGTGCGCCGGGCCGAGCGCATGACAACCCACGCGGCCGAGCAGGAGGCGATCAACCCGGTCGTCATCCACTATCTCAACCGCCTGTCTGATCACCTGTTCGTGCTGGCCCGCCACCTCAATGACAGGGGCCGGGCGGACGTGCTGTGGGTGCCGGGCGCGAACCGGTAGAAAAAACCGTCTTTTGTTTTGGCCTGTCATTCTGGCGGCTATACCGGCGTTCTGGCCGGAGGAAAGGCCCCGTTTCCGTCAGAAATGGGGTGGGTGCGCTTATAGCGCGTGAATTATGGGGTGCCGGAGTTGACACGGTTGGCCCAGTTGACGCAAACGCCAAGCAATTGGCGGTTTCGCCAAAGCTTTTTGATCGGGGGACGAAGGTCCTCCTCCTCCCGTGGCCGAAGAGGAGTGATGGAATGAAGGTTCTGGTGCCCGTCAAGCGGGTGGTCGATGCGAATGTGAAGGTCCGCGTGAAGCCGGACCAGACGGGCGTTGAGCTCGCCAATGTGAAGATGAGCATGAACCCCTTCGACGAGATCGCGGTCGAGGAAGCGGTTCGCCTCAAGGAAAAGGGCGTGGCGACGGAAGTCGTCGTGGTCTCCATCGGTGAGCAGAAGTCGACCGAGACCCTGCGGACCGCCCTCGCCATGGGCGCGGACCGGGGCATTCTCATCAAGGCCGAAGGCGCGGTCGAGCCGCTCGCCGTCGCCAAGCTGCTCGCCAAGGTGGCGGGCGAGGAACAGCCCCAGCTGATCGTCATGGGCAAGCAGGCCATTGACGACGACAGCAACCAGACCGGCCAGATGCTCGCCGCCCTGCTGGGTTGGGCCCAGGGCACCTTCGCCTCCAAGGTGGAGCCCGCAGAGGGCGAGGTTTCCGTCACCCGCGAGGTGGACGGCGGCCTTGAAACCGTCGCGCTCAAGCTCCCGGCGGTGGTGACGACCGACCTGCGCCTCAACGAGCCGCGCTATGCTTCGCTGCCCAACATCATGAAGGCCAAGTCCAAGCCGATCGCCGAGAAGAGCCCGGCCGACTACGGCGTTGATGTCACCCCGCGCCTCACGACGCTGAAGGTCACCGAGCCGCCCAAGCGGCAGGCGGGCATCAAGGTCGGCAGCGTTGATGAGCTGATCGGTAAACTCAAGGAAGTGGGAGCGATCGCATGAGCGTCCTGGTTCTGGCAGAACACGACAACACCGGCCTCAAGGACGCCACGCTGGCGGCCGTCACTGCGGCTTCGAAGCTCGGCGGCGATGTGCATGTGCTGGTGGCCGGTCAAGGCGCGCAAGCTGCGGCCGACGCCGCCGCCAAGGTGGAAGGCGTCGCCAAGGTGCTGCTGGCGGATGATGCCTCTCTCGCCAACGGCCTTGCCGAAAACCTCGCCCCGCTGCTCGTTGATCTGATGGCGGGCTACGATGCGCTGGTGGCCCCGGCCACCTCGTTCGGCAAGAACGTCGCCCCGCGCGTGGCGGCGCTGCTCGACGTGGCGCAGATCTCCGACATCACCGCCGTCGAGGGGCCGGATACCTTCCAGCGCCCGATCTACGCGGGCAACGCCATTGCGACCGTCCAGTCGTCGGATGCCAAGAAGGTCATCACCGTGCGCGCCACCGCCTTCCCGAAGGCAAACGCCGCCGGGGGCTCCGCAGCCGTCGAGGCCGTGGCGGGCAAGGGTGACGCTGGCCTGTCCCGCTTCGTCGGGGCCGAGCTGTCCAAGTCGGATCGCCCGGAGCTGACCTCGGCCAAGATCGTCGTCTCCGGCGGCCGTGCGCTGGGGTCGGCCGATGCGTTCAAGACCGTCATCGAGCCGCTGGCCGACAAGCTGGGCGCGGCCATCGGCGCATCCCGCGCGGCGGTCGATGCGGGCTACATGCCCAACGACTATCAGGTCGGCCAGACCGGCAAGATCGTCGCGCCCGAGCTCTACATCGCCGCCGGTATTTCCGGCGCAATCCAGCATCTGGCGGGCATGAAGGATTCCAAGGTCATCGTCGCCATCAACAAGGACGAAGAAGCCCCCATCTTCCAGGTGGCCGACTTCGGGCTGGTGGCGGACCTGTTCCAGGCCGTGCCGGAGATGACCTCGAAGCTTTAAAGGCCTGCGAGGTTCGCAACGAAACGGAAGAAGCCCGTCCGCACCCGTGCAGGCGGGCTTTTCTGTTATGAAACAGGCGGAAACGTCTCTTTGAGGGGGAGGGAACAACCATGACCATCAACACCATCGGCGTCATCGGCGCGGGGCTCATGGGCAACGGCATCGCCCACGTGGCGGCGCTGGCGGGCTACGCCGTCACCATCGCCGAAGTCTCCATGGACCGGGCCGAGAAGGGCCGCGCCACCATCGAGAAGAACATGCAGCGGCAGGTCTCGAAGGAGGTCATCACCACGGCCGACATGCAGGCGGCGCTCGCCCGCATCTCGCTCACCACCGACTACGCGGATTTCGCATCGGCCGACCTCGTGATCGAGGCCGCCACCGAGAACGAGGCGATCAAGCGGGAGATCTTCGGCAAGCTGGCCGCCATTTTGACGCCGGAAGCCCTCATCGCCACCAACACCTCCTCCATTTCCATCACCCGCCTCGCCGCCGCCACCGACCGGCCGGACCGCTTCGGCGGCATGCACTTCTTCAACCCCGTGCCGATGATGGCGCTGGTTGAGGTCATTCGCGGCATCGCTACCTCCGACGCCACCGCAAGCGCCCTCCGTCAGGTCGCCGAGCGCATGGGCAAGACCGTGGTCGCCGCCGACGATCAGCCCAGCTTCGTCGTCAACCGCATCCTCTGCCCCATGATCAACGAGGCCATCTTCGCGCTTCAGGACGGCGTCGGCTCCGTCACAGATATCGACAACGGCATGAAGCTGGGGGCCAACCATCCCATGGGCCCGCTGCAACTGGCGGATTTCGTCGGGCTCGACACCATGCTCGCCGTCATGCGCGTCATGCACGAAGGGTTCGGCGATCCCAAATACCGCCCCGCACCGCTGCTGGTGAAATACGTCGAAGCCGGCTGGCTCGGCCGCAAATCCGGCCGCGGCTTCTACGACTATTCCGGCGAGACGCCGGTGCCGACGCGGTAGGGGGTATCCAGTAAGGGGCTTTTCGTGGGGGTCTTAACCCCCACACCCCCCACTCGTTTATCGGGACGTGTGCAGGAATGGCCGGGCGCGTCCGTTTTTTGCTGCACTTGGAAGCCCAAAACCAGCCAGCCTCCGCTAATGGTGGGAGGCGGAGCGGCGGCTTGTATTCACCGCAATTATCATGGGGGATTGACACGTCGTGCAACCCCATAATTATACGCTGTATAATTATGGGGTGTAAGATGATCACCGGCCATGTTTTTATTGCAACCAGCTTGGACGGGTTTATCGCGTGCGAGGACGGTGCCATTGAGTGGCTGATCGAGCGCGACGATCCTGCCGAGGATCACGGTTATGATGACTTCATAAAGGACATCGACGTCATAATAATGGGCAGGGGCACCTTCGAAACAGTGCGTGACAAGAAACCCTGGCTATACAATCGTCCGGTGCTCGTTCTTTCCGCCACCCTGGCGGACCAAGCGGTTCCGGCCGATCTTGCAGGTAAAGTCCGCTTCTCGGGACAGTCGCCACAGCAGGCGATGGCGATGCTTGAAGCGGAAGGGCACCGTCGCGTTTATGTTGATGGAGGGCGCGTTATCCAGTCCTTCCTTCGCGAAGGCTTGATCCGCGATCTGGTGATCACCCGCGTCCCGATACTGCTCGGCACCGGCCGCCCCTTGTTCGGTCCGGTCTCGCGCGAGATTCCTCTCACCCATGTGAGCACCCGTTCGTTTCCGTCCGGGCTGGTGCAATCGACTTATACTGTCGTGCCATGACCACGCGAGGCCGAGGCAGGCCCTCTGGCGGCACGGAGAGCGTCTCACCAGCAAAGATTCTTTCTGAAGCCCTGGGCCTTTTGGATAGTAAGGGGCTGGAAGGGTTGACGATGCGCGCCTTGGCCATGCGCGTCGGCATCAGTCCGATGACGATCTACCATCATTTTCAGGATCGAGACGGATTGATCAGAGCATTGGGGGATATGGTCTACTCAGATGTTGACGCACCCCCCGGCGGGATGTGTCCGATCGCGTATCGAGGGGCTGTTGAGCGCCTATCGCTCGAAGGTGGTGCGGCATCCAAATTTAACGCTCGCCATCTTTACCCGGCCAGCGGTTTTCCCTGATCACGCCAAGCGCATCACCGAGAGCCTTGCAGAGCTGCTCGGCGAACTTGGGCTCCCGGCGTTGCACTCTCGACTATGGGTGCACATTCTTGTGGACTACACCCACGGTGCAGCACTTGCGACAGCGATGGGCGGCGGGAGCACAGGTTCGAATCCGGCAGCGAGCGATGCCGGGGATGAGGACTATTCACGCGCGGTTTGCGAGCTGCTGGCCCGCCTTGAGGGATAATGCGACTGTCTGCATAACGATCGCCAGATCTGGGCAGCAATAACAGGAAGGGCGGCTGAAACTGAAGTCAGGTCCGCCCCGGATGGGAAGCGATCGTTCGCCGTCAGGGCGCCACCCAAACCCAGAGGCGCGGCCCGATAAACGAATGGGGGCGTGGGGGTTATAGACCCCCACAAACTTCCTGAACCAGAATCAAGCCGGGGCGCTTTCGGCAATCAGCGGTTCAGCGCTCGCCTTGGCGTACCACGCCGCCAGCCTGGGCCGGGTGGCGAGCCAGTTGTCCGCACCCAGCCGGAATTCCAGATAGCCCAGCGCGCAGACGGCGGTGACGGAGCCGATGGTCCACGGGCCTTCGAGCGTGTCGATGTCCGCTTCCAGGGCGTCGAGGGCGCGGGCAATGGCGGCTTTCTGGCGGGCGATGTTGGCGGCGCGGGCGTCTTCCGGCGGGCGGCGGCTTTCGTAAACCACGGCGAGCGCCGCATCCATGATGCCGTCGCCCAAGGCTTGCAGGCGGAGCGCAGTCCAGCGGGCCGGGCCTGCGGCGGGGAAGAGGCGCGGGGCGTCGCCCAGTTCATCGAGATATTCGCAGATCACCGGGCTGTCGTAGAGGCACTGGCCGTCGTCGGTCAGCAGCGCGGGGATTTTGGAGAGCGGGTTGGCGGCCACCAGTTCCGGCGGGCTCGCCATGGCGTCGACGGCGACCAGTTCGAGCCGGTCGGCAAGGCCGCGCAAGTTCGCTGCGATGCGCGCCTTACGAGCAAAGGGGCTGGGGGCGGCGTGGTAGAGTTTCATGGGGGTTCGCTCCTTGTAAGCTGCGGCGGACGCTACCCAATCCGCCCTCGTTGCGCTAGGCATCTGAGCGGGCGGCGCGGCGTCGCCCCACGCATTCCGAAGGAGACGGCAGATGGCGGATCTTCACCTCACAATCGGCAACAAGGCTTATTCCTCCTGGTCCATGCGGCCGTGGCTGGCGCTCAAGGCCAGCGGCCTGCCGTTCGACGAGACGGTTCTGTGCCTGTTTACCGAGGAAACCAACGCCTGGCTCGCCGCCAATTCGCCCAACCGCAAGGTGCCGCTGCTCCGGCATGGCGACCTCAGGATCTGGGATTCGCTCGCCATCATCGAATATCTGGCCGAGCTTGTCCCCGAGGCCGGGCTGTGGCCCAAGGACAGCAAGGCCCGCGCCATCGCCCGCTCGGTGAGCGCCGAGATGCACTCGGGCTTTCAGGCCCTGCGCCAGAACCTCGGCATGAACGTGCGCCGCACCTATCCCAATTTCGCGGTGCCCGCCGACGCGCAGGCCGACATCGACCGTGTGCAGGCGATCTGGGCCGAGTGCCGCAAGACGTACGGCGCGGGCGGGCCGTTCCTGTTCGGCGCGTTCTGTGCTGCCGACTGCATGTACGCCCCGGTCGTCACCCGCTTCGTCACCTACGACGTGAAACTGACGCCGGAGGCGCAGGAGTATGTGAACGCCATGCTCGCCCAGCCCTTCGTCGCCGAATGGATCGCGGCAGGCAAGGCCGAGCCCTGGGTGATCGAGAAGTATGAACTGACGGTTTGATCGCTTGTTTTTTGCAGGGGTCTCGGACCCCTGCACCCCGGCTTTTGAAGGGGCGTACGCGGGAAGGGGCGCACTGTGCAAACCCCGGATGGGTAGGGGGCGGACACCTTGTATCGTTGCGGGGACGCTGCTTCTTTGGCAACCTTATCCTAGGTAATTGGGGGATATCATGGAAGTAACAAATCGCGCTCCGGGCTATGGCCTGTGTTTCGTAACTCTTGCCCTGGGAATGTCGCCGTTTTTTCTGCTCATGGGCATTTCGGCACTCTTTGGGGCAAACACCGTCACTTCGGGAGGACAGACCGTCCACGGCATTGGAGGGCTGCTTCTCGCTCTGGTTTTGAACGTGATCTTTGCCGTAATCTTCGCTGGCGCGCAGAAGCTGGGGTACGTTATTTTGCGGCTTTTTCGCCGCAAGCGATCTGAAGCTGCGGCTTAGGGGGACAACCTCGCCACACACACGGCCCGATAATCGAATGGGGGCGCGGGGGTTAAGACCCCCGCAAAACTCCCGCAAACAGAATCCCTACTTCTTCCCCTGCGCCACCACCACGGCGATCAGGTCGATGGCGGGTTTGGCGTCCCACTCGGCGGGGGCGGCGATGCGGGCGACTTCCTTGCCCTTGCGGTCGTAGATCACGGTCAGCGGCAGGCCGCGCGCCTTGAAGCCGAGGGCGAGCTGGTTTTTCTTGTCGAGGTAGGGGGCGATGTTCTTGAGGCCCCGCTTCTGCCAGAAGGGCTCGACCACGCGCCAGCCCGCCATGTCCATGGAGACGGTGACGACCGCCACGTCCTTCTTGGGGAACATGGCTTGCAGTTTATCGAGCGAAGGCATTTCGGTGATGCACGGCGCGCACCAGGTGGCCCACAGGTTCAGCACCACGACCTTGCCCTTGAAGTCGGCGAGGCTGGCCGTCTTGCCGCCCTTGGCCTCGAACGTGGTCTCGGGGGCAGGGGTGCCTGCCTGTGAAAAGTCCAGCCGCTGGAGGTCGCCGGTCGCAAAGCGGCTGAGGTCAGTCTTGGCCGGGGCCGCGAAGGCTGCGGCCGGGGCGAGGGTTGCAAGGCCCGCCGCGCAGGCGGCAAGGGTGAAGACATGAGACAAACGGCGCAGCATCGCCTGGGTCCTCCTGAAAATCTCAGCCAGGCCAACAGGTAAAGAAAAGGGCGCGCCGGGCCAAGCCCCGCGCGCCCCCGTGGGGCTCTGTGCCGCGCCCCTCCACTTACGGGTTCAGGGCCAGCTCGTTCTTGTAGATGGTGCCGCCCTTCATCACGAAGTCCACGGTTTCCAGCTCGCGGATGTTGGCGATGGGATCGCCCTTCACCGCGACGATATCCGCCTTGAGGCCGGGGGCGAGCTGGCCCCAGGATTTCTCCACGCCCAGCGCCTGCGCGCCGTTGAGGGTGGCGGCCTGGATGGCCTGCATCGGCGTCATGCCGTATTCCACCATCACCGCGAACTGCTTGCCGCCGTCGCCGTGGGGGTAGACGCCCGCGTCCGAACCCAGTGTCAGCTTCACGCCAGCCTGCACGGCCTTCTTGAAGTTGTCGCGCTGCACCTGCGCCACTTCCCGGTCCTTCCGCAGGAACTCCTCCAGCACGCCGTGGGCCTTGCCGTAGCTTTGGGTGAATTCGGTGTTGTAGATGTCCATGGAGAGGAACGCGCCGGTCTTCTTGGCGAGCGCAATTCCCTCGTCATCAATCATGCTGGCGTGCTCCACCGTATCGACGCCACTTCGCAGCGCCGCCTTGATGCCTTCGGTGCCGTGGGCATGCACGGCGACCTTGCGGCCGTGCATGTGCGCCTCATCGATCAGCGCTCGCATTTCCTCCTCGGTGTACTGCTGCGCGCCCACCTGCGTACCCTTGGAGAAGACGCCGCCCGTGCCGCAGTATTTGATGACATCGACGCCATACTTCACGTTGCGGCGCACCACGCGGCGCACTTCCGTCGGTCCGTCGGCCACGCCCTCGCTCTTGTCCTCGTATTCGGGCGGCAGCATGTTGTTGTCGCAGTGCCCGCCGGTAATGCCCAGCGCCGGGCCCGAGACCAGCATGCGCGGCCCCGGCACCTCGCCGTCGGCAATGGCATCGCGAATCGCCACGTCCGAGAAGCCCGGCGCGCCCACATCGCGAACGGTGGTGAAGCCTGCCAGCAGCATTTTCTGCGCGTTGGCGACGCCCCGCACCGTGGCGCGGAGGATGGAGGTCGCCAGCCCCTCGTAGCTGCCCTCAAAAGGGTTGGCGGTCACGTGGGTGTGGGTATCGATGAAGCCCGGCATCACCGTCGAGTCCGACAGGTCGATGACGCTTGCGCCCGCCGGAATGGCGGTGGAACCTGCGGGGCCTACGCTCGTGATGGTATCGCCCGAAATGATGAGGACCTGATCCGTCTTCACCTTGCCCGTCGCCACGTCCACCAGCCGCCCGGCCTTGAGGACGGTCACGGCCGGGGCTGTCGCCTCGATCGGGGCGGCCAGCGCCGTGCTGAGCGGGGCCAAGGCGCTTGCGGCGAGAAGCGCAAGGCCGTATGCGCCATGGCGTGCATTGCTGCGGCAACCGTTGCGTGCTTGGTACATGAGTGTAGGCTCCTGAGGTCGGGATAAGGCAGATGGCGAACAGCAAGGCGGCCAACCAGTTGTGGGGCGGTCGTTTCAGTGGCGGACCGTCTTCGGTCATGACGGAGATTAACGCATCGATCGGCTTCGACAAGCGCCTGTGGAAACAGGACATTGCCGGATCGAAGGCCCACGCCGCCATGGCCGCCGCGCAGGGCATCCTGTCGCCCGAGGATAATGCTGCCATCCAGGCCGGGCTCGATCAGGTCGCCGCCGAGATCGAGGCGGGCAAGCTGGTGGAAGACCCCGCGCTTGAGGACATCCACATGCATGTGGAGGCGCGCCTCGCCCAGCTGATCGGCGAGCCCGCCAAGCGGCTGCATGTCGCCCGCTCCCGCAACGATCAGGTAGCGACCGATTTCAAGCTCTGGGTGCGTGACGCCATCGACCAGATCGACGCTGCCCTGCGCGCGCTTCAGGTGGCCCTGGTCACTCGCGCCGCGGAGCATGTGGAGACGGTGATGCCCGGCTTCACTCACCTGCAAGTGGCGCAGCCCGTTACCCTTGGTCATCACCTGATGGCCTATTACGAGATGATTCGCCGCGATCGCGGGCGTTTTCAGGATGCCCGCAAGCGGCTGAACGAGTGCCCGCTGGGCGCGGCGGCGCTGGCTGGCACCAGCTTCCCGACGGACCGTTTCAACACGGCCGCGGCGCTCGGCTTCGACCGGCCGACCGCCAACAGCCTCGATTCCGTGTCGGACCGCGATTTCGCGCTAGAGTTCCTCTCGGCGGCGGGCCTGGCGGGCCTGCACCTGTCGCGCCTGGCGGAAGAGATCATCATCTGGGCGAGCCAGCCCTACCGGTTCGTCAGCCTGCCGGATGCCTTCTCCACCGGCTCCTCCATCATGCCGCAGAAGCGCAACCCGGATGCGGCGGAGCTGGTGCGCGCCAAGGCCGGGCACCTGCTCGGCAACTTCCAGCGGCTGGCGGTGGTGATGAAGGGCCTGCCGCTCGCCTATTCCAAGGACATGCAGGAAGACAAGGTGCCGGTGTTCGAGGCGTTCGACACGCTTGCCCTGTGCCTTGCCGCCACCACCGGCATGGTCGAGACGCTGGTGTTCAACGCCGAGCCCATGCGCGCGGCTGCCGCCTCCGGCTTCTCCACCGCGACAGACCTGGCCGACTGGCTGGTGCGCGCGGCGGGCGTGCCGTTCCGCGATGCCCACCACATCACCGGCAATGCCGTGAAACTGGCGGAGAGCCGGGGCGTCATGCTTCATGAGTTGTCGCTGGACGACCTGAAGACCATCGATGCGCGCATCACCGCGGATGTCTACTCGGTTCTCACCGTCGAGGCGTCCGTTGCCAGCCGCAAGAGCTATGGCGGCACCGCGCCGAGCCAGGTGCAGGCGCAGGTGGAGGCTGCCCGGAAAGAACTGGGGCTGAAGGAACTGGGCCTATGAACCGCACTGCTCTTGCCTTGATCGGCCTTCTCGCCGTTGCCGCGTGCGGCAAGCGCGGCGCGCTGGAGCCGCCGGCCGGCACGCAGCCGCCCGCGCCGATTTGGGTGGAGAAGAGCGGGGGCATCCAGCCGCCAGCGCCTGTGCCGGCGCATCCCCAGCCGCCGGCATCGAGAGAACTTTCTACGCCTTCGACGACAGCCGAAGGCCCGAGGAACTGAGCCATGCGTCATTTCGCTTACCGGGACGGGCAGCTGTTCGCCGAGGACGTACCCGTCGCCAAGATGGCCGAAGCCGTTGGCACGCCCTTCTACTGCTATTCCACCGCCACGCTTGAGCGGCACTTCGACGTGTTCGCCCAGTCCCTTGAAGGGCTGGATGCGCTGGTGTGCTTTGCGGTCAAATCCAACTCCAACCAGGCGGTCATCTCGACCCTGGCCCGTCGCGGCGCGGGGGCGGACGTGGTCTCGCTCGGCGAGTTGAAGCGGGCGCTGGCGGCCGGCGTGCCGTCGGAGCGCATCGTCTTCTCCGGCGTCGGTAAAACCCGCGAGGAAATGGCGGCGGGCCTTCAGGCGGGCATCTATCAGTTCAACGTCGAGTCCGAACCGGAGCTGGACGCGCTGAGCGAAGTCGCCTCCGGTCTCGGCCTTACCGCCAACATCGCCTTTCGCGTCAATCCGGACGTGGATGCCAAGACCCACGCCAAGATTTCCACCGGCAAGGCGGAGAACAAGTTCGGCGTGCCGTGGGACCGGGCGCGGGAAATCTACGCGCGGGCGGCCGCGCTTCCGGGCATCCGGGTGGTCGGCGTTGATGTGCACATCGGCAGCCAGCTCACCGATCTGATGCCGTTCGAGGAAGCCTTTGCCCGCGTCGGCAAGCTTATTCAGATGCTGCGCGAGGACGGCCACGCCATCGAGCGGGCGGACCTCGGCGGTGGCCTTGGCATTCCCTACTACGAGGACAGCGAGGCCCCGCCGCTGCCGATCGCCTACGGCGCGATGGTCAACCGCATCACCCACAACTGGGGCGTGCGCCTGATCCTCGAGCCCGGCCGGTTGATCGTTGGTAACGCGGGTATTCTGGTCACCCGCGTCATCTACGTGAAGCAGGCAACGAAGAAGACCTTCGTGGTGGTGGATGCCGCCATGAACGACCTCATCCGTCCCTCGCTCTACGACGCGCACCACGACATTGCGCCGGTGGCCGAGCCGCAGGCGATAACGCCGCGCATCACCGCCACCCTCGTCGGCCCGGTGTGCGAGACGGGCGACACCTTCGCCACCGACCGGGAGATGCCCGCCGTGAAGGAAGGGGATCTTGTGGTCCTTCACTCGGCGGGGGCTTACGGCGCGGTCATGGCGTCCACCTACAATACCCGGCTTCTGGTGCCGGAGGTGCTGGTCAAAGGCGGCGAATTCGCGGTTGTCCGGCCCCGGCCGACCTATGATGATCTGATAGGACTCGACAGACTGCCGCCCTGGCTCAATTCTTAAGGGGTCAGACAAGCGAAAGTGCCACGGCACGGGAGGCGGCCAGATGGCCCGGCCGAGCCAGTTCTCGGAAGCCTTGAGCGGTAAGGAGGCATCCTTGCCGCCCTGGCTCGTGCGCCGTGTGCAATTGGCGCGGGCGGTGCTGTGGCTGGAGCGGGCGTTTCCCTATCTGGCGGCGGTGGTGGCCGCCGGCGGCCTGTTCGTTGCACTGGCGCTGCTGGGCGTCTGGGCGGCGGTTCCGGGCTTCGTGCGCTGGCTCTGCCTGTTGGGCGTCAGCCTGTTCGTGCTCTGGACCACCTGGCGGCTGTGGAGGTCCATCCAATGGCCCACGGCTCGGCAGGGGCTGGCGCTGATCGAGGCCCGCTCGGCCCTGCCGCGCGGCCTTCTCGCCGTTCTGGGCGATCGTCCCGCGCTGGCGCAGGAGGGAGACGCCCTCTCCACCCAGCTGTGGGACCATGCCCGCGAGGATGCATCGCTTGCCGCCGGGCACGCGCGCCTGCCGCTGCCGCGCGTCGATGTGGTTTCGGCAGATCGCTGGGGGCTGGGCGCTCTGGTGGTGCTGGGGCTGGTTCTGGGCATGCTGGTCGCGGGGCGCGATGCCCGCTGGCGCGTCGAGGACGCCCTCTCGCCCTGGCTGACCTCGCTGGCGGATGTCACCGTGGAGATCGTGGTGACGCCGCCTGCCTACACCGGCCGTCCGGCCGTATTCCACACTGTGCAGGGTGACGGGCGTCTGGCCTTTGCCGCGCTTGCGGGCAGCACGGTGCGTTTCGTGGCGCGAGGGACGGACGGGGACCTGACCCTGATCCCGGCGAAAGGGGACAGGATCGACTTCCAGCCGGTGGCGGACGGCCTGTCGGCGAGCACGAAGATCAGGACCGGCGGCGTCTGGCGCATCCGGCAGGGGCTGCGGACCGTGGCCAGCCTCGACATCGCCCTTGTGCCCGACAAGGCTCCCCGCGTCGCGCTCACCGGCTTGCCCACTGTTACCGCCACCCAGGCGCTGCGCTTGCCGTATCGCATCGCCGATGATTTCGGCGCGACCCGCTGGTTCTTCGAGGTTTCCCTCAACGAAGAAACCCGCGTCTTTCCCCCATCTTCCCCGCCGCAGCAGGGTGATGGGGTCATCTACATGGATTTCACGCCCGATCCCTGGGCCGGGCATACGGTGCAGCTGCGTCTGGTGGCCGTGGATGCGGCGGGCAACCGGGGGCAGAGCGCGGCGCTGACCCTGAAGCTGCCGGAGCGGCGCTTCACCCATCCGTTTGCGCGGCGGATCATCGCCCTCCGCAAGGAGTTGCTGGACCAGCCCTCTTCGCGGGCGCTGGTGGGCAAGAAGCTGACCGAGGCCGCTACCGACATCGGGGCCTATGGGGGGCGATTTCAGCGTTTTCTCCGGCCTGCGGAGCGCCTTCTGGCGTCTGCGCTACGACCGGGAGGACCCGCGCGGCTGGTCGGCCGCCCGCCTGCTGTGGGATGTGGCCGTCGCGGTCGAGGAGGGCGAGCAGGGACGGCAGCTGTCCGACCTGCGGCGCAGCCTTGATGAGCTGGCGGCGCGCATGGGCCAGGCGAACGAGGCGGAACTGGCCGAGATGTCGGACCGGCTCACCCAGTCTTTGGCCGCCTATCTCAGCCAGATCATCAGCGAAGCGCCGCCCATGCCCTCCGGGGCTGACATGTCGGGCGCGCGCATGATCGACGCGGCGGCACTGGGCGATCTGCTCTCCGACCTGCGCGAGCGCATGGCAGCGGGCGATGAAGCCGGGGCGCGGCGTGCGCTGGAGACCTTGCGGGCGCTGATCGAGAACCTGCGGATGGCGGGCAGCCCGTCGGGCGCGTCCTCCGCCGTCAACGAGGCCATGGCGGGCCTGCGGGGGTTGGAGAGCCAGCAGCGGGACGTGCTGGGCCAGACCATCGGCGCAGGGCTCAGCAATGCGCTGGGCGGGAACAGCCAGGCCCTGCGCGACCTCGGCCAGACTCAATCGCAGCTATCGCAGCAAGCCGGCGCGCTGGGCGACCGGCTGCGACAGGCGGGCGTGAATGCGCCCCCGGCTTTGGGCGAGGCCCGGCAGGCCATGTCCGCGGCGGCGGAAGCGCTCTCTGGCGGCAAGCTGGAGGCCGCGCTTCAGGCTCAAAGCCGCGCCATGGAGGCGTTGGCCGACGCGCAGGAAGCGCTACAAGCCCAGAGCGTGGCCTCTGGCCAGACGCCGGGCGGTGGCATGGGCAGCGGGCTTGATCCGCTCGGCCGGTTCAGCGGCGGCGGGCTGGGGCCCGAGTTCCGCCTGCCCGATGGCAACGAGCGCCGCATGGTCGATGCCATCCGTCATGAGTTGGAGGAAAAGGCGGCTGATCCGCGTCGCAGCGCCGAGGAGCGCGCCTACTACCTGCGCCTGCTCCGCCAGTTCTAACCCTTGCCGCATGCCCCTGGCGCACCAAGTTGGCGGGATATGGCGCAGCTGTGCCTGGGGTTCCGTTTGAAATTGACGGCTGGCCCCGTTACAAAGCGGCGCTTTCCCCAGTCGGCGTGAAAGGAGTCTGATGAAACCGGTTCGCATTGCAGTGTTTCCCGTCGGCGGTTTGGGCACCCGCTTCCTTCCGGCCACCAAGGCCATGCCGAAGGAAATGCTCCCCATCGTCGACAAGCCTCTCATTCAGTATGCCGTGGAGGAAGCCCGGGCGGCTGGCATCGAGGAGATCATCTTCGTCACCGGTCGCGGCAAGACCGCCATTGAAGACCACTTCGATTACGCGGCGGAGCTGGAGCAGGTGCTCAGCAACCGGGAGAAGAACGGCATTCTGACCGAATTGCACGAGATTCCCGGCCCTCCGGGCTCCATCTCCTATACCCGCCAGCAAGAGCCGCTGGGCCTCGGCCATGCCGTATGGTGCGCGCGCCATCTGGTGCACAACGAGCCCTTCGCCGTGCTGCTGGCCGACGACCTTATCAAAAGCGACGTGCCGTGCCTCAAGCAGATGGTCGAGGCCTACGACGAGGTGGGCGGCAACATCGTCGCCGTGACCGAGGTGCCGCAGGAGCACACCAACCGCTACGGCATCGTCGCGCCGGGCGAGCGCAAGGATCGCCTCGTCGAGATCAAGGGCCTGGTCGAGAAGCCGAAGCCGGAGGAGGCTCCGTCGCGTACCGCCATCATCGGCCGCTACATCCTCCAGCCGGTGGTGCTGGACATTCTCAGCAACCAGCAGTCGGGCGCGGGCGGCGAAATCCAGCTGACCGACGCCATCGCCAAGGCGTTGACCGTTATCCCGACCCACGGTTTCCATTTCGAGGGCACGCGGTTCGATTGCGGCGACAAGGCCGGCCACGTCATGGCCAACATCGCCTTCGCGCTGGAGCGGGAGGATATCGGCCCGGCGGTGAGCCAGTATGTGGCCCGCCTGCAGCTGAAGTAGGCTCCCAAGGGGTCCGCATCCCTGCTTTTTCAGGAACGGCGCTGGTGGTGAACCGGCGCCGTTCTTTTTTCGAGTGTGGCCTTCGCGTTCAGGGTACGGGCTGGCGGCGCGTTGCCAGGTGCACCAGCCAGGAGGCGGCGTAGAGAATGCCCGATGCCACGGTGGCGAGGGTGACCGCGACGACCAGCGCATTGGGAATGGCGAAGGTCGCAGGGCCAAGCACGGCGCTGGCGAGCGTGACCACCATCAGGACCATCTGCAGGGCGGTCGAGATCTTGCCGATGGCGAGCGGCAGCAGGTCGTGGCCAAGGCCGAACACCCGGCTGGCAATGGCGCCCGCCAGGATGATGACGTCGCGGGCCAGCACCAAGAGCGCCAGCCACCACGGCAAGTAGCCGCTGGCGGCCGCGGCGATGTACGACAGGTTGATGAGCGCCTTGTCGGCCAGGGGGTCGAGCATCTGCCCGAGCAGGCTCACCTGTCGCCAGCGCCGGGCGAGATAGCCGTCAACGGCATCCGTGATGGCCGAGCAGGCGAACAGGGCCGCCGCCAGCACTGCCTCGCCGCCGTAGATCAGGGCCGCGACGACCGGCGCCGCTATCAGGCGCAGCACGCAAAGAATGTTCGGCAACGTCATTAACAAGGCCCTTTTTGGTCATCGAGCGCGGCTCGAGAGCGTTCCTGCTAGCAACGGAGTGTCAATCTTTTAATATAGGGGAAACCAGAGCAGGCTCCAAAGACGGGAGAGATATATGTTTCGTGTGCTGACGCCCGGCTTCGCGGTGGCGGGACAATTGCAGCCGGAAGACATGGCGGCGGCCGCGGCCGAAGGCTACGCCCTGGTCATCAATAACCGCCCTGACGGGGAGGAAACGGGCCAGCCATCGGCGGAGGAGATTGCCGAGGCGGCCCGTGCGGCAGGGCTTGCGTATCGCCATATCCCTCTCAGCGGCGGCGGCCTGACGATGGACCACATCGGCCAGACTGAGGCGGCGCTGGAGGGAGCAGGTGGGCCGATCCTCGCGTTCTGTCGGTCCGGCATGCGCTCGACAACCCTGTGGGCGTTGGCGCGGGCCAAGACCGGGGCGGAGCCGCAGGAGTTGGTGACGCTGGCCGGCCAGGCAGGGTATGATCTCACTCCCATGACCGGCCTGATGGAAAAGTTGAAGCACGACAACATGTGAGGCGGGTGTGAAGGCGGCCTATTACGCGCGGTTCGGCGGCGCCGAACTTCTGAACGTGGGAGACCTGCCGGAGCCGGAACTGGCCCCTGGCGAAGTGCTCATCCGTGTGCGGGCCGCCGGGGTCAATCCGGTCGACTGGAAGATCCGGCAGGGCCAGCTCAAGGCGGTTCTGCCCTATGCCTTTCCCATCATTCCCGGCTGGGATGCCGCGGGCGAGGTGGCGGCCGTGGGCGAGGGGGTGAAGGGCCTGGCGCCAGGCATGCGGGTGATGGCCTGCACCAAGAAGCCGCTGGTCCAGTGGGGCGCGTGCGCCGAATATGTGACGGTGCCTGCCGCCGCGGCCATCCACACGCCCCAGAGCCTGGACGATACGCAGGCGGCAGCGCTGCCGGTGGCGGGGCTCACCGCCTGGCAGGCGCTCCGGGACTTTGCGCGCATCGAGGCGGGGCAAACGGTGCTCATTCACGGCGCGGCGGGCGGCGTCGGCTCGCTCGCGGTGGGCATTGCCCGCGAGCGCGGCGCAAGCGTCATCGGCACGGCCAGCCCAGCCAATGGGGATTACCTGCGCGAGCTGGGGGCCGACTCGGTGATCGATTATGGCGCGCCGGACCTGAAGGCCGGGGTGCTGGCCGTCGCGCCCGAAGGGGTGGACATGGTGCTCGATACCATCGGCGGTGAGACGCTGGAGCTGTCCTACGCCCTGGTGAAGGCGGGCGGCACGCTGGTCAGCCTGTGCGATCAGCCTGACCATGACCAGTGCGCCCACAAGGATCTGGCGGCCACGCGGCTCTCGGTTCGCCCTGATGGCGGCCAGCTGGCGGAGCTAGCCGGTCTGGTGGCGTCAGGCGCCGTTTCCCTGCCGGAGATCGAGACCCTGCCGCTCGAGCGCATTGCCGAGGCGCACCGGCGGAGCGAGGCGGGGCATGTGCGCGGCAAGCTGGTGTTGACCATCTCCTGAACCCTTCCTTCGTTCTTGTTCTCAACAGGGGGCCGTTCGGCCTGTCCTCCATCGGAAGGATGCTGACGTGGTTGCATCGGAAAGCCTGATTATGGCGCTCGATTACGCGGGCGTTGCGGTCTTCGCCGCAACCGGGGCGCTCGCCGCCGCCAAGATCCGGGGCGATATCATCACCTTTGCCTTCTTCGCGGCGGTCACCGGCATTGGCGGCGGCACGCTGCGCGATGTCCTCCTCGATGTGCCGGTGTTCTGGGTGCGAAACGCGGATTACGTCGCCATCTGCATCGGCATGGCGGTGCTGGTGTGGGTGACGGGCGGCCCGCGCCGCTGGCGGGAACAGGCGCTGCTGTGGCTCGATGCAGTGGGCCTGTCGGCCTATGCCATCCTCGGCGCGTCCAAGGCGCTGGCGGTTGGCGTCCACCCGCTCATCGCCGCCGCCATGGGGATGCTTACCGCCAGCTTCGGCGGGGTCATCCGCGATGTGCTGGCCGGCCAGCCCTCCGCCATCATCAAGCGGGAAATCTACATGACCGCCGCCATCCTCGGCGCGGGCCTCTACGCCGTGCTGTTCACCTTAGGGCTGCTGCCGCGCTACGCCATGGCCATTGCCTTCATGGCCGCGTTCCTGCTGCGCGCGGGGGCCCTTCGTTATGGCTGGTATCTGCCCGCCTTTCCCGATCCCTTCGCGCCGCCCCGGCTGCGGTCGCGCCAACCAGACGACGCGCCCAAGCAATAAAAAGAGAGAGCTGGAGACCTTAAGCCTCCAGCTCCCAAGGCGACGTTCTGAGGGAACGTTCGTGAAATCAGTGGTGATAGGCCCGCTCGCCGTGTTCGGAGAGGTCGAGGCCTTCGCGTTCCTGGTCGGCCGCGACGCGCAGGCCGACAACCTTGTCGACGATGAAGTAGAGGATGGCCGAGCCGATGCCGGACCACAGGATGGCGATGGCCGTGGCGACGACCTGCACCCACACTTGATGGCCCATGGCGTAGCCGTCGATGCCGACGCCGCCCAGCGCGGGGGCAACGAGGATGCCGGTGCCGATGGAGCCGACGATGCCGCCAACGCCGTGGATGTTGAACACGTCCAGCGAGTCGTCGTAGCCCAGCCTGTTCTTCACGGTGGTGCAGAAGAAGTAGCAGACGACCGAGGCGACCACGCCCAGCACGATGGAGCCCATTGGCCCGGCAAGGCCCGCCGCCGGGGTGACGGCGACGAGACCGGCGATCACGCCCGAGACCACGCCGAGGAGCGACGGCTTGCCCTTGCCCAGCCATTCGACCACGAGCCAGCCGAGCGCCGCGCCCGCCGTGGCGAGGAAGGTGTTGATGAGGGCGAGCGCCGCGCCGCCGTTGGCTTCAAGGTTCGAGCCCGCGTTGAAGCCGAACCAGCCGAACCACAGCAGGGCTGCGCCTACCATGGTCAGGGTGAGGGAGTGGGGCGTCAGGGCTTCCCGGCCATAGCCGATGCGTTTGCCCGCGATGATGCAGCCGACGAGCCCCGCGACGCCCGCGTTGATGTGCACCACGGTGCCGCCTGCGAAGTCGAGCGCGCCGAGGTTGAACAGGTAGCCTTCGCCGCTCCACACCATGTGGGCCATCGGCAGGTAGACGACGGTGAACCACAGGGCCATGAACACCATGACGGCGGCGAACTTCATCCGCTCGGCGAACGCGCCGACGATGAGCGCGGGCGTAATGGCGGCGAAGGTCATCTGGAAGCAGACGAACACGAACTCGGGGATCACAACGCCGTCGGAGAAGGTGGCGGCGGTCGAGTCCGGCGTGATGCCGGCGAGGAACGCCTTGCCGAGGTCGCCGATGATGGCGTTGCCGCCGTTGAAGGCGAGGCTGTAGCCGTAAAATACCCACAGAATCATCATCAGGCAGGTGATGGAGAGCACCTGCATCAGCACCGAGAGCATGTTCTTGGCGCGCACCAGGCCGCCGTAGAACAGGGCCAGCCCCGGCACGATCATGAGCAGGACCAGAATGGTCGACAGCATCATCCAGGCGGTGTCGCCCTTGTCGGGCACTGGCCCGGCATGAGCCAGTGCGGCGTCTTGCGCCAGCGCGGCGGTGGTTGCCAGCGCCGTGCCCAGACCGGCAGCGCTGCCTGCGAATTTCCGTAAAAGCTTCTGCATTGTTGCTACCCTTGTCCTACAGCGCCAGTTCGGCCCGCTCATTGGTGCGGATGCGGATGGCCTCGGCCACGTCGATGACGAAAATCTTGCCGTCGCCGATGCTGCCGGTCTGCCCGGCTTGCTGGATGGCCTCGACCGCGCGATCGGCCATGTCGTCGCCAACCACCACGTCCAGTTTCAGCTTGGGCACCATGTTGGTGGTGTACTCGGCGCCGCGATAAATCTCGGTCTGGCCCTTTTGTCGGCCAAAGCCTCTGACTTCGCTCACGGTCATTCCCTGCACGCCGACAGCGGTCAGCGCATCGCGGACCCCCTCGAGCCTGTAGGGCTTGATGATCGCCATGATCAGTTTCATGCCCGCCTCCCTCTGGCCGGCGCAGCGAAGAACAGCGCCGGTGGCCAGGAGCATTGCAGGCGGCGTGCCAAGCTGAGCCGTTTGTCTTAAATGCTTGGATTCGCAGGAGAGGCAGGCGCAGGCAGCTCGCCTGGTCGTTGCCAGACGTGCCCAAAAACAGTGCAAAGCTTTTTGATTGGCTATTTTATATGCAATTCAGGGCTTCGATGGTGGGCCACGCGTCCTCGGCGGCTCGCCGCCCGGCCTGGATCAGATCCTCGGCTCGGGTGAAGTCGCCCACCTCGATATGGCCGATGGCCGGGGTGATGACGAGATCAGCCGGGTTGGCGGCCAGAACGTGTCTGGCAAGGGAGGACAGCAACAGGCCGAGCGAGGCCCGCGTTGTGCGGATGGCTGAAATGCGGGCGTTGCCTGCCGCCTTGCGAAAGCCCGTGGCGGCGGCGCGGTTGATATAGTCGCCCTGAAGGTTCACCGCGATCACCGGGCAGGCGCTCAGCTGCCGGGCCGCCGAGACGGGCACCGGGTTCACCAGTCCCCCGTCGGCGAGCATGTAGTCATTTCTCACCACCGGCTTGAACAGCCCCGGAATGGCGAGAGACGCGCGCACCGCCTCGACGACCGGGCCGTCGCGCAGCACCACCTCGGTTCCAGAGACGAGATCAGCGGCCACGGTGGCGCAGGGCAGGGGCAGGTCTTCCAGCCGCAGGTCACCGAAATGGCGACGCAGCTGCCGCTCGATGGTGCGCCCGCCGAGCATACTGCCCCGAAAGCCGACATCCAGATAGCGCAGCACCGTAAGCGCGGTGGCGGAGCGGGCCAGATCCTCCAGCGCGTCCAGCTTGTCGGCGGCAACGCACGCGGCCACCACCGCGCCGATGCTCGTGCCCGCCACCGCATCGATGTGCACGCCGCGTTCCACCAGCGTGCGAACGATGCCGATGTGCGCCCACCCCAAGGCGGCGCCGCCTCCGAGGGCCAGGGCAACGGTGGGCGACGGCGCGGGCATCGGCTTGGTTCGTGTCAGTTCATGCGATCGGGCTCAGAGCGGGCGCATCATGAAGTCGCCGGACTTGCACAGCGCCGCGAATTGCGCCGAGGCGCGCAGCGTGTCGGGCGCCGTCCTTTCCTCGCAGGGCGTGAAGCCGAGCTTGGAGAAGATGCCCGATTCATCATCGGTGAAGATGTACAGCATCTTGATGCCTTCCCGGCGCGCACATGCGGCCACCTCCTCCAGCATCGTGCCGCACAGCCCCTGGCCATGGTGGCAGCCGGTCGTCAGGAACGACCGCAAAATTGCCGCCTCGCCAAAGATTTCGAGGCTGCCGACAGCCACGCGCCATCCATCATCATCGACGAACGCAAAGAACTTCCGGTTATCACCAGCCAGATCGCCGGGCAGCATGCTGTTGTCCGCCAGGACCGAAGCCAGGGCGTCATAATCCTCCCGCGGGACCTGGACCATTTTCAGGCTCATGGTTTTTCCCTCCTCCCAAGCTAGAGGGTAGCACAGGGTGCTCGTCCTACAATGGCCTTGCGCGTTGCCGGATCAGGCCACGGTTAAGCCTCTGTTCAAATGCGCCGTTGAAAGATTTGTTTCTTCAAACGGTTGTCCGGCGTCAGTCGGGCAAGTTAAGTCCGTACAATTGGGCGATATGCCCGGAACATTCCGCATAGGTTCTTTCGACTCAGTCGAATTATCGAGCGGATGCCGGGCGCGACTCGCGCCAATGTTGAACGGACCTATAGGGTTATGCACGCGCCTGCGCGCCCGCCATGTCCCTGAACGGGGCGTCAGGCCTCCGGCGTGTCGTCGCCGTCCACCGGACCAGGTGGGCTCTCTTTCAGCAGATTTGTGGCCTGTTCGGCCTCCTGCGCGGGGACATGCAGGATAACGCCGCGCATGGTGGGATCGATTCCCGCCAGCACATGGGCGCTGTTTTCACCCTCGATGCCGGGGGTCAGGCCATAGGCTTCCAGCATGGCCCTGGCCAGCTGGGCTTCAGCCAGGGTGCTGAACCGGCCAACCTCCACCCATTCGGTTTCTTCAGGTAGGTCTGGCAAGCGCGCTTCTCCACAATGAACCGTAAGGAAGAATGCCCCGCGCTCCGTTCCGTTCCGGATCAGGAGGCGCGGTTGCCTGCCAGGATACGCCTGTCAGCCCGTGCCGCCAACGGTCAGCCCTTCGATCAGCAGCGTCGGCTGGCCCACACCGGCCGGCACCGACTGGCCGCCCTTGCCGCACACGCCGATGCCGGGGTCGAGCGCCAGGTCGTTGCCGATGGCCTTGACGCGGGTCAGCACGTCCGGGCCGTTGCCGATGAGCGTCGCACCTTTAAGCGGACGGCCGAGCTTGCCGTTCTCCAACTCATAGGCTTCCGTGCACGAGAACACGAACTTGCCGGAGGTGATGTCCACCTGCCCGCCGCCGAAGGTCTTGGCGTAGATGCCTTTCTTCACTGAACCGAGGATTTCCGCCGGGTCCTTGTCGCCGCCCAGCATGAAGGTGTTGGTCATGCGCGGCATCGGCGCATGGGCGAAGCTCTCGCGCCGGCCGTTGCCGGTGGCCTTCACGCCCATCAGGCGGGCGTTCATGCGGTCCTGCATGTAGCCCTTGAGGATGCCGTCTTCGATGAGCACGGTGCGCTCGGTCGGCGTGCCCTCGTCATCGATGGTCAGCGAACCGCGCAGGCATTCCAGCGAGCCGTCGTCCACCACGGTGACGCCGGGGGCGGCCACCCGCTCGCCGATGCGCCCCGAGAAGGCCGAGGTGCCCTTGCGGTTGAAGTCGCCCTCAAGGCCGTGGCCGATGGCTTCGTGCAGCAGCACGCCCGGCCAGCCGGGGCCCAGCACCACGGTCATCTCGCCCGCAGGCGCAGGCACGGCCTGAAGGTTCACCAGCGCCTGCCGCAGCGCCTCGTCCGCCACCGTCTTCCAGGTGTCGGGCGCGAACAGGCGGGAATAGTCGTGCCGTCCGCCCAACCCCTCGTAGCCCGACTCGCGCCGGTCGCCGTCCTGCGCGATCACCTGCACGTTGAGCCGCACCAGCGGGCGCACGTCCCAGGCCCGGTAGCCATCGGGGCGCAGGATCTCGATGACCGTCCAGGAACCGACGAGCGAGGCCGACACCTGCGCCACGCGCGGATCCTTTCCCCGCAGGTAGGCGTCGATGTCCGCCAGCAGCTTGGTCTTGGCCTCGAACGGGAAGGTCTCGAACGGATTGTCCGGCTGGTAGAGCATCCGGTTGGTGCGCGGCGGCGCGTCGGCCCAACGGGCTTCGCGTCCGGTGCGGACGGTCGCCACCGTCTCGCCCGCGCGGCGGATGGCGGCTTCGGATAGCTCGTTGGCGTGGGCAAAGCCGGTGGTCTCGCCCATGACGCCGCGCAGGCCGAAGCCCTGCGTCGTATCGAACGTGGCGCTTTTCAGCCGACCATCGTCGAAGCCGAAGGACTCGGAGAGGGTGTACTGGAGGAACAGTTCCCCGTCATCCAGCCCGGCCAGCTTGTCCGCCACCAGGCCAGCCACCCGGGCTTCGTCCATTTCGGTGCGGGCGTAGAAAAGGTCATGGGCAAGCGCGGCAGGAGTTTTCGACACGGCTTTGGTCCTTTCACCCGGCAGAGGCGATGATGTTCACGAAAAGCGCCGGCGCGTCGCCACGCCCGAACCGGGGCTGCGAGGAACGCCGGGTTGGCGGCTTTCCTGGGTGGCGAGGCTCAGCGGCGCTGCCCGCCGCCTTGCGGGACGGGGCAACCCCGGAGAAGATCGCCCGGAGCAGATCGGACGAGGGCCGGTCTGGCTGGCTCAGGCCGCCTTATCCTGCCGGTCGTCGGCAGGGCTGCCCTTCAGGATGTACTGGCGGTCGCAGTAGCCGCACTCGACCTTACCGCTCGACCCGAACTTCAGATAAACGCGCGGGTGGCCGAGGGGTCCCTCACCGCCGTCGCATGCGACCTGCGGCGTGTCGACGTAAAAGACTTCCGGTGGCGGAGGCGTGTTCATGCCCTGTCATTCCCAGTTCGTAAAACAATGAAACATTGGTCTTGGCGATGCAGATAGCACCGCTTCTCCCGAGTTTGAAGGGCCGGTATCGCCTGCGGTTCAGGCCTTGTCGGAACCCTTCGCACGGCCACAGGTAAGCCTATGCGATATGGCCCCCTTTTCCGGCGCGCGAACGGTGTTTCCGCGCTGGCCATGCAACGGTCCCTTCGACAAGTGCCTCGCCAGGGTTTATGTGTCTGCGCCATGACGACAGAATCCGCCATTTCGATCCGCAATCTGGTCAAGACCTACGGCAACGGCAAGCAGGCCCTGCGCGGCGTGTCGCTGGACATCCCCAAGGGCTCCCTGTTCGCTTTGCTCGGTCCCAACGGCGCGGGCAAGTCCACCATGATCAACATCATGGCGGGGCTGGTGAACAAGACCTCCGGTTCGGTGAGCATCTGGGGGTTTGATATCGACGAGCATCCGCGCAACGCCAAGCTGTCCATCGGCGTGGTGCCGCAGGAGCTGGTGTTCGATGCCTTCTTCACCCCCTTCGAGACGCTGGAGCTTCAGGCAGGCCTTTACGGCATCCCGAAGAGCCAGCGCCGCTCGATGGAAATTCTCCGCGCGATGAAGCTGGAGGACAAGGCCCACGCCTACACTCGCACGCTCTCGGGCGGCATGAAGCGGCGCCTGCTGGTCGCCAAGGCGCTGGTGCACACCCCGCCGATCCTGGTGCTGGACGAGCCGACGGCGGGCGTCGACATCGAGTTGCGCCAGCAGCTGTGGGCCTATGTGCGCGAGCTGCACGCCCAGGGCACCACCGTCGTGCTGACCACCCACTATCTGGAGGAAGCGCAGGAGCTGTGCGACCGTATCGCCATCGTCAACCAGGGGCAGGTGGTCGCCAACGAGACCAAGGCCTCGCTGATGGCGCAGGCGCACGACAAGGTGGTGGTTGTCACCATCGACCGCGATCTGGACGCCGTGCCGGAGGTGCTGTCGCAGTTCGATGCCCGCCTGCGCGACAGCCGCCGCATCGCCGTTACCTACGACAAGCGCCGCATCAACTCGGGGCAGGTGCTGGCGGCGCTGGCCACCTGCGGCTTCGGCATCGAGGATGTCACGACGGAAGAGGCGGACCTGGAGGACGTGTTCCTGCGCCTGACCCAGGCACCCGCCGAGGGCCAGTCCTCCACCGCAGGCCAGTCTCCCGCAGGAAGGAATGCTCCGGCCCATGTCGCCTGAGGATCTGTATCAGTTCGATGTTCTGGTAATCGGCTCGGGCGCGGCGGGTCTTACCCTCGCGCTCGACCTGGCCGCTGACTACAAGGTGGCGGTTCTCTCCAAGGGGGAGATGTCGGCCGGCTCCACGGCTCAGGCCCAAGGCGGCATTGCTGCGGTGCTGGAGGAAGGCGACACCTTCGAGTCGCACATCGAGGATACCATCATTGCAGGCGCCGGCCTCAACAATCGCGCGGCGGTCGAGTTCGTGGTGGAGCGCGCGCCCGCCGCGGTCGAGACGCTGACCCGGCTCGGCGTGCCCTTCAACGCGGGTGAAACGCCCGCCCAGCCCTTCCACCTGACCCGCGAGGGCGGCCACAGCCGGCGTCGCATCGTGCATGTGGACGACGCCACCGGTTTTGCCGTGCAGAAGGCGTTGATGGCCCGCGCTCTGGCCGAGCCCAACATCCGCTTCTTCGGCAACCGCTTCGCCGTCGACCTCATTACCGAGCGGCACACCGGCTGCGCGAGCGAGCGTCATTGCTACGGCGCCTACATCTACAACAGCGAGACCTCCCGCGTGGAACGGTTCACGGCGCGGGCGACCGTGCTGGCAACCGGCGGGGCGAGTCGCGTCTATCTCTATTCCACCAATCCGGATGGCTCCACCGGCGATGGCATCGCCATGGCCTGGCGGGCGGGCTGCCGCGTCGCCAACATGGAGTTCAACCAGTTCCACCCCACCTGCCTTTATCACCCGCAGGTGAAGAACTTCCTCATCACCGAGGCGATGCGCGGCGAGGGGGCGCGCCTGTTGCTGCCCGATGGCACGCGCTTCATGGAGCGCTTCCACCACCAGGCGGAGCTGGCCCCGCGCGATATCGTCGCCCGCGCCATCGACCACGAGATGAAGCGCCTTGGCGTGCCGCATGTCTGGCTCGACATCAGCCACAAGGACCCGGACTTCGTCATCTCCCACTTCCCGACCATCTATCGGCGGCTGCTGGAGCTGGATATCGATATCACCCGGCAACCCATCCCGGTGGTGCCCGCTGCCCATTACACCTGCGGCGGCGTGCTCATCGACCTTGCCGGCCACACCGACCTGACGGCCCTCTATGCCATCGGCGAGACCGCCCACTCCGGCCTGCACGGGGCCAACCGCATGGCTTCCAACTCCCTGCTGGAATGCCTGGTGTTCGGCCATGCCGCCGCCGAGGACATCCGCAACCGGATGAACAGCCTGCCCGAGCCGCCCGCGCCTGCGCCATGGGACGAGAGCCGGGTGGAAGATTCGGACGAGGCGGTGGTCGTCACCCACAACTGGGCTGAGCTTCGCCAGTTCATGTGGGATTATGTGGGCATCGTCCGCACGACCAAGCGATTGGAACGGGCGCAACATCGCGTAAAGCTTCTCCGCCGCGAGATTCAGGAATATTATGGCAACTTCCGTGTGACGCGTGACTTGTTGGAGTTGCGGAACCTGGTCACGGTTGCCGACCTGATCGTCCGGTCGGCGCTGGCTCGGAAGGAGAGTCGCGGCCTTCACTACACGCTCGATTATCCCGAGCTGTTGCCGGAGGCGCGCGACACCGTTCTGGAGCCCTGGGCTGAATCCTGACGCCGGACCTGTTGCCGGAGGAGTCGAGGAACATGCTGGATCACGACCTGCTGCAACGTTTGATGACGTTGCTGGCCGAGTTGCCGTCACGCCGACCCCACCCCGGCCTGCCGCGCGAACTGGACCTGCTGTTCGATCGCTTGCGGCAGGAGGAGCCGTCTCCTTCCGCCCATGAGGTGGAGGATCTCATCTGGCAGGTATGGGCCGAGGAGGAGGATGTCGCCGCCGGCGACGGCATGGAGGCGGCGATTCGCGCGCTTGCCCTGCGCGATCTCGATGAGGCCGAGCTGCTGCTCGACCGCCTTGCCGAGAACTATCCCACCTGGCCGGAAGTCTACAACAAGCGGGCGACGCTCCACTTCATCGATGGGGAAGACAATCTTGCCCTTGCCGACATTCTGCGGACGCTGGAGCTGGAGCCGCGCCATTTCGGGGCGCTCGCCGGGCTGGGGCAGATTTGCCTGCGAAATGGCGAGCCGGAAGCGGCCGCGGCGGCTTTTCATGCGGCCATGCGGGTCAACCCCCATCTGATCGGCGCGCAGGCGCTGGTGGAAGACCTGAACGAAACCAAGCCGATGCTCAATTGATCCGGGGTTTTAGGGTTGTATCCGCCGCCCTGCGGGCATGCCTACCCGATCTGGCGGACTGTGCGGGTCGCACGACCGGCAGTCGATCATTGTGCGGCTCAAGAGTAGTCAATGCTCCAATCCGCCGCTAAGTTGCGCGGCCATGAGCACCCAGAAGCACCTCTATCTCGTTGACGGCTCCGGCTACATCTTCCGCGCCTACCACAAGCTGCCGCCCATGACCGATCCGTCGGGCACGCCGGTCAATGCCGTCTACGGCTTTACCGCCATGCTGTGGAAGCTGCTGGAGGACCTGAACGACGCGGAGCACCCCACCCACCTTGCGGTCATCTTCGATGCCGCCAAGCGGACGTTCCGCAACGATATCTACGCCGAGTACAAGGCCAACCGGCCCGAGCCGCCGGAGGACCTGAAGCCCCAGTTCGCGCTGATCCGCGACGCCGTGCGCGCCTTCTCCGTGCCCTGCATCGAGCAGGAAGGCTACGAGGCGGACGACCTCATCGCCAGCTACACCAAGGCGGCGTGTGAGGCGGGCTATCACGTCACCATCGTCTCGTCCGACAAGGACCTGATGCAGCTGCTGCACCTGCCCTGCGTCGACCTTCTGGATACGCTCAACAACCGTCATCTCGGCCCCGAGGCGGTGATGGAGAAGTTCGGCGTGCCGCCCGAGAAGGTGATCGAGGTGCAGGCCCTCATGGGCGATGCCGTCGACAACGTGCCGGGCGTGCCGGGCATCGGCCCCAAGACGGCGGCCGAGCTGATCAACCAGTACGGCGATCTGGAGACGCTGCTCTCGCGCGCTCACGAGATCAAGCAGCCCAAGCGGCGCGAGAATCTGATCCAACATGCCGATCTGGCGCGCATCTCCAAGCAGCTCGTCACCCTCAACGACAGCCTGCCGTTGCCGGAAGCGCTGGACGACCTGGTGATGAAGCACCCGCCGCACGAGCCGCTCAGCGCCTTCTTCGACAAGCACGGCTTCCGCTCATTGAAGGCCAAGCTGGCCTCGCGGGACGTGGGCGAGGATGGCGCGCCCGCGCCCGTAGTCGCCAAGGTTGATACCAATGCTTACGAGTGCGTGACGACCGAGGACCGGCTGGAGTGGTGGGTGAACGCCGCCCGCGATGCCCGTCTGGTGGCGGTCGATACGGAAACCACGTCGCTCGATGCCATGAAGGCTGAACTGGTGGGCGTCAGCCTCGCCATTGCGCCGGGCAAGGCTTGCTACATTCCCATCGGCCATATCGCGGCGGGCGGCGGCTTCCTCGATGAGAAGCCCGTCCAGCTGCCGCGCGAGGCCGTGCTGGCCAAGCTCAAGCCGCTGCTGGAAGACCCGAGCGTGCTGAAGGTGGGCCAGAACCTGAAGTACGACCTGCTGGTGCTGCGCCGGGTTGGGCTCGATGTCACGCCGTTCGATGACACCATGCTGTTGTCCTACGTGCTCGACAACGGGCGCAACAGCCACGGCATGGACATGCTGGCCAATCTCCATCTCGGCCACACCACCATCAAGTACACGGATGTCTGCGGCACGGGCAAAAGCCAGATCGGCTTTGCCGAGGTGCCGCTGGACAAGGCCACCCAGTACGCCGCCGAGGATGCGGACGTGACCTGGTGCCTCCACTGCAACCTCAAGCCTCGCCTGGTGCGCGAGCAGATGGCAACCGTCTACGAGACGCTGGAGCGGCCGCTGGTGCCCGTGCTGGTGGAGATGGAGCGGGCGGGCATTCTGGTTGACCGCAACACCCTCTCCCGCCTGTCGGGCGACTTTGCCCAGCGCATGGCAGCGCTGGAGGCGGACATTCACCAGCTTGCCGGGGGCCCGTTCAACGTCGGCTCGCCCAAGCAGCTGGGCGAGATCCTGTTCGAGCGGATGAAGCTGAAGGGCGGCAAGAAGGGCAAGACCGGCGCCTATTCAACGGACGCCGACGTGCTGGAAGCCTTGGCGGCCGAAGGCGTGGAACTGGCCCAGAAGGTGCTGGACTGGCGGCAGCTCGCCAAGCTGAAGAGCACCTACACGGATGCCCTGCAAGGCCAGATCAACCCGGAGACCGGCCGCGTCCACACCAGTTACGCGATGGCGGCCACCTCCACCGGCCGCTTGTCATCGACCGACCCCAATCTCCAGAACATTCCGGTCCGCACCGAGGAAGGCCGCAAGCTGCGCCACGCCTTCGTCGCGCCGGAAGGGGCAGCGCTGATTTCGGCGGACTACAGCCAGATCGAGTTGCGCCTGCTTGCCCACATTGCGGACATTCCCGAACTTCGCCAGGCCTTCGCCGAGGGGATCGACATTCACGCCATGACCGCGTCGGAAGTGTTCGGCGTGCCGGTCGAGGGCATGGACCCGATGATCCGCCGCTCGGCCAAGGCCATCAACTTCGGCATCATCTACGGCATCTCGGCCTTTGGCCTGTCCCGCCAGCTGGGCGTGTCGCGCGGCGAGGCCCAGGGCTTCATCGACCGCTACTTCGCCCGCTTCCCCGGCATCCGGGCCTATATGGACGAGACCATCGCCAGTTGCCGTCAGAAGGGATACGTGGAGACCCTGTTCGGGCGGCGCACCTACATCCCGACCATCAACGACAAGAACCCGAACCAGCGCAATTTCGCCGAGCGCCAGGCCATCAATGCGCCTATCCAGGGCACGGCGGCGGATATCATTCGCCGGGCGATGATCCGGATGGAACCAGCACTCAACGCAGCGGGGCTTGATCGGGTCCGGATGTTGTTGCAGGTCCATGATGAGCTTGTGTTTGAAGCGCCGCAGTCTCTGGCGGATGCCGCATCTGCTGTCATCAAGCAGGTCATGGCGACGGCCGCGGAGCCTGTGATACGCTTGTCTGTGCCATTGGTTGTGGAGGCGGGGCAGGGAGCAACCTGGGGGGCCGCTCACTAAGAGGCAGAATTAATGCTTTGGCTTTTCCGTCTGCCGCTGGCTGTTGTGGCGGTGCTGGGCTTCCTCACGGCGGCTGTTGTCAGCAGTGAGCCGCGAGTCGGTCCATCACCGAACCCGATCCCTATGGACTCGGTTCATGCCAACCAAATCGCCAGCGCTGTCATGGGCGCGCTGCAGGACCCCGGCCGCAACCACACCATTACCCTGACCCAGGCGCAGCTCGACTCGCTGGAGCGGCTGGCCAACCATGGCGTCGGTACGGTGCGCCCGCGCTTCCAGATCGAGAAGGGCGGAGCGACGGCCGACGTCACCATCGATCTCGGCCACAAGGGCTACCTGAACCTGAGCGCCCATGCGGACGAAAGCCCGAACGGTTTCCCGCCGCTGGCGTTCCGTATCGGCTCGGTGCCGGTGCCCAGCGCGCTCACCCGCTGGCTGCTCAATCAGAGCGTGATTGCGCTCGACCTGCCTGCGCCGGAAGCGCGGCTGGACCGCTTCATCACCAAGTTCGTAGTGTCGAAGCCGGGCAAGATGGTCGTCAACATCCAGCCGGACACGGAATTGTTCGAGGGACTGAAGGCGATGGTGCCGCACTTCAGCACGTCGCTCGATCCGCAGCTGGTCCGCTTCTACTACAACTCTCTGCTGGACCGCGATTTGAGATCGGGCGTCGGCGCCAAGTCCTACGCCACCTTCGTCAACACCACCTTCCGCATCGTGGTCCAGCGCAGCGAGCGGAACGATCCGGCCGCTGAAACGCGCGCCGCCCTCGTTGCGCTCAGCATGATTACGCTCGGGCCGGATGCCAAGAATCTGGCCCGGATGGTCGCGCCGTTTGACGCGCCCTGCGTGCCGGAGCCATCCACCTTCGTCCTGTCCGGGCGCACGGATCTGCCCAAGCACTTCTCCCTCTCGGCGGCGCTCTCCATTGTGTTCGCCGAACGCTTCTCCCGCGCGGCGGGCGAGTGGAAGGAGTTGAGCGACAGCACCCCCGGCGGCAGCGGTTTCTCCTTCGTTGACCTGATGGCCGATCGGGCCGGCCTGCGCCTTGGCATGGCCGCCAATGGCGACCGCTCTCTCCTGCGGGAAGTGCAGTACGGCCTCGCCTACGTGGGCGACGAGCGGCTGCTGCCGACGGCAGCGCTGCACAAGCTGCGGGAAGGCATGACCACCAAGGAGTTCGAGAGCCAGTACGTCAGCATCGGCGACGACCGCTACCGGCGCATCGTGGTCCAGATCGACAAGGAACTGGACCGCATCCCGCTCTACAAGGCCACGCCCAAGCCGGACATCGGGTAGGACTGCTGATTTTGTTTGCAGGGGACTCGGTCCCCTGCACCCCTTCGTTTTTAATGGGGGACGCACCCGGCCGGAGATCCAGCGAACTCTATGGCCCATGCAAGGCGCGGCCCGATGAATCGAATGGGAGGTGAAGGAGGGACGCAGTCCCTCCTTCAAAAAGAAGACCAGTCACCCCAAAAACAAAACCGTGGCGCTGCTGGGCAGGGCAGCGCCACGGTCTCATTGGATGATCGGTTCTGCTGTATGGCGTTCTAGTTCAACCGCTCGATGGCGATGGCCGTTGCCTCGCCGCCGCCGATGCACAGGGACGCCACGCCCTTAACCTTATTGTAGCGTTGCAGGGCCGACAGCAGCGTGACGATGATGCGTGCGCCCGATGCGCCGATCGGGTGGCCGAGGGCGCATGCGCCGCCGTGGACGTTCACGGTTTCCGGGTCGAGGCCGAGATCGTGGATGGCCGCCATGGTGACGACGGCGAAGGCTTCGTTGATCTCGAACAGGTCGATGTCGCTCCGGGTCCAGCCGGTGCGCTTCAGCAGCTTCTCGACCGCGCCGACGGGGGCGGTGGTGAACCACTCCGGCGCTTGCGCGTGCGAGGCGTGGCCGACAATCCAAGCCAGCGGGGTCAGGCCGCGCTGCTTGGCGGTCGACTCGCGCATCAGCACCAGCGCTGCCGCACCGTCCGAAATGGACGAGGAGCTGGCGGCGGTTACCGTGCCGTCCTTGGCGAAGGCGGGGCGCAGCTGCGGGATCTTGTCGAGCCTCGCCTTCAGCGGCTGCTCGTCCTTCGTCACCTCCACGTCGCCCGTGCGGGTCTTCACCGTCACCGGCACGATCTCAGCGTCGAACATGCCGCCATTGATGGCATTCTGGGCGCGGGTCACGCTGCGCACGGCGTATTCGTCCTGCGCGTCGCGGGTGAACTGATACTTCTGCGCCGTGGCTTCGGCGAACACGCCCATGGCCCGGCCGCGCTGATAGGCATCCTCAAGGCCGTCGAGCATCATGTGGTCGAGCACCTCGCCGTGGCCGATGCGCATGCCGCCGCGGGCCTTGGGCAGCAGGTAGGGGGCGTTGGTCATGCTCTCCATGCCGCCCGCCACGATGATGTCCGCCGAGCCGACGGCGAGGATGTCGTGCGCATCCATCACCGCCTTCATGCCCGAGCCGCACATCTTGTTGACGGTGGTGCAGGCGACCGAGTCGGGCAGACCGGCGAAGCGCGCCGCCTGACGGGCCGGGGCCTGACCCTGACCGGCCTGGAGCACGCAGCCCATGATGCCCTGCTCGATCTCCTCAGGCGCCACGCCCGCCTCGGCCACGGCGGCCCGGATCGCAGCCGCGCCCAGGTCGGCGGCCTTCAGCCCCGACAAATCGCCCTGGAACCCGCCCATGGGGGTCCGCTTCGCGCCGACAATGACAATCGGATCCGCACTCATTGGATATGCTCCCTCGTTGTCTCCTCCCCCATGGCCGCGAGCCGGGGAATCGCTGCGATCAGAGCCCTCGTACAGGGATGGCTCCCCCTAGTCATAAGCGACGAGGTCTCGCCTGCGTCAACTATTTTGCTGCACTGCAAAACTATTGTGCGAGAACACAGCCGCGCCACTGCATGGAAGTCGTGGGTGACGAACAGCAGCGCGACCCCGGTTTCGTGCCGAAGCTCGGCCAGAAGCGCCAGAATCTCCGCCTTGGTCTGGGCATCGAGCGCGCTCACCGCCTCGTCGCAGGCAACGAGGCGCGGCTGGCTGATGAACGCGCGGGCGATGTTCATCCGCTGGTTCTGCCCGCCCGAAAGCTCGTGGGGATACCGCTCTGCAAAATGGGGGGGCAGGCCCACCCGATCAAGCCAGGCGGCGACGAGCGCGCGGCGGCCCCGGGGGGAGAGGTCGCGCCGGTGAATCGCCAACGGCTCGGCCACCGATTCGCCGATGGTCATGCGCGGGTCGAGCGCGCTGTAGGGGTCCTGGTGGACGATCTGCATGTCCTTGCGCAAGCTCCGGGGGTAGGGATGCGCCAACGGCTTGCCCTGCCATTCGATGGTGCCCGCCGTCGGCTCCGCCAGCCCGAGGATGGCGCGGATGAGGCTGGACTTGCCCGAGCCCGACTCGCCCACGATGCCGATGGCCTCGCCGGGGTGGACGGTGAGGCTGGCATCCTCCAGCGCGCGGTGGGTCTCCTTGCCGAACAGCCCCTTTGCCTGCGTGTAATCGAGCGTCAGCCCCTGCACGGTGAGCAGCGGCCGGGCGACCGGCGCGGGCGGCGCATAGGCGGGCGGCGTCGGCAGGGTGGCGGCCTCGGCGAGCAGGCGGGTATAGTCGCTCCGTGGCGCGGCCAGCAGCCGGCGGGCGGGGCCGCTCTCGATCACTTCCCCACGCCGCAGCACGGCGATGCGGTCCGCCACCTGCGCGGCGACGGCCAGATCGTGGGTGATGAACGCCAGCGCCATGCCGTGTTCCCGGCGCAGCTCGGTGAGCAGGTCGAGAATGTCCGCCTGCACCACCACGTCGAGCGCGGTGGTCGGCTCGTCCAGAATCAGCAGCTTGGGGCCGGTGGCAAGGCTCGCCGCGATCATCGCCCGCTGGCGCTGGCCGCCCGAAAGCTGGTGCGGGTAGCGCCTGGCGATCTCCGTCGGCTCTGGCAGGCGCATCCGGTGCAGGAGGTCGATGGCCTGGTCCCGCGCCTCGCGACGGGAGAGCTTTTCGTGAATCCTCAGCGCCTCGGCCACCTGTGCGCCGATGGTGAGGTGGGGCGTCAGCGCGCTCATCGGGTCCTGAAACACGAAGCCCACGTCCCGGCCCAAAACCGCCCGCAGCGCGCGCGGCGATGCGCCGAGCAGGTCTTCGCCGTTGAACCTGACCGCGCCTTCCGCCCGGCCGCTGCGTGGCAGCAGACCGAAGGCGGCAAGCAACGTCTGGCTTTTCCCTGAGCCCGACTCGCCCACGATCGCCAGCGCTTCGCCCTCCGCGATGGACAGGCTGACGCCGCGCACCGCCTCGACCGTTCCAGCGGGTGTGTCGAAGTGGACGGTCAGGTTCTCGATATCAAGCAGGGCCACGGGTTACAGGTCTTTCGGATCAAGCACATCGCGCAGCGCATCGCCCACCAGATTGAGGGAGACGAGCAGCGCCGCCAGCCACAGGGACGGGAACAGGATCAGCCACGGGGCCGTCTCCAGCGTCTCGACGCCCTCGCGCACCAGCACGCCAAGGGAGGTGAGGGGCTCCTGCACGCCGAGTCCCAGGAAGCTGAGGAAGCTTTCCACCAGAATGACTTGCGGGATGGTTAATGTTGCGTGGACGGCAACGATACCGAGCAGGTTCGGCACGATATGGCGGGTGAGCAGCCGCCACGGCCCAGCCCCGCAGGCGCGGGCGGCCTCGGCGAAGGGCTGGTTCTTCAGGAGCAGCGTCTGCCCGCGCACGATGCGCGCCAGCGTCAGCCATTCCACCGCGCCGACGCCGATGAAAATGAGCCAGATGCTGCGCCCGAACACCGCCATGAGCACGATGACGAAAAACAGGAACGGCATGGCGTAGAGCACGTCCACAAACCGCATCATCAGCGCGTCGGTCCGCCCGCCCGCCAGCCCGGCGACTGCGCCCCAGCCAATGCCGATGACGACGCTGACCACCGTCGCCAGCAGCCCTAGCGCCAGCGAAATGCCGGTTGCCAGCATCAGGCGGCTGAACAGGTCCCGCCCCACGCTGTCGGTGCCGAAGAGGTAGGTGGCGGAGGGGGCCTGCTCGATAGCGTCCCAGTCCACCGCATCGTAGCCGTGGGGCGAGAGCAGCGGGGTCGCCACGGCCAGCACGGCGAGGAGCAGCAGCACCGCCAGCCCCCAGCGTGCGCCGCCGTGGCGCAGAAGGCGCTGCCGCCAGCCGATCCGCTTGCCAGCCAATAAAACCGTGTCGTTCATGCTCGCCTTACCCTCGGGTCGAGCCAGCCGTAAATCAGGTCCGTTGCCATGTTGAAGAGGACGATGACGCCGCCGTAGAGCATCACCACGCCGAGCACGAGGGTGTAGTCGCGGTTGATCGCCCCCTGCACGAAGTAGCGGCCGATGCCGGGCAGGCCGAAGATGGTCTCCACCACCACCGAGCCGGTGAGTAGCCCCGCTGCCGCCGGGCCGAGGTAGCTCACCACCGGCAAGAGGGCGGGCGGCAGGGCGTGGCGCAGCAGGATGCGTGCCGGGCTCGCGCCGCGGGCACGGGCGGTGCGGATGAAGTTTTCGCTCAGGGTCTCGGCAAGGCTCGCGCGCATCAGCCGGGCGATCGCCGCCACATAGGGCAGGGCAAGGGTGATGACCGGCAGCACGAGGAAAGCAAGCCTGCCGCCGCCCCAGCCGGCCAGTGGCAGCCAGCGCAGCCACAGGCCGAAGACGAGGGCGAGGATCGGCCCTACGACAAAGGTGGGGATCACCTGCCCGCTGACCGCTAATCCCATGAGGGCCGTGTCGAACCGGGAGCCGCGCCTGAGCGCCGCCGCGCAGCCGAGGCTGATGCCGAGCCCGGCGGCGAGCACGAGGGCGGCAAGGCCGAGCGTCATGCTCACCGGCGCACCGTCGCGGATCAGCTCGGCCACGGTGAAGTCTTTGTACTTGAACGAGGGGCCGAGATCGAAGTGGGCAAGGTCGGTCAGATAGCGGGCGAACTGCGCGTGCAGCGGCGCATCCAGATCATACTGGGCGCGCAAGGCTGCCTCCACTTCCGGCGGCAGGGCCCGCTCCGCATCGAACGGGCCGCCGGGGGCGAGCCGCATGAGGGCGAAGCCCAGCAGCACGATGGCGAACAGGGTCGGAATGGCGCCAAGCAGGCGCCCGCTCAGCAATCGGATCATATCAATGGGCGGCCTGCGGCGTGAGGGCAGAGAGGGGGTGGCTGCCGGCGGTGTTGTCGGTCCAGCCGTTGATGCTTTCGCTCACCAGCATCCAGCGAACCGGAACGAACAGCGGGATCGACGGCGCCTCCTCCACCAGCAGCTGTTCGGCGGCCTTCAGCTGTTCCGTGCGGGCGGTAAGATCGTCGGTCTGTCCGGCTTCCTCCAGCAGTTGGTCTGCCTCGGGCACGCAGAAGTTGCCAACGTTCTCCGGCGCCTTGCATTGATAGGGGGCGAGGAAGACGAGCGGATAGTCGATGGGCGTCATGACGGAACGCATCGCCAGATCGAAGTCGCCAGCCTTGAGCGTTTCCTCATAGGCCTGGGGCGTGCCGACCTTGGCCGAGACCTCAACGCCCAGTTCGCGCCACCCGGTGGCGATCGCCGCCAGGATCTTCTGGTGCTCGCTGGCGGGCGGCAGAAGCACGGAAATCTTGAGCGGCTTGTCCGGCCCGAAGCCCGCTTCCGCGATGAGGCGGCGCGCCTCGGTCAGCCGCTGCTCCAGCGACCAGAAGGCCCATGTCGGCAGGGCCGGGTCGCCATAGCCCGTAAAGCCCGGCGGCACGATGCTTTCCACCGGCACCATGGCCGGGATGTTGAACATCTGGCGGGATAGCCCCTGCCGATCGATGGTCATGCTGAGCGCCCGGCGCAGGCGCACGTCCGCCAGTGGTCCCTTGCCGGTCTGCGCCACATAGCCGTAGACGCCGAAGCTCGGCTCGATATGGATGGCCCCCGGCGTTGGCAACGCACGAGCCTCGGCAAGGCCGCTGATCGCGCCGCCCATGACCAGGTCGGTCTTGCCATCGCGGAAGCGCCGGACGGCATCCACCGGGTCCGTCACCGCCTCAAGGGTGATGCGGCCGTAGGCCGGTCCGTCTTCCGCGTCGGTCTGCTGCTGATCGGTTGGTTGCCGGTTGGTGACCAGAACCAGTTGCTGGTCGCTCTGGCTCTCGATCCGGTAGGGGCCAAGGCCCATGATGGTGGTTTGTCCCTGCGCCCGCACCTGCCGGAGAATGGCGACGGACGGCTCGGCCAGCAGCGCCAGGAAGGCGGGCTGCGGCTGTTCGAGGCTGATCTCCACCACCGTATCGGTGAGCGCCCTGACGCCCAGTTCGCGGGTTCGCATCCGGCCCCGCCGCACGGCTTCACCGTTGCGGATGCGCGCCAGCCATTCCGCCAGCGGGTGCTTGGTCCGAGGAGAGAGCATCCGGCGGAACGAAGCCACCACGTCATCCGGGGTCAGCAGCTTGCCATCCGCCCATTGCATGGGGCGCAGGCGGAAGATGTAGCTGAGCCCATCCTCGCTCACCCACCAGCTTTCGGCCAGGCCCGGCACGATCTGGCCCGAGGAGTCCACGGTCACGAGGCCCAGGTGGGTTTCGCCCGCCAGAATACGTTCCGGCCGGGTGTAGGCGCGGTGGGGATCGGTGGTGGTGATGAGCCCGATGGCAGTGACCCGCAGGGTGTGCTCCTGCTCGGGAGCCGTTTGCTTGCCGGTGCAGCCGACAAGCGCGGCGCAGGCCAGAGCCGCCAGGAAGAGACGCCGCATCATCATGAGTGCGTCTCCGGAGCAGCGGCGCCCGCGCCGGACGACGTGCCTTTCAGGCGGAGCGTGCGCGAAGGGTGGGCATTGGCGATGTTATCGATCCAGCCCTCGACGGCCGGGTTGACCAGCGCCTTGGAAACATAATGGTAGAGCGGCAGCACGGGAACGTCTTCCACCAGCATGGCCTCGGCCGAGCGCAGTGCGGCGGTGCGGGCGGCCGGGTCGGCCAGGGCCAGGCCCTCTTGCACCCGCGCGTCAAAGCCGGGGTTCTGATACCCGGGATAGTTGATCGGTCCGGCATCTGACAGGAATACCGAGAGAAAACTCTCCGCCCCTGCATAGTCGGCAATCCAGCCTGATCGCGCCATGGTGAAATCACCCGCTTTGAGCGACGAAAAGTGCACCGCCGCTTCCGTATTGGCAAGTCTGGCAATCACGCCCAGCGGCTTCCACATCTGGCTCAGCGCCAGGGCAACGCGCCGGTGCTCGACATCAGTGTTATAACGGATCTCGAATACGAGGGGACGCTTGGGCCCGTAGCCGGCGGCGGCGAGCAGACGCTGAGCTTCGGCAAGACGCTTCTGCTTCGGCCAGCGGGCATAGCCAGGCAGCACGGCCGGGCCGTATCCGGCAAGGCCGGGCGGCACCACGCCCCAGGCCACGGGCTGGCCAAGGCCGATCACCTTGTTCACCAGAATCTCCCTGTCCACCGTCATGGCGAGCGCGCGGCGCACCCGCACATCATCAAACGGCGGATGGCGCGTGTTGAAGGCGAAGTAATAACTGCCCCGGTAGGGCGCGATGTGGATAGCCCTTGGCACATGACGGCGCAGCAGCGGCAGGTCACGCGCCGGAAAGTCGGTGAGCACGTCGGCGCTGCCCGCCCGGAACAGGCGCAGGGCGGTCTGGTCGTCCTGCACCGGACGGTAGGTGACGCCCGCCAGCGCCACGTTCGCCGCATCATGGTAAAACGGGTTGCGCTCCAGCTTGAGCGCGCTGTGCAGGCGCCATTCCTTCAGCCGGAACGGGCCGGAGCCTACCAGCGGGCGCTGCCGCACCCAGCCGTCGCCATGCGTTTCCAGCAGGCGGGCGGGCAGCGCGCTTGCTGCCGGGTGAGCCAGCAGCTCGGCAAAGGCGGGGAAGGGCCGGGTGAGGCGAATCTCGAGGCCGCGTTCTCCTCGCGCGTCCACCGCAAGCCGCTCCGGCGGGGCCTTGCCCGTCGCAACGGCTTCCGCGCCTTCGATGGCGTAGAACAGGTTGGCGTTGGGCGCGGCGGTTGTGGGCGCAAGCAGGCGCTGGAAGCTGGCAACCACATCCCGCGCGGTCAACGGCGTGCCGTCGGAGAAATGCAGGTCCGGCTTCAGGGTAAACTGCCAGACGAGGCCGTCGTTCGAGACGGTCCAGCTCTCGGCAAGGCCCGGCTCTATGTCTCCGGCTGCGGTGTAGCGGGTTAGCCCTTCGAACAATTCGGAGGCCACCCGCACGTCCTCGACGGTCGAGACCTTGTGCGGGTCGAGGCTCTGCACCTCATCGCTGCCGAGGCGCACCAGCACGCCCGGATCCCGGCTGATGGCCGGAACATCCGGCGCGTTGCCGTTGCAGGCGGCGAGCAGCGCGAAGCCCGCCACGGTGACGGCATGGACAAGCTTGCGCCAGCCCCCGCCCCCGCTTTGTATTCCGCCCTGCAGCCCTGTCTGGGCCCGCCGCGCCATGCGTCCTCTCCCGTCCTTGCGTCTGCCTTAAGCCTGCGGCGCTTCGAGCGCGAGGAACCGGCCCTGATGGAAGCCGAGCGGCGCGCCCGGCCGGCAGTTCAGCCGTTCGACATGGCCCACGATGATCTCATGGTCACCGCCCGGATAGATCGCCCAGGTGGAGCACTCGAACGTTGCCAGCGCGCCGGGAATAAGCGGGATGCCGCCAAGGCCGGTATGGATCGCCATGTCGCGGAACTTGTTTTCCTCCGCGCGGGCGAAGCGCAGGGCCATGTCTTCCTGATCCGCGGCCAGCACGCAAATGGCGAATCGGGCCGCCGTGCGGAAAATGTCCGCGGAGCCGGTGTGCACTTGCACCGACCACAGCACCAGCGGCGGGTCGAGGCTGACCGATGCGAAGGAGTTGATGGTCATGCCGACCGGCCGCCCGGCGGCGTCGAGCGTGGTCACGATGGCCACGCCCGTCGGATACTGGCCCAGTGCAGTGCGAAAGACCCGCGGGTCGATGGCGGGTTCAACAGGTGCCATGGCCGTATCTGACATCGTTCAACCTGAACTCTCGATTCATCCAGCGCTGTCGTTCATAGCCTTTCCTGCATGAATTGCCATGCCGGATGCAAAATCGGCTCACCGAGCTGCGGCAGGAGAAAATCTTTGCGTTCGCAATCGAATTTCTCGCCCTTCGCTGCCTTGAAGGGGCATCCGTGGCGCAGTACACCATTGCCATGACTTTGGATCGACCTTCTCAGCGCCCCGCCGTTGCCGAGAGCGTGCTTCCGCTCATTGGCAATACTCCCCTCATCAAGCTTCAGCGCGCGTCGGAAGAAACCGGCTGCACCATTCTGGGCAAGGCCGAGTTTCTGAACCCCGGCGGATCGGTCAAGGACCGGGCGGCGCTGGGCATCATCGAGGACGCCGAGGAGCGCGGCCTCATCCAGCCCGGCGGCGTCATCGTCGAGGGTACGGCCGGCAACACCGGCATCGGCCTCGCGGTGGTGGGCAACGCCAAGGGTTACAAGACGATCATCGTCATGCCCGAAACCCAGTCGCAGGAGAAGAAGGACACGCTGCGCGCGCTCGGCGCGGAGCTGATCCTGGTGCCGCCTGCGCCCTACTCCAACCCCGGCCACTATGTGCACACCTCCCGGCGCATCGCCGAGGAGACGCCGAACGCCATCTGGGCCAACCAGTTCGACAACACCGCCAACCGGCTGGCCCACATCAAGACGACCGCCCCGGAGATCTGGAAGCAAACGCAGGGCCGCATTGACGGCTTCACCTGCGCGGTGGGCACCGGCGGCACGCTGGCGGGCGTCGGCCTTGGCCTCAAGGAGTTCAACGAGAATATCGTCGTTGCCCTTACCGATCCTTACGGCGCGTCCCTGTTCAACTACTACGCCAAGGGTGAGCTGAGCGCCGAGGGCAATTCGGTTGCCGAGGGCATTGGCCAGAGCCGCATCACCGCCAACATGGATGGCGCGCCGGTGGATGACTGGTTCCGCGCGTCCGATGAGGAAGGCCTGCGCTACGTCTACGACCTGATGCAGTACGAGGGGCTGTGCGTCGGCCTGTCCACCGGCATCAACGTGGCCGGCGCGGTGCAGCTGGCCCGCAAGCTGGGGCCGGGCAAGACCATCGTGACGATCCTATGCGATTCCGGGCGGCAATACCTGTCCAAGATCTTCAATCCCGCGTGGCTGAAGGAGCGCAACCTGCCGCTGCCACCGTGGATGGTCGCTGAATAAGCTCGACCTGCCGCTTCCGAATTGCTAGAACGGAACTCGTACAGAGAAAGCGGCTGAGATGAATAGGGCAAAACTCGGGATCGTTGGTCTTGTCGGCATCATGACGGGCCTGCTGATTCTCGCTGCCGTAAATGTTCAGCCGCTCTTTTCCGACTCGCACGAAAACCAGGCCGGATCGGTGCTGATGATGCTCGGCTACGAGCCGGGCAACGCCCAGCCGGCGCTTCCCGCCGTGTCGCGGCCCGTTCTGGTGGAGTGCCCCGAGCGCGCGCCCTCGCGTCCCGCGACTGTCTAAGGGCCGGGCCTGCCTGACATTTGACCGGTTGGGCGTTTAGGCGTTGGGCCTGGCGTAATTTCCCGTTACACCTCTGGTTTCTGATCTGGCGTTGGGCACGGCCTTTCGGGCTGTGTCCGTGATTGGCTTTGCAACCGGGGAGGGAGAGTGCGCCGATGCGGGTATCGAAGAAGGTGCTGGGTCTGGCCGGGTTGGCCATCGTTCTGGTGGCGATTGCCATTCTTCTTGTGGTTCAGAGCGGTATCTTCAGCGAGCGCGCCCTGCCGGCGCTCGCGACGCAGCTCGATCAGATTGCCCGCATTACCATTCGGCACAAGGCCGAAACCCTTGGTCTCCGCAAGGCCGATGACGGCACGTGGCATGTGGAAACGGCCGGTGATGCTCCGGCGCGGGACGGTATGGTGGATCAGCTTCTCGATGATCTGACCGGCATGATCGTGGCCGAGAAGAAATCCGCCCCGGCATCCGCGCGGCTCGATGGTTCGCAGGCCTATGCCTTTACGCTGGCGGACAAGGGCGGGGTTGGCCTTGCGCTCTTCGCCATCCGCCATGACGACAGCCTGCCGGAAGATCAGGCGCTCATCATTCCCGAAGGCGGGAAGCCGGTGGTGGCGGCCCGCGTGCCGGAGATCGATCTGTCGCCGGAGCACTGGGCGGAGGTGTTTCTCCCCACGGTGAAGGCGGAGCGGGTGCGCGTGCTGCGCGTAATGACGCCCGATGGCCGCATGTCGACTTTCGAGCGGTCCGCGCCCAACGCCGCGTTTCAGCGCGTGGCGGCCGATGCGGGCGCGCCGGTTAATGCCGAGGCGGTGCGCCAGGCGGTCGAGGCGGTGGAAACGCTGAAATATGACCAGGTGCAGCAGGCCCGGGATCTGGCGTGGACCGGCGCGACCATGGTCATGGCCGAAACCTTCGACGGGGTGACGCTCACCCTGCTGTGCAAGGCGGACGACACGGGCGCGTGGGTGCGGGTCAACGCCCACCATCAGGCCACGCCGGGCGAAGCGCCGGAGGCCGCCGGCCCGGCCGAGGAAGAGGCCGCGCGCCTCAATCGCATGCGCGCCTTTGCCTTCCGTCTGCCGCGCGAGACGGCGGCCAGGCTGCTGGGCGCGGTGGGCTCCTGAGGCTCACGCGCGCCGGGGCGCTTGCCTCTTTAGATTCAGCCCCGGCTTCCTTACATGACACGCAGGAATTTCATCTTCGACGAAAGGGGAATGGGAACGTTATGGCCGATCGTGACGCGGTAAAATCCGAGAGCTTCGGCTTCCAGGCCGAAGTGGCCCGGTTGCTGCACATGATGGTGCACTCGGTTTATTCCGAGCGTGAGATTTTCCTGCGCGAGCTGATCTCCAACGCGGCGGACGCCTGTGACCGGCGGCGCTACGAGGCGCTGACCCGGCCGGAGTTGCTGGGCGACACCCCGCTGGAGATTGTCATTACCATCGACAAGGCGGCCAAGACGCTGACGCTGTCCGACACCGGCATCGGCATGAGCCGCGAAGACCTGATCGAGAACCTGGGCACCATTGCCCGCTCCGGCACCGCCCGGTTTATGGAGGCGGTGAAGGGCGCGGAGACCAAGAGCAGCGCGCCTGATCTTATCGGCCAGTTTGGCGTCGGCTTCTATTCAGCCTTCATGGTGGCGGACAAGGTGCGGGTGGTCAGCCGCCGCGCCGGGTCTGACGAAGCCTTTGCGTGGGAGTCCGACGGCCTTGGCAGCTTCACCGTGGAGCCTGCGACGCGCGACGCCACCGGCACCACCATCACCCTCCACATGAAGGAGGACGCGGCGGAGTTCCTGGAGAAATACCGCCTGTCCTCCATCATCCGCACCTATTCGGACCACATCGCCATCCCGATCAAGCTGACCGAGGGCAGCGAGGCGGCGGACACGGTCAACACCGCCAAGGCGCTGTGGACCCGGCCCAAGTCCGAAATCGAGGAAAAGGACTACGCCGAGTTCTACCGCCACACCTCCGGCCTGTTCGATGAGCCGCTGCGGACGCTCCACTTCCGGGCCGAGGGCAAGCTGGAATACACCTGCCTGCTGTTCACGCCGAGCCAGGCACCGTTCGATCTCTACGACCCCGAGCGCAAATCGAAGGTGAAGCTCTATGTGAAGCGCGTCTTCATCACCGACGACTGCGAAGAGCTGCTGCCCGCTTACCTGCGCTTCATGCGCGGCGTCGTCGACGCACAGGACCTGGCCCTCAACATCTCCCGTGAGATGCTCCAGCACAATCCGGTGCTGGCGGCGATGAAGAAGGCCATCACCGGCAAGGTACTGGGCGACCTTGCCAAGATGGCCGAGAACGAGCCCGAGACCTACGCCAAGTTCTGGGGCCAGTTCGGCAAGGTGCTGAAGGAAGGCCTCTATGAGGACTTCGACCGCCGGGACGACATCCTCAAGCTCACCCGTTTCAAGTCGACCGGCGTTGAGGGCTGGACCAGCCTTGGCGAGTACATCTCCCGCATGAAGGAAGGCCAGAAGGCCATCTACTACCTGACGACCGAGGAAGGCGCGGCCTCCAGCCCGCAACTGGAAGGCTTCAAGGCGCGCGGCATCGAGGTGCTGCTGCTGACCGACCCCATCGACGATTTCTGGCTGGGCGTCGTTACCGAGTTTGACGGCAAGCCGCTCCAGTCTATCACCAAGGCCTCCAGCGCCGACCTCTCTGCGCTCGGCGAGGCGAAGGATCTGGGCGAGGCCGCGCCGGAGACGGATGTCTCCCGCCTCATCGCCGTGATGAAGGGCGTGCTTGGCGATTCGGTGAAGGACATCCGCGCCTCCGAGCGGCTGACCGACAGCCCCGTCTGCCTTGTGGCGGATGAAGGCGACATGGACCTGCGCCTCAGCCGCATGCTTAAGGCCCACGACCGCCTGAACGCGATCGCGCCGCGTGTGCTCGAAATCAATCCGCGCCACGCGCTGGTCAAGCAACTGGCCGAGCGCTCCGGGCAGGAAGGCCAGTACGACACCATTGCGCTGGCCAGCCAGCTGCTGCTCGATCAAGCCCGCATCTTGGAAGGCGAGCCGCTGCCGGACCTCCCCGGCTTCTCCAAGCGCATGAGCGACGTGCTGCTGCGACTGGCGCAGTAGTCGCGATTGGTAGGGATTGTTTGCAGGGGGTCTCGGACCCCCTGCACCCCCTTTCGTTTATTGGACCGCGCGGGCGGAAGCGCAGCGCCCTTATTTCTCTCGCTCCCAGTGCACATTGAATGAGCTTAAGGAGCATCCGCTCCCATTATTGCGCGCCAGCCAGATCTGGCCGGGTGCGTCCCATCACATCCAAATGAAAAGCCGTGTTTCCAGAAGTCTCCGGAAACACGGCCCGTCAAAGCGATCGGGAGGTGCAGGAGGGTCAAGACCCTCCTGCAAAGCCAAAAAGCCAGAAAAACCCCTACCGGCCCGCGTGCTTGCGGAACGAGCTGCTGACCAGCCCCCGGCACAGCGTCCACAGGCCGGTGTAGTTGGCGCGGTTGTAGGTGCTCTGGGTGCCGAACTGCTGCATCAGCGCGCGGTGGGCTTTGCCGAGGTTGTGGTAGGGCACGGCGGGCAGCAGGTGATGGATGGCGTGGTAGCGCAGGCCGACGGGAGCCCAGATGGCGGCCAGCGGGTTCGGCGGCGGCACGTTGGCGCTGTCGAGGAACTGCTGGGTGAGGCTCATCTGCTCGCCCTCGTTCTCCCACAGGTGGGCAACGAGGGTGCGGACCTGGTTGAGCACGGCAACGCCCGAGATCACGGCCATGACAGTGAGCAGGATGGACCAATGGAGGGTGCCGGTTGCGGTCAGCGCCAGCCAGCCGATGGCGTAGACGCTGGTCAGCGCCTCCCACAGCGGCCAGTCCTTGTGGGCCATGCGCTCCTTCGGGTCGCGGCGGAAGGCCGGGTTGATGACGAGGGACGAGTAGCGCTCCACCACGATGCGGCGGAACTTGCGCGAGAGCAGGGAAAGCGGCGCGAGGATGCCGTAGCGCAGCAGCAGGCCGACCGGGGCCAGCGCCGAGGTGAGCAGGAACAGCACCAGCATGCGCGGCGGCATCAGGGCCAGCGGCAGGTATTCCGGGTCCTCCGCCGTGCCGTAGCGCGTGCGGGCGTGGTGGATGTTGTGCACCCCTTCATACATGAACGAGGGGATCATCAGCGGCACGCCGACGATCGCGTTCCAGAAGCGGCGGAAGCCCGGCATGGCGCGCGGGTTCAGGTGGGACAGCTCGTGGATGAAGCCGAGCGCCCGGTAGAGCGCCAGCACCGCGAAGGCCCCGAGGGCCAGCTTCAGGCCCCATGTGGCGCTGGCGATGGTCAGCGCCAGCGCGCCGTAGCCAAGAACGACGCAGGCGATGAGGTCGGCGTAGTAGATGGCGGCGTTGGGCTTGCCCAGATCGCGCGCAATCTTGCCGGCCGCGCGCAGCAGGTCCTGGTCCTCGGCCGACTTGCGGGCCGGGGCCGGTACTTCCGTTTCTGCGGGCCTTACGGCGGTATAAGCGTTCATCTCGCGCCTTCGAACAGTATCTTCACGGCAGGAAACGGCTGGCCCCTGCCGCGCAGGTTCCGGCTTTCCCGTTGAGCCTGCACTTTCGCGCGGCCGTGTGGCCACATTAGGACACAGATCTGGCCAAAGGATGATGGCAGGCACCGGCTTGACCCGGAAGCTGCCGGGGCAGATAGTTGCAAATGCACGAAATGGTGGAGCCCGTGATGCGGCCAACCTACAGTCTGGATGATTGCTCCTTCCTGCGGCTTCGCAAACTCGCGCGCCGCATCACCCAGATCTATGACCACGCCCTGGCCCCGTCGGGCCTTTCCACCAACCAGTTCAGCATCCTGGCGCACATCTGGTTCCTGAAGAACCCCACGGTCTCCCAGCTTGGCGAGCAGATGGTGATGGATCCTAGCACCGTTACCCGCAACCTGCGTCCGCTGGCGGACAAAGGCTGGATCACGCTGGTCGTGAGCGAGGCGGACCGCCGCCAACGCGAAGCACGGCTCACCGAGGCGGGACTGGAAACCTTGCGCGCCGCCGTGCCGCACTGGAAGACGGCGCAGTCGCAGCTGGAGGAACTGCTGGGCGAGGGCGGCACCGCCACGCTGCACGGTGCCCTTGATGACGTGCTGAGCCGGCTCCGTACCGCCTGATCCCCATCCCCTGACCGCTTTGCTTTCTCGCTGACCCGGCAGCCATCAGGCGTGCATGGGCGAGCTATTTTCGTCTCGCCCGCAATAACTGCATATACAATTAAATCCGAATATGATTGTATATGCAGGTAACGACTCGGGAGCCTTCCCGTTCAGGCTCCCGGCCAGGGTTCAGAGGAGATCAGTCATGGCCCGTCCTTCCCGTCGTCACCTGGAGCAGCTTTCGACCAGGGCGGTACACCCTGCGGTTAAGAAAGTGCGGCCAACAAAAGAGGTAGAGCCCCGATCTGATGCGATCAGATCGGACAAGGCTCTGGCGTCCGGCCTTGTTCCTGCGTTCCTGTCTTTTGCCGCGCTTATGTTCGGTGCGGCTTCCCCTGCCTTTGCGGACGACCAGTCCGAGGCCGTCGCCGCCTGCCGGGCGAGCGTGGCCCGGCAGGTCGAAGGGCTCGCGCCCAACGCCCTTGACCTCGATCGCATCGGCGGCGGCGGGCGGCGCTTCAAGGTATGGTTGGCGGCCAGCCCCGCCGGCGCTGACAGCCCGCGTCAGTTCTACTGCCTCGTCAAACGCGACGGCACGGTCGAGGAGTTGACGGCCCTGAACGCGGACGGCTCCCCCGGCCAGAGTCTCCTGGCAGCGCGATAGGTTGTTGGCTTTGCTGTTTTTTTGCAGGAGGGATTCACCCCTCTTGGCAACCTCCCTTCCGTTTTTTTGGGGATGCACTCTGCATGAGCCGGGTGCATCCTTTTTATTCCGGTTTGCCTGTCGGCACGCGCCGGAAACGCGGCTCGAAAAATCAGGGGGTGCGGAGGGCCCAAGACCCTCTGCAAAGAGAATTCTGAACCAAAGAAAAAGGGCGGCCCCGAAGGACCGCCCCGTTTCTTTTCGGCAGGTAGCCGGAGGCTGTTACGCCGCCAGCTTCCGCAGCACGTAGGTCAGCACGCCGCCGCTGTAGAAGTAGCCGATCTCGTTTTCGGTATCGATACGGCACAGGGCGGTGAAGCTGAACGTCTCGCCGTTGGCGCGGGTAACCTCGACCTCGATATCCTGGCGCGGGCGAAGGTTGCCGACGCCACGGATGGTGTAGGTCTCGGTGCCATCGAGGCCCAGGGTGGCGCGGGACTGGCCGTCCTTGAACTGGAGCGGCAGCACCGCCATGCCGACGAGGTTCGAGCGGTGGATGCGCTCGAAGCTTTCGGCGATCACGGCTTTAACGCCCAGGAGGTTGGTGCCCTTGGCCGCCCAGTCGCGCGAGGAGCCGGTGCCGTACTCCTTGCCGGCCACGATGACCAGCTGGGTGCCTTCCGCCTGATACTTCATGGAGGCGTCATAGATCGGCATGACCTCGCCCGTGGGCACGTGCTTGGTGATGCCGCCTTCGGTGCCGGGGACCATCTCGTTGCGAATGCGGATGTTGGCGAAGGTGCCGCGCATCATCACTTCATGGTTGCCGCGGCGCGAGCCGTAGCTGTTGAAGTCCGCCTTCGAGACGCCGTGCTGCAGGAGGTACTGGCCCGCGGGCGAGTTCTCCTTGATGTTGCCGGCCGGCGAGATGTGGTCGGTGGTGATCGAGTCGCCCAGCACCGCCAGAGGACGGGCATTGACGATGTCGCCAACGGCGGCAGAGGTCATGCTGATGTTCTGGAAGTACGGCGGGTTCTGCACGTAGGTCGACTCGGACGACCAGCTGTAGGTCTGGCCCGTGCCCACCTTGATGCCCTGCCAATACTCGTCGCCCAGGAACACGTTGGCGTAGCGGGACTTGAACATCTCCGAGGTGACGGCCTGCTGGATGGCGGTCTGGATCTCCTGGTTGGTCGGCCAGATGTCCTTCAGGTAGACCGGCTTGCCGTCCTTGGAGGTGCCGAGCGGCTCGGTGGTGATGTCCTTGGCCATGGTGCCGAGGAGCGCATAGGCGACCACCAGCGGCGGGGAGGCCAGGTAGTTGGCCTTCACGTCGGGGCTGACGCGGCCCTCGAAGTTGCGGTTGCCCGATAGCACGGACACGGCAACCAGATCATTGGCGTTGATGGCCTTGGAGATCGGCTCCGGCAGCGGGCCGGAGTTGCCGATGCAGGTGGTGCAGCCGTAGCCGACCAGGTTGAAGCCCAGCGCGTCCAGATGCTCCTGCAGGCCGGCCTTCGCCAGATAGTCGGTGACCACCTGCGAGCCCGGCGCCAGCGAGGTCTTCACCCACGGCTTGGACTTGAGGCCCAGCTCGTTGGCCTTCTTGGCGACCAGGCCGGCAGCGATCAGCACGTTCGGGTTCGACGTGTTGGTGCAGCTGGTGATGGCGGCGATGGCCACATGGCCATGGCGCAGGGTGTAGTCCGCGCCTTCCACCGGCGCCTCGACATTCGCGGCGTCGCCGGACTTCTTGTAGAAGCCCGTCAGCTCTTCCTTATAGGCGTTGGTGGCGTTGGACAGCGCCACGCGATCCTGCGGACGGCGCGGGCCGGCCAGCGACGGCTCGACGGTCGAGAGATCCAGCTCCAGCGTATCGGTGAACACCGGGTCCGGCGTGTTCGCGTCGGCGAACATGCCCTGCTCCTTGGCGTATTCGCCAACGAGCGCGACGCGCCAGTCTTCGCGGCCGGTGAAGCGCAGGTAGTCCAGCGTTTCCTGGCAGATCGGGAAGAAGCCGCAGGTCGCGCCGTATTCCGGGGCCATGTTGCCGATGGTCGCCATGTCGGCGACCGACAGGGTCAGCACACCCGGGCCGTAGAACTCGACGAACTTGCCGACCACGCCCTTCTTGCGGAGCATGTTGGTGACGGTCAGCACCAGGTCGGTGGCGGTGGTGCCTTCCTTCAGCTTGCCGGTCAGCTTGAAGCCGATGACTTCCGGCAGGATCATGGAGACCGGCTGGCCGAGCATGGCGGCTTCCGCCTCGATGCCGCCCACGCCCCAGCCCAGCACGCCAAGGCCGTTGACCATGGTGGTGTGCGAGTCGGTGCCCACCAGCGTATCGGGGTAGGCGATGGTTGCGCCCGCGGTGTCCTCGGAGGTCCACACCACCTGCGCCAGATACTCAACGTTCACCTGGTGGCAGATGCCGGTGCCCGGCGGCACCACGCGGAAGTTCTTCAGCGCGTTCTGGCCCCACTTCAGGAACTCGTAGCGCTCCATGTTGCGCTGGAATTCCAGCTCCACGTTGCGCTTGAAGGCGAGCGGGTTGCCGAAGTCGTCCACCATCACCGAGTGGTCGATCACGAGGTCGACCGGCACCAGCGGGTTGATGCGGTTCGGGTCGCCGCCGAGCTTGGCCATGCCGTCGCGCATGGCGGCCAGGTCCACCACGGCGGGAACGCCGGTGAAGTCCTGCATCAGCACGCGGGCCGGGCGGTACTGGATTTCACGGTCGGACTTGGGATTGCGGAGCCATTCGGCGACGGCCTTGATGTCGTCGACAGACACCGTCTGCCCGCCATCCTCGAAGCGGAGCAGGTTCTCGAGCAGCACCTTCATGGAGAAGGGGAGGCGCGAAACGTCGCCGATGTGCTCTTCAGCCGCCTTGAGGCTGTAATAGGAAAACTCTTTGCCGCCCACGTTCAGCGTGCGGCGTGTCTTTAGGGTATCTTGCCCCACGGCAGTCATACCTGCTCTCCTTGATTGTACAGATGCACGTGTCCGATCCGTCGCGGGCTTTTTGCCGCAACGCAGCGCAATTGTGAAGGGCTGGCAGACATGCCCCCGCTCGGCAGTCAATCCCTATGTTTTGCCGGAAAACTGAGCAGGGAGCGGCTGTTGTCGCGCAGAAGCATTCCGCCGTGCCGCACACAAGCGCAAAGCGATTGGCGTGGACTAGGTTCCCGGTCGGCCGGGAGGAGCGGTATCCACCTTTATAGGTAGGCACGTGGCAAGCACGGCGCGCGCCATCGGGGCGGGAGCCCGACTCGGGAATAATTTTTCTCGACAAGCGGCCCTGCCGGTTTCTAACGAGGGACAAACGATCGGATCGGGGGGCTCGACGTATGGTGCAGGAGGGGCAAGGACTTGGCGGTGCCGGGGCGCGGTTGTGCGCGCGGCAGGCGCGTCCTTGCGCCGGGTGCGCCGCCTTGGCTCTCCCCATCCCGTCCGGCGGTTGCCGGAACAGACTTGTGCTATGGGGCGCGCCCGCTAGGGTGCGCCCATGAGTGCAGCCCCCCTTGCACTGCGCGCCGAGGCCGTTGCCTGTCGGCGTGGCGGCCGAACCGTTTTTGCGCGGCTGAGTCTTGCCGTTGCGCCCGGCGCGGCGCTGCTGGTGACGGGGCCGAACGGCGCGGGCAAGTCCAGCCTCTTGAAGCTGCTGGCGGGCACGCTGCGTCCTGAGGCGGGCACCATCGAGCGGCCGGAACGCATCGCCTACCTCGGCCACGACAACGCCCTGAAGCCGGTGCTGAGCGTGGCGGAGAACCTACTGTTTTGGGCCGGGCTCGCCGCGCCGTCGCGCAAGGTCGCCGAGGCGCGCGTGGAGGCCGCCGTGGCGGCAGTGGGCATTGCGCCGCTGTGGGACGTGCCGGCGCGGCTGCTCTCCTCCGGACAGAAGCGGCGCACGGCGCTGGCGCGGGTGCTGGCGAGCAACACCCAGCTCTGGTTGCTGGACGAGCCCACGGTAGGCCTGGATGCGGCCTCGGTTGAACGGCTCGGGCCGGTGTTTGCCGATCACCGGGCGGCGGGCGGCATGATCGTCGCCACCAGCCACACGCCGTTGCCCTTGGAGGGCGCGGACACCCTCCTGCTCGGGGGCCGGGCATGAGCGGGGGCGTCTTCACCCTGGTGCGGCGGGAGCTGCAGCTGGTCTGGGCCGAGCGCGGCGGCGGGGCCATCGCGCTTATCTTCTTCGTCATTGTCGCCAGCCTGTTTCCCTTCGCCGTGGGGCCGGAGCCGCAGGTATTGCTGCGGATCGCCTCGGGCATCATCTGGGTGTCGGCGCTGTTGGCCTGCCTCCTCAGCCTGGAACGCCTGTTCCAGCCGGACGCGGAGGACGGGACGCTGGAGCAGCTGGTGGTCTCCGGCCAGAGCCTGGAGGCGGTCGCCATCGCCAAGTTGATCGCTCACTGGCTGACGACAGCGCTGCCTCTCGTCATGTTGACGCCGATCACTGCGGCCATGCTGGGCGCTCCGGTAGACCTGTGGGGTGCGCTGCTGCTGGGGCTGGTGCTTGGCACGCCTGCCCTGTCCGCCATCGGCGCGGTGGCGGCGGCGCTCACGGTCGGCGTGCGGCGGGGCGGGGTGCTCATCAGCCTCCTCGTTCTGCCGCTGGCGGTGCCGACGCTGATCTTCGGCGTGGGCGTTGCCGATCCCCTGGCGGGCGCATCGGCGCTCAGGTGGCTGGCGGCCACAACCCTGCTGGCTTTGGCGGTGAGCCCATTCGCCGCAGCCGCGGGGCTCCGCGCAGCAATGGAATAATGTTATACGGCGCGCACCTATGCACAGATTCGCAAATCCAGCCCGTTTCCTCCGCATCGCGCGCGCGGTGCAGCCGTGGACGGCGGCGGCGACGCTGATCGCCTTCGCCTTCGGGCTCTATTATGCGCTGGTCGCCAGCCCCATCGACTACCTGCAGCGCGATACCGTTCGGATCATGTACGTCCATGTGCCGGCTGCGTGGCTGGCGCTTGGCGCCTACGCCACCATTGCGGTCGCCAGCCTTGTCTCCATCGTCTGGCGGCACCCGCTGGCGGACGTATGCGCCAGGGCCGCTGCGCCCATCGGCGCCACCTTTACCGCCATCTGTCTGATTACCGGTTCATTTTGGGGTAAGCCAACCTGGGGTACATGGTGGCAATGGGACGCGCGCATGACCTCTGTTCTGGTCCTTTTGTTTGTGTATCTGGGCTATATGGCGCTCTGGTCGGCCTTTGACGATCGCCAGCGCGCTGCCCGTGCGGCTGCGATTCTCGCGCTGGTGGGAGCGATCAACCTGCCGATCATCAAGTTCTCGGTCGATTGGTGGAATACGCTGCATCAGCCGGCGAGCGTATTTCGCAGCGGTGGTTCGACCATTCATCCGGCCATGCTGACTCCCCTGTTGATTATGGCGCTGGCATATCTGTTGTTCTTCGTCACGACGCTCCTCATGCGAATGCGGGCGGAGTTGGCGGCCCAGCGTCTTGAAGTTGCAGCCGAAAGGCGAGCCCTGGCGTTAGAAGGCGCAGAATGAGCGAATTTTTTGCGATGGGAGGCTACGCCGCGTTCGTCTGGACGGCATACGCGGCCGCCGCGATCGGACTGGCGGGGCTCGGCTTTGCCAGCTGGCGGCGTATGCGCGCGCTGGAACGCAAGGCGGACAACCTGCGCGCGGAGCGCCGGGCGGAGAGGGGACGCGCATGAAGGCCAAGCATCAGCGGCTCGTTCTGGTGGGTCTGGCGGCGCTCGCCGTCAGCGGCGCGGCGGCCCTCGGCTTCTCCGCGCTCGACGACACCATGACCTACTTCTATTCCCCCACCGACGTGCTGGATAAGGGCGTGTCTCCGGGCCAGCCCATCCGTCTTGGCGGACTGGTTGAAACCGGCTCGGTCCGCCATGAGGCGGACGGTCTGACGCTGGCCTTTACCGTCACCGACACCGCCCACTCCGTTCCGGTGCGCTACCGCGGCCTCGTGCCGGACCTGTTCCGCGAGGGGCAGGGCGTGGTCGCGGAAGGCACGTTCGATGCCGCCGGCGTGTTCGTGGCGCAATCGCTGCTCGCCAAGCACGACGAGAAGTACATGCCGCCGGAAGTCGCCGATTCCATCAAGCGCGCCGGCGAGTGGCGGCCCCAAACGCAGGCCGGGAGCTGACATGGTTGCCGAGATCGGACATTTCAGCCTCTGGCTCGCCCTGGCCGTCGCGGTCTGCCAGGTCCTGCTGCCCGGCGTCGGCTTCCACAAGGACGACGAGCGCCTGCGGGCGGTGGCGGTGCCGGCGGCGCAGGCCCAGCTGCTGCTGGCGCTTATCAGCTTCGGCGCGCTCACTTGGGTGTTCTGGGTTTCGGACTTCTCCGTGCGGGTGGTGGCGGAGAACAGCCACACCCTGAAGCCCGCGCTCTACAAGATCACCGGCGTCTGGGCCAATCATGAAGGCTCCATGCTGCTGTGGGTGACCATCCTGGCGCTCGCCGGCTGGGCCGTCGCCACCTTCGGGCGCAGCCTCAACGAGCGGCTGCGGACCCGCGTGCTCAGCGTGCAGGCGCTCATCGGCATCGGCTTCTACGTGTTCCTGCTCGTTGCCTCCAACCCGTTCGAGCGGCTGCTGCCTGCTCCGGGCGAGGGCAATGGCCTCAATCCGCTGTTGCAGGACCCCGGCCTCGCCTTCCATCCGCCCATGCTTTACCTCGGCTATGTGGGCCTTTCGGTCACCTTCTCCTTCGCCGTCGCCGCGCTCCTGGAGAACCAGGTGAACCCGGAATGGGCGCGGCGCATGCGCCCGTGGGTGCTGGCCGCGTGGGCCGCGCTGACCGGCGGCCTCGCCCTTGGCTCCTGGTGGGCCTACTACGAGCTGGGCTGGGGCGGCTGGTGGTTCTGGGACCCGGTGGAGAACGCGGCCCTCATGCCGTGGCTGGCGGCGACCGCCCTCCTGCACTCGACGCTGGTGTTGGAAAAGCGCGACGCGCTTCGCAACTGGACCGTGCTCTTGGCGGTGCTGGCCTTCTCGCTCTCCATGCTGGGCACATTCATCGTGCGCTCCGGGCTGCTCACGTCGGTGCACTCCTTCGCGGTCGATCCCGAGCGCGGCATCTTCATCCTCGTGCTGCTCGCCCTTTACATCGGCGGGGCGCTGACGCTCTACGCCTGGCGGGCGGGCACGGTGGAAGCGGGCGCAACCTTCGCCGCCACCAGCCGTGAAGGCTCGCTGGTCATCAACAACCTGCTGCTGGCGGCCATCCTCGGCACCGTGTTCCTCGGCACCCTCTACCCCATGGCTCTGGAAGCGGTGGCGGGGGAGAAGATTTCCGTCGGCGCGCCCTATTTCAACGCCACCTTCCGCCCGCTCATGGTGCCGGTCGCGGCGCTGATGGCGGTGGGGCCGTTCCTGCCCTGGCGCAAGGCGGCCGGCGGCCGGCGCGTCGCCCGGCGTCTCGCCCTGCCGGCGCTGCTCGCGCTGCTCAGCGCGCTGACCGTCTACGCCTTTGCCGATACGCGCGGCGCCTGGGCGCTGCTGGGCGTGGGCCTTGCCGTGTGGCTGGCGGCCAGCATCTTCGCGGACATCGCCCGCCAGGTCCGCCTCGGCCACGGCGGCCCGCGCCTCGTCTGGGGGCGGCTCATCCGCCAGCCCCGAGCCATGTTCGGCATGTGGCTGGCCCACCTGGGCGTTGCGGTTTCCATCTTTGGCGCAACCGCCTCGGGCGCGTGGGAAAGCGAAGTCATGACCACGGTGGAGCCCGGCCAGCCGGTCTCCGTCGGCCCTTACACCTTCACGCTCGACAGCATTATGCCGGTGGCGGGCCCCAACTATACCGCCATCGAAGGCCGGTTCGACGTGCGGAAGGACGATAATCTGGTCGTCTCCGTGCGGCCGCAGTCCCGCACCTATACCGAGCCGCCGATGGAAACCACCGAGGCCGGTATCGCCCCGCTGTGGGCTGGCGACATCTACGCCGTGCTCGGCAAGCCGGACGGGCAGGGCCGCTGGCAGGTGCGCCTGCACTGGAAGCCGTTCATGCCGTGGGTGTGGTATGGCGCGGCGCTGATGATGCTGGGCGGCGCGGTCTCCATGCTTGACCGGCGGCGGTCGCGGGTGGCGCTGATGCAGCCGCATCAGCTTGCCGCCGAGGCGGCCGAGCAGAAGCTGCCGCTGGCTGCCGAGTAACAGGGGCGAGTAGGGGAAATTATGTCGCTGGGTCGCAAGCTGCTGGTGGGACTGCCGGTTCTGGTGCTTTTGGCGCTGGTCGCCGTGTTCTTTCTGCGTCTGGACCGGGGCGGCCAGCCGATGATCCCGCCGTCCGCCCTCATCGGCAAGCCCGCGCCGCAGTTCGACCTTGCAGGCTACGATGCCGAGCATCCCGGACTGTCGGATGCGGACCTGCGTCAGGGCGGCGTCACGCTGGTCAACGTCTTCGCCTCGTGGTGCGCGCCGTGCATCGCCGAGCTGCCGCAGCTGAAGGCGCTGGCGGAGCAGCATGGCGTTACCATCCACGCCATTGCTTGGAAGGACAAGCCGGAGGCCATGGCGCAGGTGTTCGCCGAATATGGCAACCCCTTCCGCCGCATCGGCCTCGACAACAACGGCCGGGCCGCCATCGCCTGGGGCATCTCGGGCGTGCCGGAGACCTTCGTGGTGCGCGGCGACGGTACGGTGGTCTATCGCCATCTGGGCGACATCCGGCCGGAGCATATTCCCGCCCTGCTTGAGACCATCAAGAAGGCCCAGCAGCAATGAGACGGCTCGCCCTTCTTGTCGGTCTGCTGCTGTGGCCCGCTGTGGCCTTTGCCGCGTTTGATGCAGAGACCCTGCCTGACCCGAAGCAGGAGGCCATGGCGCAGGCCATCATGGTCGAGGTGCGCTGCCTGGTCTGCCAGGGCGAGTCGATTGCCGAGTCCAATGCCGACTATGCCGCCGATCTGCGCCGCCTGGTGCGCGAGCGGGTGGCCGCTGGAGATAGTCCGAAGGAAGTGAAGGCGTACCTCGTCTCCCGTTATGGAGACTGGGTTCTGCTGAAGCCGCCGGTCAAGCCGGAGACCTATGTGCTATGGGCGGCCCCGGTGTTGTTCCTGGGGTTGGGTCTTCTGCTTGTGTGGCGTATATTCCGGCGCGGCGCGCGGAAGGAGGGAGCATGATCGCCCTGGTTCTGATGCTGATGGTCGCCGTGGTGCTGGCACTGGTGCTGCGTCCGCTGCTGGTCGGACCGCGTGCGGGCTACCCCGGCTGGGCTGCGGTGGTATTGGTCATCCTGGGACTGGGCGGCGGCACCTATGCCGTGGTCGGCCATCCGGCCGCCAAGGGTATCCGTCCCGCAGCACCTGCGGCTGCGCCCGAGGCGGATGAAGCCTTTGCCGAGGCGCGCTCCGTGCTGCTGGAGAACCCGGCGGACGTTCCGGCCTGGTTGCGCCTGTCCATGGCGCTGAGCGGCAAGGGCGAGACCGAGCGCGCGGCCGAGGCGCTGTCCGTGGCGCTCGGCGCCATGCCCGACAGTCCGGATCTCTGGATCGGCTATGGCGAGACGCTCACCGCCCACGCGGGCGGGCAGGTGACGCCGGCGGCGCGCCTGGCGTTCGACCGGGCCAACCAGCTGGCCCCGCACCATCCCGCGCCCAAATACTACCTGGCCCTGTCGTGGCTCCAGAGCGGCAACCCGCGCGAAGCCCTGGCGGCGCTGGAAGACCTGGCCAAGGAGTCCAAGCCTGATGCGCCGTGGATGCCGCGCGTTGAACGCATGATGCGCGGCGCGCGCACCATGATCGCGGCGGGCGTCGGCCCCAACGGCGCGCTGCCGGGCAGCCCGGCAACCGCCTCTCCCGTGCTGTCCCGTTAACGGTTTCTTTACGACTCGGGAACAATCCTGAACGCTATGCTCATCGGCTCCGATCCTTCCTGGCTGAACGGCGCGCCCAAACAGGGCGACGCGCGGTCGTTCGCGGACCGGAGCACGGCGCGCAACGAGGCCGCAGCCGCTGCGGCGGGCCCGGCCGAAAGCCAGGCGCTGGCGGCCCGCACCCAGCGGGTTATCGCCGCCCAGTCGGCCCGCAGCCAGAACGAGCTTGGTGCCCGCAACCCGCAGGAGCGCGAGGACGACGCTCGCCGCTTCGCCCGCGAAGCGCCGAACGGGGAGCGCCCCCGCTTCATCGCCAAGGGCCAGAAGCTCAACGTTCTGGTTTGACAGGGGTTTTCGTGGGGGGTCTGTAACTCCCACACCCCCATTGGTTTCAAAGGGCTGTGTCCTTGGAGAAAAGGGCGCGGCCGTTTTCTTTGTGAATGAGTTGCGCCCCTGATGAAGCGCACGACCCGATAAACGAAGGGGAGGTGCAGGAGGGTCAAGACCCTCCTGCAAAAATCAAAATTCCCGAAACGAACCCTCAATCCAGCCAGGCCGGGCGGCGGTAGGACAGGTTCAGGTCTCGAGCCACGGCTTCGTAGGTGATGTAGCCTTCAGCCACGTTGAGGCCGTTGGCGAGGTGAGGGTTGGCGCGCATGGCCTCGATGGGGCCGTGGCCCGCCAGTTGCAGCACGAACGGCAGGGTGGCGGAGTTCAGCGCCATGGTGGAGGTGCGGGCGACGGCTCCCGGCATGTTGGCGACGCAGTAGTGGATGACGTCGTCCACCACGTAGGTGGGTTCGGCGTGGGTGGTGGGTTTGGATGTCTCGAAGCAGCCGCCCTGGTCGATGGCGATATCCACCACCACCGAGCCGCGCTTCATGGAGCGGATCATGTCGTGGGTGACGATCTTGGGCGCGGCGGCGCCCGGCACCAGCACCGCGCCAATGACGAGGTGGGCCTGCGCCACCGCCTCGGCGATGGCCGAGCGGCTGGCATAGGCTGTTTTTACCTGCCCGCAGAAGTAGGCGTCCAGCTCCGCAAGGCGGTCGAGGGAGATGTCGAACAGGGTCACGTCCGCCCGCATGCCCGAGGCGATGAGCGCGGCGTTGAACCCGGCAACGCCGCCGCCCAGCACGGCGACCCGCGCCGCCGCCACGCCCGGCACGCCGCCCAGCAGGATGCCGCGCCCGCCCTGTTCCTTCTCGAGATAGTGCGCGCCCACCTGCGCCGCCATGCGGCCCGCCACTTCCGACATGGGGCGCAGCAGCGGCAGGCGGCCGTTGCGATCGGTCACGGTTTCATAGGCGATGCAGGTTGCGCCTGATTCCATCAGCGCCTCGGCCTGCGGCTTGTCGGCGGCCAGGTGCAGGTAGGTGAACAGCGTGTGGTTCGGGCGCAGCATGGCGCATTCGTGCGGCTGGGGCTCCTTCACCTTCACGATCATGTCGGCCAGGGCGAACACCTCCTCGGGGGGTTTCCACCACCCTGGCCCCGGCGCGGATGTATTCCTCATCCGTGAAGTCGATACCGGCTCCCGCGCCGGCCTCGACGAACACCTCGTGGTCGGCCTCCACCAGTTCCGCCACCGACGGCGGGGTGAGGCCGACACGGTACTCATGGATCTTGATCTCCTTCGGCACTCCGACGCGCATGAGAATTCTCCCTGAACATATCCTTCTAGGACTTATATCTCGCAGCTCGTTGTAAAGTCGCCAGGTTCTGCCATCGCGCTGATGCGGGCAGATATTTTCGCCGGCGTTGCAGGTCCGCCGCGCGGTCGCGCCATTACGTGGCCGGAATGTGGCAAATCGCCATGGCTTGTCCCGTGAGAGCCCATGTGCTACCGCGAAGGCAATATGTTGTTGTGCACTGCAGCGAAGGTTGGCGGTGAATTACGAAACGTGAATCGGCGTCTACGCTCCGGCGCCAACCATGCGTGACGCTTCCGGTTCGGATCAATCGGCCGGTCAGCGTAACACAGGCGAACCCAGAGCGTTCCCGCATTCAGAGATAGAGTAAGCTAAGGTGCAGTTATGGCCGGGTCAGACCCGAACCCTCATCCGCAGGGCTCGCTCGCGAAGCTCATGGTTGGCGCCATGGGCATCGTCTATGGCGATATCGGCACCAGCCCGCTCTACGCCATGCGCGAGGCCTTTGCCGGCCATCACAAGCTCGCCATGGATCAGGAGCACATCTTTGGCGTGCTGTCGCTGATCTTCTGGTCGATGATTCTGGTGGTGACGATCAAGTACGTGGTCTTCACCATGCGGGCGGACAACAAGGGCGAGGGCGGCTCGCTCGCCCTGCTGGCGCTCATCTCCCACAAGGTGGCGGGCGCGCGCTGGACCACGGGTATCGTGCTGCTCGGCGTCTTCGCCACGGCCCTGTTCTATGGCGACAGCATGATTACCCCGGCCATGTCGGTGCTGTCGGCGGTCGAGGGCCTGACGGTGATCAACCCCGGCTTTTCCGTGCTGGTGGTGCCGCTGGCCGTGGTGCTGCTGGCAGGCATCTTCCTCATCCAGCGGCGGGGCACGGCGCGGGTGGGCGCCTTGTTCGGCCCCATCATGGTGCTCTACTTCACCGTCCTGGCGGTATTGGGCGCTGCCAACCTTATCGCCGCGCCGCAGGTGCTGCTGGCGCTCAACCCCTGGTACGCCATCCACTTCTTCATTCTGGATGGCTGGACGGCCTTCCTTGCCCTGGGTTCGGTGGTGCTGGCCGTCACCGGCGCGGAGGCGCTCTATACCGACATGGGCCACTTCGGAAAGCGGCCGATCCGACTGTCGTGGCTCACCATGGTCATGCCCGCGCTCATGCTGAACTATCTGGGGCAGGGCGCGCTGCTGACGGTCGATCCCAGCGCCATCACCAGCCCGTTCTATCACCTCGCGCCGGAATGGGCGCTGGTGCCGCTCGTGGTGCTGACCACCCTTGCCACCATCATCGCCAGCCAGGCGGTGATCTCGGGCGCCTTCTCGGTAACGCAGCAGGCGATCCAGCTCGGCTTCCTGCCGCGCCTGTCCATCAAGTTCACCTCGGCCGAGGCGCAGGGGCAAATCTACATCCCCTTCATCAACTGGGGCCTGATGGCGTGCGTGCTGGCGCTGGTGCTGGCGTTCCAGAACTCGTCCAATCTGGCGGCGGCCTACGGCATCGCGGTCACCGGCGCCATGACCATCGACACCATCCTTCTCGGCGTGGTGATGTTCCTGCTGTGGCGTTGGAACAAGTTCGCCGCCTTCGCGCTGCTCGGCATCTTCCTCATCGTCGATTTCACCTACTTTGCCGCCAACCTCACCAAGGTGCCGGCGGGCGGCTGGGTGCCGCTGGCCATTGGCCTCACCATCTTCACCCTGCTCACCACCTGGAGCCGGGGCCGCAAGCTGGTGCAGGACAAGCTGTCCCAGTCGGCTATGCCGATCGACGTATTCATCAAGTCGGCCTGCGCCAGCACCACCCGGGTGCCGGGCACGGCGGTGTTCCTCACCTCCACCTCCAACGGCGTGCCCCATGCGCTTCTGCACAACATGAAGCACAACAAGATTCTGCACGAGCGGGTGGTGTTCCTGACGGTGATGATCGAGAACGTGCCCTATGTTCCGGCGACCCGCCGCATCGAGGTGGTGGACATGGGCCAGAACTTCTACCGCATCATCATCCACTACGGCTTCATGCAGGACCCGGACATCCCCCGGGCGCTGGCCCGGGCGGAGGACTTCGGCCTCACCTTCAAGATGATGGAAACCAGCTTTTTCCTGTCGCGCCAGACGCTCATCACCTCCAACGCGCCGGGCATGGCCATCTGGCGCGAGAAGGTGTTCTCGTGGATGATGCGGAACGCCACCAATGCGATGGAATTCTTCAAGCTGCCCAGCAACCGCGTGGTGGAGCTTGGCAGCCAGGTGGAGATCTAGGGCTTCTTGGTCGCGCGTCCTTGGCGGCAGGGGAGTTTGCCCTGCTCGAACGTTGCTCTGGCCGCGCTTGGTTCTATAAGGACGATACGCGCCCGCAGGACACAGGCGTCTCCGGCTTTCCGCCGCCGCTCCCCTTGCCCTCCTGCCTTCCGGCGTGCGGATAACAGAACAGGAAGTCAGTCCCATGAAGCCCAGAACCGGTGTTGATCGCTCCATCACGAAGACATGGCGTCCGGCCACCCAGGCCATTCGCGGCGGGACTTGGCGTTCCGATTTCGGCGAGACCTCCGAGGCGCTGTTCCTGACCTCGGGCTTTGCTTACGAGAGCGCGGACGAGGTGGCGGCCCGGTTCCGCGGCGAGGCGCAAGGCTTCACCTACAGCCGCCAGACCAACCCCACCGTCTCCATGTTCGAAGAGCGGATGGCCCTGCTGGAGGGCAGCGAGACTGCGCGCGCCACCGGCACCGGCATGGCGGCCATGGCGGCGGCGCTCCTGTGTCAGGTGCAGGCGGGCGACCATGTGGTGGCGGCCCGCGCGCTGTTCGGCTCGTGCCGTTGGCTGGTCGACACCCTGCTGCCCCGCTATGGCGTCGAGACCACGGTGGTCGACGGGCGCGACACGCAAGCCTGGGCAAAGGCGCGCAAGCCCAACACCAAGGCCTTTTTCCTCGAAACCCCGGCCAACCCGACGCTCGATATCGTCGACCTGAAGGCGGTTTGCGATCTCGCCCATGAGGTGGGGGCCAGGGTCGTGGTCGATAACGTGTTCGCCACGCCCGTGCTGCAGAAGCCGATGGAGATGGGGGCGGATATCGTCTGCTACTCGGCGACCAAGCACATCGACGGCCAGGGCCGGGTGCTGGGCGGCGTCATCCTCTGCGACAAGCAGTTCGATACGGACCTGCTCGGCCCCTTCTTCCGCCACACCGGCCAGATCATGTCCGCCTTCAACGCCTGGGTGCTGCTGAAGGGGCTGGAGACGCTGGACATGCGCGTGCGCCGGATGTGCGAGAACGCCGTGCAGGTGGCGGACTTCCTCAGCCCCCGCGTGCCGACCCTCCTGTATCCGGGCCGCAAGGATTTCCCGCAGTACGACCTGGCGATGAAGCAGATGGCCGCCGGCGGCACCATCCTCAGCTTCCACATGGAAGACGAGAAACAGGCCTTCGCCCTGCTGAACGCGCTGGAGCTGATCGATATTTCCAACAACATCGGCGACTCGCGCTCGCTGGCGACTCACCCGTCGTCCACCACCCACAAGGCGGTGGCAGTCGAGATCCAGCGGGAGCTGGGTATCACGCCGGGGATGATTCGCCTGTCGGTCGGCCTGGAAGACCCGCAGGATTTGATCGAAGATCTTGACCGCGCGTTGAAGATTATAGGTCTTTAAAACAAGCATGGTCTGCGTGGCGGCGGTTCGCGTCCGGCGGGCTGCCGTCACCACCGGCACGAGCAAAAGCCCGGCTCCGTTTGTGCGGCGGAGCCGCCAGGGCTGCGGGGAGGCAAGGTGCGATGGCGACACTGCCAGATGACGTGGACTATCCGTACGAGGCGACGACCGGCAATATCACGGTCAAGGTTCTGCCTACCTATATCGACGATCAGTCAGACCCGTCGGAGAGCCGCTATGTCTGGGCCTACCACGTGCGGGTGGAGAACAACGGCGATTTCACCGTGCAACTGATGACCCGGCACTGGATCATCGCAGACGGCAACGGCCGGGTGCATGAGGTGAAAGGCGAGGGCGTGGTCGGTGAGCAGCCGGTTCTCGAGCCGGGCGACGCGTTCGAATATACCTCCGGCTGCCCGCTGGGTACGCCGTCGGGCATCATGCGCGGCACCTACGGCCTGGTGGACGAGACCGGCAACAGTTTCGACGTGGAAATCCCCGCCTTCTCGCTCGACAGCCCCTTCGCTATCCGCACCCTCAACTGAGGGCCTCTGCAGGGGCGCTTCCCGTGCGCGGAGGCAAACAAGCAAAGAGGAAAGGGGTCGCAGACCCCCTTTCAATCCCCCATTCGTTTGAACGGGACGTGCCCGGTCGAGGCCGGGATGCGCCTCGCGGGGTCCGGCAAGTGCGACGGGCCATGAAGGGCGCGGCCCGATAAAAGGAATGGGAGGTGCAGGAGGGTCGAGACCCTCCTGCAAATGATCAACAAGCTGCGCTATCGGCGCGGCTCAGATCACGCCCAGCGCGTCCATGGCTTCGGCGACGCGCACGAAGCCCGCGATGTTGGCCCCCAGCACATAGTCGCCCGGCGCGCCGTATTCCTCCGCCGTGGCGGCGCAGCGATCATGGATGTTTCGCATGATCTCGGCGAGGCGCGCCTCGGTCTGCTCGAACGACCAGCTGTCGCGCGAGGCGTTCTGCTGCATTTCCAGGGCTGAGGTGGCAACGCCGCCCGCGTTGGCGGCCTTGCCCGGCGCGAACAGCACGCCGGCCTGCTGGAACAGGCGCACGGCTTCCGGGGTGGAGGGCATGTTGGCGCCCTCGCCCACGGCGATGACGCCGTTCTCGATCAGCGCCTTGGCGTCCTTGCCGGTCAGCTCGTTCTGGGTGGCGGACGGCATGGCGATCTGGCATGGCACGTTCCAGATGGAGCCGCCTTCCACGTAGTGCGAGCGGCCGCCCTTCAAGCGGGCGTATTCGGAGATGCGCTGGCGGCGGACCTCCTTGATCTCCTTGACCAGGGTGAGATCGATGCCGTCCTCGTCCACGATGTAACCGTTGGAGTCGGAGCAGGCGATCACCTTGGCGCCGAACGTCTGCAGCTTCTCGATGGTATAGATGGCGACGTTGCCCGAACCGGAGACCACAGCGGCCTTGCCGTCGAGGGTGTCCCCGCGCGCATTCAGCATGCGATCGACGAAATAGACCGCGCCGAAGCCAGTGGCTTCCTTGCGCGCGAGCGAGCCGCCATAGACGAGGCCCTTGCCGGTGAGCACGCCCGCCTCGTAGCGGTTGGTGAGGCGCTTGTACTGGCCGAACATGTAGCCGATCTCGCGCCCGCCAACGCCGATGTCACCGGCCGGTACGTCGGTATATTCGCCGATGTGCCGGTGCATCTCGATCATGAAGGACTGGCAGAAGCGCATGATCTCGCCGTCCGAGCGGCCGCGGGGATCGAAGTCCGACCCGCCCTTGCCGCCGCCGATTGGCATGCCGGTCAGCGCATTCTTGAAGATCTGCTCGAAGCCCAGAAACTTGATGATGCCCAGGTTCACCGAGGGGTGGAACCGGATGCCGCCCTTGTAGGGGCCGAGCGCGGAGTTGAACTGCACGCGAAAGCCCCGGTTGATCTCCACCTGCCCCTTGTCGTTCACCCAGGGCACCCGGAAGATGATCTGGCGCTCGGGCTCGCAGATGCGCTCGATCAGGGCGTTGTCGGCATAGCGAGGATGTTTGGCGATCACGCGCCCCAGGCTCTCAAGGACCTCGCGCACGGCCTGGTGAAATTCTGGCTCGCCGGGATTGCGACGCAGCACGGCGGCCAGCACTTCATCCAGGATGGGTTCGGTATTTTCGTCGGTGTGGGTCAAGGTTGCAACTTTCTTGCTCTATAATTTCAACCACTGCAATTCTTGTTCAAAAAGAACTGCTGCGGCTTCCTATCGGACCCACTCCCCGCTGAAAATAGAAAACTGGCGATACGGATTGCGTTTATGGTGTGGTTTGCCGTGGGGCCTTGCCCTCGGGCGATCAGCTGATCGTCCGGCACTTTGGAGTGCGGACAGGCGGGATATCGCCCACGCGCTCCCAGAGCGTTAGGGGGCCGGAGGTTCTGACCGGGCGGTAATGGCCGATGAACGCCCTGAATGCAGCATCGCGCTTCATAAACCCAATGATGTCGAAGCGGCTGTGCATATATTGGGTTTTGCTGCTGTCATCCGCGACGATGAAGCGGGGCGGCAAGCACAGCAGGTCTTCCCGCGTTTGCCGGATTATTTCCTCTTCCAGCGCTTTCAGCTGGGGTGTTTTCTCCGCCTCCGGCGTGTTCGCCATGGCGGGCAGCATCCAGTAGGAATACAGCCGCAGCGGCCAGACCAGCCGGGCATCTTCCACAAGGGGCCAGGCCCTCATCGAGCGGACCGTCAGGATCGCGACCGGGTCTCCAGGGCGCGCGCGGGCAAGCAATGCCCGCGTCTCGGCTTCCGTTGAGTTGTGGTAGGGGCCGGTGTTGGCCGACAGGGCGCCAAGCAGTAGGAGCATTGCGGGCAGGCTGGGGTGACGAACCATCCAGCGCCATGAGAGCGGCTGAAGCAGGACGGCGATGCCGAGCGTGAAGAAGAGCGCGCCCGATGCGCTGATGGCGTGATAGGCCCAGCCCTTCATTTGAATGAAATAGGAAAAGATGAAGCAGAGGCTGGTCAGCAACCCGGCCATGACCCGCGGATGCAGTGGCCTTGGGAGGTTCGTAGCGCCGATCAGGCCGAGTGCCCACAGGATTGTCCAGGTGCGAAGCAGCACGGTGATGAACGGCCGCTTGTAGCCATCGTAGGCCGCCGCGACCATCGGCAGTTGCACGTCGAGGAAGGCAGGGGCAAAGGCGAAGATTGCCGCGCCATAGGCCAGCCCGCATAGGGCGAGAACCAGGGTTTCTGGCCGCAGCAGTCGCCAGTGGGCGCGGTGGAACAGGGCCAGCCAGGCCTCGAGCGCAATCGGGATCAGCAGGAAATAGTGTTTCAGCGCAAAGCCATAGGCCGCGAGAAGGCCGGTCAGCACGGCAACCCAGAGGGGGATGGCCTTTCCCTCGGCCCGCCGCGCGGCGAGCATGGCGTAGGGCAGGGCGCCGATGAGGGCCAGATGCTCCCGCTGGGCGAACTCATGAATCGGGATGAGCACCATGGCGAGCAGCGCGGCGAAAAGCACGCCCGCGCGTCGCCATGGGCCCTCCTCCGCGCACAGCCGGGACAGAAGCGCCAGGGCAAGGCTGATGAGGCCGAGGGTCGTGGCGATAAGGATTGACCGCGCCGGCAGATGAAGCGCCTCGGCCAGGCCCTGTACCGGCAGCGCCGCCCAGAACCAGAGCGGGGGATTGACCTCGTTGATCTCGGCGTAGAGCTGGGTGCCGTGAATCATCTGCCGGGCAATCCACAGCTGCCAGACCACGTCATGGGAGACGGGCAGCTCCCACATGGCGACCAGCAACACGCTTAAAATCAAGGCGATTCCGATCTCGGGAAGCATGGAACGGAACCGGCTGGGATTGGTCGCCGGCATGGCACCCTCTCGTCTGTTCGGCGCAGGATTAAAAGACGGGAGGGGTTAACCATAATTTAAAGGCGGGCTGAAACAATCGGAGCATGTTTGTGGCGTGCTGTCTTGAATCTCCAGAAGGGGTGGGCGCCGCTGGGCCACTTCTTGCTTCAAAAGGTAAGGGCGCATGACTGTCAGGCTTTCCGCTGTTGTGCCCTGCTTCAACGAGCAGGACTGTCTTCACGAACTTCATGCCCGGCTGAGCGATGCCTGCCGGGCCGCCGTAGGCGAGGATTATGAGATCATCCTCGTCAACGATGGCTCGCGCGATGGCACCTGGGCGATCATGCAGCAGCTGGCAGCAAGGGATCCGCGCCTGTCCGCCGTCAATCTGGCGCGCAACCACGGGCACCAGCTGGCGCTGACCGCCGGGCTTGCGCTCTGCCGGGGCGAGCGGATCTTCATTATCGACGCTGATCTTCAGGACCCGCCTGAGCTGCTTGCCGCCATGCTGGCGCGAATGGACGCGGAAGAGGCGGAGGTGGTCTACGGCCAACGCCGCGTGCGGGAGGGCGAGACCGCCTTCAAGAAGGTGACGGCCAATGCCTTCTACCGCCTGCTTTCGCGGCTGGCGGAGGTGGATATTCCCCGCAACACCGGCGATTTTCGGCTGATGTCCCGGCGGGCGCTGGACGTTATTCTGGCCATGCCGGAGCAATTCCGCTTCGTGCGCGGCATGGTGGCCTGGATCGGCATGAAGCAGGTGCCGTTCCTCTATGACCGGGCCCCGCGCTACGCGGGCGAGACCAAATACCCCTTGCGGAAGATGGTCCGATTCGCTGTTGACGCCATCACCGGCTTCTCCACCAGCCCGCTGCGGCTGGCCAGCCATGCCGGGCTGATACTGGCGTTTCTCAGCATCCCCTTGATGATCTACGTGCTCTCGGGCTGGGCGCTGGGGCATACGGTGCCGGGCTGGACCAGCGTCATTCTCGTGGTCACCATTCTGGGGGCGAGCCAGATGGTCATGCTGGGCCTGCTTGGCGAGTACATCGGGCGGATCTACGTGCAGAGCAAGGCGCGGCCCCTGTTCATCATCCAGGATGTGGTCTCGCACCAGGCCGCGCCCATGGCCGTGCCGCTGGGTTATCTGATGGGCGGCGCGCCCAAGCGCCCGTTGGGTGAAGACGGCGACATGGCCGTTGCCGCAAGCCGGGTGCGGGAAGTGGCGTGATCTCCCGATCCCGTGCCCTGCTGCGCGGCGAGCGGATCGTGGCGCAGGTTTTTCGCTTCGGCATGACCGGCATTGCCGCCACCGCGCTGCATGGCCTGATCTACCTGCTCGCCACGGGGGCGATGAAGATAGGGCCCTTTGCCGCCAATGTGCTGGGCTACGCCGTTGCCATGCCCTTGGCTTTTGCTGCCCATTTCCTGTGGAGCTTCCGCGGCCAGACCCGCGATGCCCGCCCCGGCGACATGGCCGCGATGGCGCTGCGCTTCCTCGTCATCAACGCCGTGGGGTTCAGCCTCAATACGGCCATCGTCTGGCTGGTGTGCGAGCGTCTGGACCTGATGGCAGCCGCCGCTGTGCCGTTCATGGCAACGCTGACGCCCATCATCACCTTCCTGCTCAGCCGCAACTGGGGCTTTCGCCGGTAGAGGGCATGGCGCCATCAAGGCCGAAGCGCTTGATGGCGTGCCCAAGGCCCTTCCAGATCAGCACGGTTGCGATCAGCGACACGTAGCCGTCAACAGCATAGTGCCAGCCGAAGTGCACCGAGCCGATGAAGATGGCGGCGGCGTAAACCCACAGCGCGGCGCTGAACGCCCGGCTGAAGCGCCACATGCCCATGGCCATGACGAGGGAGAGGGAGACGTGCATGCTGGGCATGGCCGAGATGCCGCCCAGCGTCGCGGCGTCGCCCGTGCCGTGCTGCGCCCACAAGGCGTTCTGCGCTTCCAGGGTCCAGATCCGCATCCAGCTGCCCTCGGCGGCGAGGCGGGCGTCGAGCGCGTGCAGCCCGTCCATCAGCGGCTGGTAGGGGTTGGGCCCATCAACGATGAAGCCGAAGTAGCAAGGCCCGGCCGAGGAGAAGAGATAGGCGAGCAGCGTGCCGTTGAGGATCCACGCCACCAGTAGCGCGCACAGGTAGTGGAAGCGCTCGACTGGCCGATCAACGCGCAGGATGACATAGAAGGCGACGCCCCAGATCAGCAGGAACCACAGGTTGTAGAGAAAGCTGAGGGCGAAGGTGGCCGAGGGGCCGCCGAACAGGGCGTGGGTGATCCGCCACGGGTCGTGCCCGAAATGGATCGCCTGGTCGAGAGCGTGGAAGGTGGCATCGAACGCGAAGGGATGAACGTCCGGAATCAGGCTCTTCAGCGTCAGGAACGCCGGGATGAACAGGGGCAGCAGCCCTAGCGGCACGAACAGGCTGAGGAAGCGGTCCCGCCGCAGGACATGGGTTTTAAGGTCTCCCCACAGCCGGGCAAGGACGCTGAGGCGCGGCTCGTTGATGACGGTGACAATCACATGGGTGAGCCCGATCAGAGCCAGTGAGGCGCCGATCACCAGCAGCGTGTGGTCGTTGAGCCTGTAGAAGACAGAGGCAGTCTCGCCCCCGACGAGGATCGCGGCCGCGTTGGCCAGCGCGGCATAGGCCAGCACGATGGCCGCCAGGATGCAAAGCCGCTTGCGTTCGGCAGAGGCAGGGAGTCCGCCACCAGGGGGTGGCTTCACACGAAACGGCGGTTGGTTGGGCGATAAGGTCCATGCCGGTCCCGTCCATTAATGAGCGGGTCCAAAGCGTAGGCGATTTTGCTTAACAGCCTCTAAAGGGCTTGCCGGGGGGCTTCAGGCATCCAACCATGGCACTGTAAAGCCGCGATACATCCGGACAAAAACCCATATGCCTCTAGATCGGCTTTAAACGTCCGTTTAGAGGTTTTTGCCTATTTCGGCTAGGGTGGTAGCGGGCAGGTCCGTTTTCGCGCTGTAAGGGGCCTCTACGGGCCTTTATGGGGCATGGCAAAGGCTGGTCTCGCCCGTTTTGGCGTTCGGCGGGCAAAAGAGAGCCAATGGAGCCTGCGAGCCAACGGCTGTGTCCTGTCGGGTCTTATAAGTAAAATTAAGGAATTAATGCTCCCAATGCCTCTGCTGAAACATCCAGGCAGAGGAGATGCCCCATGCGTACGCTAATGTTCGCCGTTGGTTTGGCAGTTTCTTTGTTCTTTGTTGCGAATCCTGCCGTTGCGTCATCGAAAAGCGAGGCTCCGACCGAGGAGGTCAAGCAATATATTATTCGGCAATCGATCGCCAGCTATCCGGGCAATTGCCCTTGCCCTTACAACACCATGCGTAATGGGCGCAGTTGCGGAAAACGGAGCGCTTATTCCAAGCCCGGCGGCTATGCACCCAAATGTTATCCGTCTGATGTGACTGCCGCCGATATTGCGGCCTTCCGCGCGGCTGCCCGCTGAATGAGGCGGCCCCTTGCCGGATTGGGGCTGCGGATCGCTCCGCAGCCCCTTCCTCAAGGAGGATTATTCCTTCTCCTGCGGGCGTTCGAACACCCAATCCTTCGAGCAGAAGGCGCAGTTGACGCGGATGGAGCCATCCGGCTCGCGCATGTTCATCAGGTCATCGAACGAGAACTGGCGCAGCACGGACTGGATGCGCTCGCGGGTGCAGCGGCAGCCGCGATGGATGGGGATGGAATCGTACACCCGCGGCTCGTCCTGATTGAACAGCCGCCACAGCACGGTTTCCAGCGTGACCGTGGGGTCGGTCAGCTCTTCCGGCTGGAGGGTGTTCACCAGAATCGTCGCGTGCTGCCAGTTGGGGTGCTGGGCCTCGGCGGCGAAGTGGCGGGGGCCGCCTTCCTCGCCGTGCGGCAGGTGCTGCACCAGGATGCCGCCCGCGAACCACTCGCCGGTCAGCCCGTCGTGGCGCACCGCCAGCTTGACGAGGGAGGGCAGCTGCTCCGAATTCTGGAAATACTCGCCCGCCGCCTCGGCAAGGCTCGCGCCCGTCAGCGAGACGATGCCCTGGTAGCGTTCCGTGTTCAGCGTCTTGTCGACCGTGAGGGCGAGGTAGCCCTCGCCGAACAGGGTCTCCAGCGGCGCGCCCGGCTCCACGGCCTTGATCGCCTCGGGGTCGAACTGGGCGTAGCCGCGCACCGCGCCGGGGGCGAGATAGTCGGTCACCAGCAGCGAGACGGGGCCGCTCGCCTTGGCCTGGAGGGTCATCTGGCCGCCGTCCTCGCGCAGAACGGAGCCGAGCAGCGCGGTCAGCGCCAGCGCCTCGGCCAGAATCTGCGCCACGGGAGCCGGATAGGCGTGGGCCGCCAGCACTTCCGACAGGGCCGGGCCCAGGCGCACCACCCGGCCGCGCACGTCCAGATTGTCGATCTGGAACGGCAGAACCAGATCAGTCACCTTCTCGCCATCCAGCCGGATGGTCTCTTCACTCACGGATTCAGTCGTTCCAGACACCACAGCAAAATCGCCTTCTGAGCGTGGAGGCGGTTTTCCGCCTCGTCGAACACTACGGACCGGGGGCCGTCGATCACCTCCGCCGTCGCCTCCTCGCCCCGGTGGGCGGGCAGGCAATGCAGGAACACGGCCGACGGGCGCGCCAGCGCCATCAATTCCTTCGTCACCTGATAGGGCATCATCGCCGCCATCTTGGCCGCGCTGTCCGCCTGGCCCATGGAGACCCAGGTGTCGGTGACCACCACGTCCGCGCCCTCGACGGCCGCGCGGGGATCGCGCACCAGCTCAACCTTGGCTCCGCGGGCGAGGGCGGCTTCCACCACCGTCTGCTCGGGCTCGTAGCCGTCCGGCACCGCCACGCGCACGGTGAAGTTCAGCAGCGCCCCGGCCTCGATGATGGAGTGGACCACGTTGTTGCCGTCGCCCAGCCACGTCCAGGTGGTGCCTTCAACGCCGCCCAGCTTTTCCTCGACCGTCAGCACGTCGGCGACGGCCTGGCAGGGGTGATTGAAGTCGGTCAGGCCGTTCACCACCGGTACGGTGGCGTTGGCCGCCAGCTCCTCGATCTTCGAGTGGGCATCCGTGCGGATCATGATGGCATCGACCATGCGCGACAGAACTTGCGCCGTATCGGCAATGGTCTCGCCGCGTCCCAGTTGCAACTCGGATGACGACAGGGTGAGGGTCGAACCGCCCAGTTGCCGCATCGCCATATCGAAGGAAACGCGCGTGCGGGTGGAGGGCTTCTCGAAAATCGAGGCCAGCGTATGGCCCTCCAGCGGCCGGTCCTCGTCCACGCGGCCCTTGGGCAGGCCCCGGCGCGCCTCCTTGCGGCGGCGCGCCTCCGTCAGAATGGCCCTGAGCGCTGGAAGGCCGGGCGTGGTCAGATCGAGAAAGTGGCGGATCGGGCTGTTGTTCATCCGTCAGTCCTTGCGGAAGGAGCGTGCGGCGGCGGAGAGCCGCTCGACCGCTTCGTCGATGTGGGCCTGCTCGATGTTGAGCGGCGGCAGCAGGCGCAGCACGTCCTGACCGGCGGCCACGGTGAGAATGCCTTCCGAGCGGGCGTGGTTGACCAGCTCGCGGCTCGGCACCAGGCACTTGATGCCGCGCATCAGGCCAAGGCCGCGCACCGGCTCGGGCGCGAAGATGCCGTCGTGATTCGGAATCATCTGCTCCAGCGCCTGGGAGAGGCGCTCGCCCATCTGGCGCACATGGTCGAGGAAGCCCGGCTCCAGCACCAGATCGAGCACGGCGTTGCCGACCGCCATGGCCAGCGGGTTGCCGCCGTAGGTGGAGCCGTGGGTGCCGACCACCATGCCCGCCGCCGCCTGCTCGGTCGTCAGGCACGCGCCGACGGGGGAAGCCGCCGCCAATGCCCTTGGCGATGGCCATGATATCGGGCGTGATGCCGTACTGCTCGTAGGCGAACAGCGTGCCGGTGCGGCCGACGCCGCACTGGATCTCATCGAGGATCAGCAGAAGGCCGTGCTTGTCGCACAGGGCGCGCAGCCCCTGCATGAACGCGGGGGTTGCGGGCGTGATGCCGCCTTCGCCCTGCAGCGGCTCCAGCATGATGCCGCCGGTGTGCTCGTCGATGGCCGCTTCAACCGCCGCCAGATCGTTGAACGGCACCACGGTGAAGCCCGGCAACAGCGGCTCGAAGCCCTCGCGCAGCTTCTTCTGGTCCGTCGCCGAGATCGCGCCCATGGTGCGGCCGTGGAAGGCGTTGGAGAAGGTGATGATGCCGTACTTCTCGGGCCGGCCCTGCGCGTAGTGGTAGCGGCGGCAGGCCTTGATGGCGAACTCCACCGCCTCGGTGCCCGAGTTGGTGAAGAACATGGTGTCTGCAAAGGTGACCTCGCGCAGCCGCTCCGACAGGCGCTCCTGCCCCGGCACCCGGTAGAGGTTGGAGGTGTGCCACAGTTGCTCGGCCTGGCGCTTCAGCGCATCCACCAGATGCGGGTGGCCATGCCCGAAGGCGTTCACAGCGATGCCAGCGGCGAAATCCAGATATTTTCGCCCTTTGGAATCAAACATATAAGCGCCTTCACCACGCACCATTTCGATATCGGCGCGAGCATAGGTCGGCATCACCGGCGTGATCATGCTTGGTTCTCCAAACGACAAAAGGCGGTCCAAGAGGGACCGCCACGGTTGTGCAAGGTTTAATGGCGGCGAAGCGCGCGCAAGTCAATGGAACTGTATGCCGCGCCAAGGGGATGCGGGCCCGCCCCGGCCCGGTTTTGCCCCGTCCTGCCGATCCGGCTTTTATGCCGATGTTCCTTGACTTTATGGCCGTTTGCGCCCATGTGTAGCCGGCTGCCAATGCAGCCTCGGAAGTTCTCCGGTCGCGTGACCGCCGCCCTGTTTCTTTGTTTAGCGGGCGGCTGCCAATAAAGAGCCTTCCTGATTCGACCGGCCATCCAGATCACGCGGAGGGTCATTGCCCTCACTGCCGTGCGGTTCGTATCGCGCGGCACGGCGATGCGCGCGGCATGCGTCCCGTTTTCGGGGCGGGGCCGTGTCATCGCCTGCGAAGATTTGACGAAAGTATCCATGACCACGAACTTTTCAGGCCTCGGCCTTCATCAGACCCTCCTCCAGTCCCTCGCCAAGCATGGCTTCGAGACGCCGACGCCGATTCAGGCGGGCGCCATCCCCCATGTGATGGAAGGGCGCGACCTCCTCGGCATCGCCCAGACCGGCACCGGCAAGACGGCGGCCTTCGCGCTGCCGCTGCTGCATCGCATCCTGAAAGCGCCGCGCCGGGTGAGCTACAAGCACTGCCGCGTGCTGGTGCTGAGCCCCACCCGCGAGCTGGCCAGCCAGATCACCGCCACCTTCCGCACCATGGCGCACGGCACGGCGCTCAAGATCGTCACCGTGTTCGGCGGCGTGCCGATGGGCGCGCAAAAGCAGGCGCTGGCTGCCGGCGTCGACGTGCTCGTCGCAACGCCGGGCCGCCTGCTCGACCACATGGGCCAGGGCACGGTCAGCCTGTCCGAAGTCGAGGCCGTGGTGCTCGACGAGGCGGACCAGATGCTCGACATGGGCTTCATCCAGCCGCTGAAGCGCATCGTTGCCGCCCTGCCGAAGAAGCGGCAGGGGCTGTTCTTCTCCGCCACCATGCCGCCCGCCATCCGTCAGCTTGCCGAAACCCTGCTCACCGACCCGGTGGAGGTGGCGGTGACGCCCGTCGCCAAGACCGCTGACAAGGTGGAGCAGAAGGTCATTCACGTGGCCCAGCCGCACAAGCGGCTGCTGCTGGTGGAAACCCTGCGCGACGCGGAAAACATGGACCGCGCGCTGGTCTTTGCGCGCACCAAGCACGGGGCGGACAAGCTGGTCACCATCCTTACCCGCGCCGGGATGCACGCGGCGGCCCTGCACGGCAATAAGACCCAGGCGCAGCGCACCCGCGCGCTCGCCGGCTTCAAGGACGGCAGCATTCCCATCCTCGTGGCGACGGACATCGCCGCGCGCGGCATCCACGTGGACAACGTTTCGCACGTCATCAACTTCGACATGCCGAACATTCCGGAAAGCTACGTTCACCGCATCGGGCGGACGGCGCGCGCCGGCAGCTCGGGCATCGCCATCTCGTTCGTCGATGACAGCGAGAAGCCGTACCTGAAGCTGATCGAGCGGCTGATCGGCCACTCCATCTACGCCACCTCCCACAAGGGCGGCGAGTTGCCCGCCGCCATGGCCGCACCGGCCCCGCGCGGGGAGGGCCGCGAGATCCGGGGCGGGGAGCGCAATGGCTCCGGCAACCGCCCACGCGGTGAGCGCGGCGAGCGTGGTGAACGCGGCCCGCGCGGCGAACGGCATGAAGGCGGCCGGGGCGAAAAGCCTTTCCGCGCCGGGCAGGAGAAGAAGCCCTTCCGTGGCGAGAAGCAGGAAGGCAGCCACAAGGCCCGCCCCGCGCAGGAGCAGGGCGAGGAGGGCGGCAACCGTCCTCCCCGCCGCCGTCGCCGCCCGCAGGGCGCGCGCCCGGTGCGCGCCGCGTAAGCGGGTTACTGGATAGGGGTTTCATTGCGGGGGATTTATCCCCCGCGCCCCCATTTGTTTTGGAGGGTCGTGCTCGTGATAACGGGCGCGGCCCTTTTCTTTGGCCGAAATGAAAAGGGACGCACCCTTGGATAGAAGGATGCGCCCCAAAAAATCGAAGGGTTGCAGGGAGGGTAAGCCCTCCCTTGCAAAGAACAATTACGCCTTCAGCCGCCAGCCGGTCCGCAGCACGGCGTAGGTGATGCCGCCGAGCACGGCGTTGATGGCGAGCAGGTAGAGCGCGCCCCAGGCAAGCGGGCCGTCGGACTGCCCAAGGAAGCCGTAGCGGAAGCCGTCAATGATGAAGAAGAACGGGTTGGCGTGGCTGATGGCCGCCCAGACGCCGCTCAGCCGGTCGAGCGTGTAGAAGGTGCCGGAGAGCAGGGAGAGCGGCTGGATGACGAAGTTGGTGACGGCCGCGCCGTGGTCGAACTTCTCCGCCCAGATGCCGGTGAGGATGCCGAGGAACGACAGCATGGCGGACCCCATCAGGCCGAAGTAAAGGACGGCCCAGGGCTGGCGGATGGTGGCGTCCGCTCCCGGCCAGAGAGCAATGGCGACCCACACGGCCGCGCCCACGGCAAAGGCGCGGGTGACGCCGCCGCCGACATAGCCCAGCAGCAGCTCGCCTGGCGAGAGCGGCGGCATGAGGATATCAACGATGGTGCCCTGCACCTTGCCGATGAGCAGCGAGGAGGAGGTGTTGGCGAAGGCGTTCTGCAGCATGGCCATGGCGATGAGGCCGGGGCCGAGGAAGCTGGCGAACGGCACGCCGAGGATGGTCTGGCCGCCGCGTCCCAGCGCCACGGTGAAGATGGCGAGGAACAGCAGGGTGGTGACGGCGGGCGCCCAGATGGTCTGGGTATGGACCTTGAGGAAGCGGCGCACTTCCTTCAGGTAAAGCGTTCGGGTGCCATACCAGTTGAGGACGCCGATGCGTTGCACGCCGGGTTCGTGAAATCGGCCGCTGTCCCGGGGGGCGGCGCTGGCGCTTTGGGCTGGACTGGTCATGAATTCAAATTCCCTCGTACTATCATCGTTCCACAGCTAGCCTGCGTCCTTTCCGCCCACAAGGTCTCGCTATTTGGACAGACCTTCCCTATGTAGTGTGCGAATATCTCAAACGAGGTTCTTTAGTATGTCCTGGACTGACGAGCGGATCGATCTTTTGAGGCGGCTCTGGGAGAAGGGCTTGTCCGCGAGCCAGATCGCCGAGGAGCTGGGCGAGGGCGTGACCCGTAACGCCGTCATCGGCAAGGCGCACCGCCTTGGGCTCAAGGCGCGTCCGTCTCCGGTGAAGGCCGATGCGCCCAAGAAGGCGGCGGCCGCCGTGCCGAAAAAGCCGAAGGTGGTCACCAAGCCGCAACGCGTTACGCTGCTGGATCTGAACGACAAGATCTGCAAGTGGCCGCACGGCCACCCTGGCGAGGAAGACTTCCACTTCTGCGGCAAGTCGGTGCAGCCGGGCTTCCCCTACTGCCCCGAGCATTGCGCGGTCGCCTATCAGGCGCAGCTGCCGCGGCGCGACCGGCGCTCGCCGATGCCGTCGATGGGGCCGCGCCGCTAAGAGTCGTTTCTCAGAACTCGGGAAAACCAGGCTGGGGAGCGCGGGGCTGAGGTTTCAGCCCTTGCGCTCTCCGGCCTTTTTCTTGCCTGCCTTTGCCGCGGCGGCCGGGGCACTGTCCGCATCGCCGCGCCGCGGCTTCTCGATTCGCGTGAACGACTCGATGGGGCAGCGGCTGCCGGAGCGGGCCATGATGACATCCAGACCGCCGCAGAGCTGCCGGTTGGGCGTCGTGCGATAGTAGAAGCCATCATAGAACGACAGGCCTGGGCAGGTATTCTGCAGGCGCATCTCGTAATAGACGTTGCCGCGCATCCGCAGGTGAATGGTGCGATCGTTGCGAATCACCGCATCGCGAATCTCATCGATGGAGATGCACTGCACCTTGTCATCTTCTGGCGACAAGGGCGCGGCGGCCGGCTTGTCGGCCGGCGGCGGAGGCGGATTGTCCGGCATGGAGAGGTTGGCGGCGGTGCCCGGCACCTTGACCACAGGGCGCATGTAGTCCTGGGCGCGCGCCGTCTGGGCCGTCGCACCGCACAGAACCAGTAGCGCTGTAACCAAGGCAAGGCGCATGGGTTTTGTCCGAACTTCTCCCTACCCTGCCTAAAGCGGGAACGGTGAACAAGGTGTGAACCACAGGGCGCGCGGCACTTCTGGCAACAGTGTGCGTGTTTTTGCTGCCACAGGCGCTAGGCGGGGGTGCCTTCACCGAGGCTCCGCCAGAGCCAGGCGGATATCAGCGCCGCCAGCGCAAGCCACAGGCAGACGATCATCCATGCCGCCATCCGACTGCGCGGGCGCGCGGCGCGTTGGGCGGCAAGAACGCGCATCTCGGCCATGACTACCGGCGGCACCAGCCGAATCGCCGCCAGAACGCCCAAGGGAACGAGGATGATGTCATCCACAAGCCCGAGGACCGGAATGAAGTCGGGAATGAGGTCGATCGGCGACAGGGCGTAGGCGGCAACCAGCGCGGCCAGCGCCTTGGCATACCAGGGCGTGCGCGGGTCACGGGCGGCAAGCCACAGGGCCACCACATCGCGCTTGATGGTGCGGGCCCAGTCCCTGGCCTGGGCGACAAGCCTGCCTGCCTTCACTGCGCCGCTCTCCTCTATGCCGCTGGGCGCGAGCGCGCGTCATAGCACGGCAGGCCGACGCTGCGGAAGTTTCGACAGGGAGATGGGGAGGGGGATGGTGCTGCTGAGTGGGATTGAACCACCGACCTCTCCCTTACCAAGGGAGTGCTCTACCACTGAGCTACAGCAGCCCATACATGGGCTGCGGGGCGAACCCCGCGTCCCGAACGCATCGGGTGCGCGGTCTATTGCCGTTCGCGCTGCGGCTTGTCAAGAAAAGGTAGGCGTCAATCGAGGAATTTTATGTCGAGTAACTCAAAACAGGCTCAGGAACGCGCCAAGCGGCTGGCGGAGGCTCTCAGAGCCAACCTCCGCCGCCGCAAGGAAGCGGCCCGCGCCCGCAACGCGGCCGATCAGGACGCCGGTTCGGACAGGGCCGATTCGATGGCCGATGTCAGCTCGGGCGAATCAGGCGCGACCCGGGTACCGAAGTAACCGATCAGGCGGCCGTCGCGGCCGACGAGGTACTTGTGGAAGTTCCACTTCGGCTCCGAGCCGGGGCCGAGGGTCTCGGCGGCCCAGCGGAACAGCGGCGTCGCCTTGTCCCCCTTCACATGCGCCTTCTCGGCCATGGGGAAGGTGATGCCGAACTTGGTCTCGCAAAACTCCTTCACCTCCTTGTTGGTGTCGAACTCCTGGTCGTTGAAATCGCCGGACGGCACGCCGATCACCGTGAAGCCCTTGGGCGCATACTTGTCGTGGATCGCCTGCAGGCCCTCGTACTGGGGCGTGAAGCCGCATTTGGAGGCGGTGTTCACCACCAGCATCACCTTGCCCTTGAACTGCGACAGCGGCAGCTTCTCGCCATCGATCGCGGTCAGGGTGAAATCATAGGCGGTGCGGCCGTCCGGCGCGTTCACCGGCTCGGCATGAACGGCATAGCTGTACGCAAAGCCGCCGGTCAGCAGCGCTGTGGCAACCGTCGCAATCTTTTTCAGCATCGTGCTTCTCTCCCTTCGATGCCTGATGAGCGACGGATTATAGAGCGAAGCAAAAGGCGCGAAAGGGTTTGCAGAAAAGGGCTTGCAAGGGAGCCCAGGCCCCCTTCCGGTCCCCGTTCGTTTTATCGGACCGCGCCCTGCATGAAGGGTGCGCCCCATCTGACCCCGCCAAAAGGAAAGGGCCGCGCCCTCCATGAAGGACACGGCCCCTTGAGACGAATGGGGGTCAGGGGGACAAGTCCCTCTGCAAAAATCAACTCCCCGCAAGCCTCACATCACAGCGGCCGGGTGGCGGCGGCGAGCCAGCCGCGCGTGTCCTCGGGCACCAGCGGGGCCAGCGTCTCGATCACGCGGCGGTGGTAGGCGTTGAGCCAATCCTTCTCCTCGGGCGTCAGCAGGCGCGGCTCCACCAGGGCCAGGTCGATGGGGGCCATGGTGAGGGTCTCGAAGGCGAGCATGGGGCGCTCGTCGCCCTCCCGCCGGTCCTCGTGCGTCAGGACGAGGTTTTCGATGCGGATGCCATAGGCCCCGGTCTTGTAATAGCCGGGCTCGTTGGAGAGGATCATGCCCGGCGTCAGCACGGTGTCGTTGACCGTCTTGCCGATGCGCTGCGGGCCTTCGTGGACCGAGAGATAGCTGCCGACGCCGTGGCCGGTGCCGTGATCGTAATCGAGTCCAGCCAGCCACAGCGGCAGGCGGGCGAGCGCATCCAGCTGGCGGCCGGTGGTGCCGGAGGGGAAGCGGGCGGTCGCCAGCGCGATGTGGCCCTTGAGCACGCGGGTGAAGCGATCGCGCTCCTCCGCGCCTGCGGTGCCGACGGCGACGGTGCGGGTGACGTCCGTCGTGCCGTCAAGGTATTGGCCGCCTGAATCGATGAGGAACAGCTCGCCCACCTTCAGCGGTCGGTTGGTCTTCGGCGTCGAGCGGTAGTGGACGATGGCGCCGTTCGGCCCCGCGCCGGTGATGGCGGGGAAGCTGACGTCGCGGAACAGGTTGGCCTCCTGCCGGAGCGAGAGCAGCCGGGCGTCGGCGTCCAGCTCGGTCACCGTGCCCTTGGGCGCCTCGATGTGCAGCCAGTGCAGGAAGCGGGAGAGGGCGACGCCATCACGAATGTGAGCGGCGCGGCTGCCGGCGATTTCCACCGGGTTCTTGATCGCCTTGGGCATGACGCAGGGGTCGCGCCCCTCGATGATGACCGCGCCCGCGGCCTCCAGCCGCTCGAACACGGCGAACACGGTGCTCTCCGGGTCCACCAGCACGCGGGCTTTCTCCGCGCCCAGCTCGGCCAGCCGGTCGGCGAAGCGCTCGCGCGGGTGAACGGTCACGCTGTCGCCCAGCGCCTGGGTGACGGCGGGCGTTATCTTCTCCGCCTCGGTGAACAGCTCAGCCCGGCCATCGGCGAAGCTGAGAGCAAAGGCGCGGGCGACGGGCGTGCAGGCGACGTCCGTGCCGCGGATGTTGAAGAGCCACGCCACCGAGTCGAGCGCGGCGATCACCGCCGCGTTCGCACCGGCCGCGCCGACGGCCGCGCCGGTGGCGGCCAGCTTTTCCTCCGTGCTCATGCCGGTATAGGCGTCGTCATGCACCAGAATGGGGTCAAGCGGCGGCTTGGGCTGGTCCGCCCAGACGGCATCGACGGGGTTGCTCTCCACCGCCACCAGTTCTGCGCCCTTGGCCGCCAGTGTGCGCCGGGTCGCCTCCACCCAGCCGCGGGTGTGATACCAGGGGTCGAAGCCGATTTTCTGCCCCTCGCCCACCCGCTCGCCCAGCCACTGGGCCGGGGAGGTCTCGAGCACGCTCTGGTATTCATAAAGGCTGCCATCCACCTGGTCGCGGACCTGAAGGGTGTAGCGGCCATCAACGAAAATGGCGGCGCTGTCGGCCAGCACCACGGCGGAGCCCGCCGACCCGGTAAAGCCGGTCAACCACTCCAGACGCTTGGCGTATTCGCCCACGTATTCGCTCATGTGCTCGTCGGTCAGGGGCACCACAAAGCCCGCAAGGCCACGGGCAGTCAGCTCCGCGCGCAGGGCGGAGAGGCGTTCTGCTGCATTCGGCATGACGAAATCCCTTTTGATCGCTAGACTTCTCATAAGACGGTAGGGCGTGTCCCGACAAGGGAGTGCGCGGGTTGCGTTCGCTGCCGACGGGAATAATTCAGGGGAAGACAACATGAAACGTTGGGTTTGGCTCGGCGCAGTGCTTGCGCTCGGGGCCGGTTGCGCTGAGGCGCAGCAATCGCCGCAAGAGAGGACCGGACGCATGACAACCACGACGCTGACTGCCCAGGGCCTGCCGCAGCCGCCCGTCGCGCCGCAGAAGCCTTACAGCTACACGCGCCACGGCTACACCATCGAAGACCCGTGGCACTGGCTGAAGGACGAGGGTTATCCGGAGGTCAACGACGCGGAAGTGCTCGATTACCTGAAGGCGGAGAACGCCTATTTCGAGGCGGCGATGAGCCCGCACAAGCCGCTCGTCGAGAAGATCTACGAGGAGATGAAGGCCCGCCTGAAGGAGGATGACTACAGCGTCCCCGCCAAGGACGGCGCGTGGGAATACTGGTGGAAGTTCCAGCCGGGCGCGCAATACCGCGACTGGTATCGGCGGCCCATCGGAGGCGGTGCGGACGAGCTGCTGCTGAGCGAGCCGGCATTGGCCGAAGGGCTGGAATATTTCCGCCTCGGCGCGCTGGAGGTGAGCCCGGATGGCAAGCTGCTGGCCTATGCGGCGGACACCAACGGCTCCGAGCGCTTCACCCTCAAGGTGAAAGACCTGGGAGCCAAGGCCGACCTGGACTTTGAAATCCCCGGCACCATCGGCGGCATCGTGTGGGATGCCGACTCAAAGGGCTTCTTCTACACGCTGGTGAACGAGAACTGGCGGCCCTACGTGGTGAAGTACCACCGTCTCGGCACGGCCGTCGATCAGGATCCGGTGATCTACGAGGAGGCGGACAGCGGCTTCTTCGTCGACATCAGCCACACCCAGAGCCGCCGCTTCCTGGTGCTCTCGACGGCGGACCACGTGACCTCCGAGGTGCGGCTGGTGCCGCTCGGCGATCCGCTGGCCAAGCCCGTGCTGGTCTCGCCGCGCAAGGCGGAGCGGCAGTATGAGGTGGATGAGCGGGAAGGCACCCTCTACATCCGCACCAACGACACGCATAAGAACTTCCGCGTCGTCACTGCCAGCCTGGACGCGCCGTCCGAGTGGAAGGAGCTGATCCCCGGCTCGAACGAGCACTACATTCGGGACGTCACCTCCTACAAGAACGCGCTGGTGATCGAGGAGCGGTTGAACGGTCTCGACCAGATCCGCGTGCGCGACTATGCGGGCGGTGAGCACTACGTGACCTTCCCCGAGGCCGCCTATACCGTGGCGGTGGACGAGGATAACCGCGAGTATGCGCTGGGCTCTTTGCGCCTGCGCTACGAGTCGATGGTAACGCCGCGCACCACCTTCGATTACGACCTGGCGCAGCGCAAGCTCGTCACCCGCAAGGTGCAGGAGATCCCGAGCGGCTATGATTCGAGCCAGTATGAGACGGTTCGCATCATGGCTCCGGCGCGGGACGGGGCGCAGATCCCGGTCTCCGTCGTCTACAAGAAGGGCTTCAAGCGCGACGGCTCCCAGCCGCTGCATCTCTATGCCTATGGCGCCTACGGCATGGCCATGTCGCCGAACTTCTCGACCATCCGGCTGTCGTTGCTGGATCGGGGCTTCGCCTACGCCATCGCCCACATCCGTGGCGGTGACGAGATGGGCTACCAGTGGTATCTCGACGGCAAGCTGGACAAGCGCCAGAACACCTTCAATGACTTCGTGGACGCCGCCAAGGCGCTCATCAAGGAGGGTTACGCCTCCAAGGGCAACATCTCCATCTCCGGCGGCTCGGCAGGCGGCGAGCTGATGGGCGCCGTCACCAACATGAACCCGGAGCTGTGGCGGGCCGTGGTGGCGCACGTGCCGTTCGTCGATGTGCTCAACACCATGCAGGATGAAAGCCTGCCGCTGACGCCGATGGAATGGCCGGAGTGGGGCAACCCCATCACCGACAAGACGGCGTTCGAGACCATCCGCGCCTACAGCCCCTACGACAACGTGGAGGCCAAGGCCTATCCGCCGCTGCTCATCACCGGCGGCCTCAACGACCCGCGCGTCACCTACTGGGAGCCGGCCAAGTGGGCGGCCAAGCTGCGGGATATGAAGACCGACGACAACCTGCTCTTGCTCAAGATCAACATGGGCGCAGGGCACGGCGGCAAGTCCGGCCGCTTTGCCAGCCTTTATGAGGATGCGGAGGAATACGTCTTCATCCTCAAGGCGTTTGGTATGGCGGAAGCCCAGCCGCTGGGTGCGGCCGCGGCTCAGTAAAAGGCATGTCTTTGCGCCACCCCGGCGAGCGTCGGGGTGGCGTCTTTCCGCCGGAAGGAGGGTGTCATGGTTCTTGTCTACGAAGTGCCGCTGGCGGTGCAGCCGGAGGACATCGACGAGCAGGGCCATGTCAACAACGTCGTCTACCTGCGCTGGGTGCAGGAAGCGGCGACCGCCCACTGGCTGGCCTGGGCAACGCCGCAAGAACAGGACCAGTGGATGTGGGTCGTGAAGCGCCACGAGATCGAGTACGTCTCGCCCGCCCTGCCCGGTGACGTGCTGGTGGCGCGCACCTGGCTGGGCAAGGCGCGCGGCGCGCGCTTCGACCGCTTCGTGGAAATCCTGCGCGGCACGGACGGCCAGCTGCTGGCCAAGGCCAAGACCACCTGGGCCCTGCTCGATGCCAAGATCCAACGGGTGGCGCGGGTGCCGAAGGACCTGATCGCCCGCTTCACGGGTGAGGGCGAGGCGCAGCCCGAGGTTTCGGGATAGAGGTTTTTTGCAGAGGGTCGCGGACCCTTTGCACTCCCGTTCTTTTATCGGGCCGCGCCCTGCATTCGCCCGGTGCGAAGGGCGACCGCCCAGTCGGGGCGGTTGTGCTCGTCGGCAAGGCGAGCGGCCGTGTCCCAATCGTAATCGACTGTAAGAAGCTCGGCGGACCAGACGCCGTCCTGTCCCTGCTCGATGATGGCGTATCGGGCGTGCGGGCTGCCGGTCTCCATCACGTGGGGGTAGGGCCGGTCGTCCTCATAAGCAGGCAGGCCGACGGAGCCCGGATTGACCACCAGCTGGCCGTTGGGGAGACGCCGCACGCGCGGCATATGAGTGTGGCCGCACAGGACGACCGGTGCCGTACAGCCCGCCATACGATCCTCGACCTCGCCATCGGTGGCCGCCCGCGCGCCCGTCGGCTCGACGGTTTCGAGGAAATACGCCAGATCGCTGTCCGGCGTGCCGTGGCAGAGGAAAACCTCGTCCGTCAGGGAGAGTGTTTCCGGCAGGCCGGCGATCCAGCCCATGTGCTGCGGCGCAAGGCGAGCGCGGGCGTAGGCGTCCGACGCGCCCATGGCCTCGGGCGCTTGGGTGAGCAGCTGTCGCTCGTGATTGCCCCGGATTGTGGGCAGGCCGAGCGTCATCAGCCGGTCTGCGGTCTCGGCGGGCTGGAGCGGGCCGGAGAGGGTGTCGCCCAGGTTGACGGTTATTCCCACGCTCCGGCGGGTGATGTCCGCCAGCACGGCATCGAGCGCGGCGAGGTTGCCGTGAATATCGGAGAGAATGGCGATCCGCACCGGCTACTTGCCGTTCGGGCAGTCGCCGCAGGCCTTCTCCCACGGCGCGGCGTCGCCCCACAGGCCTTTGAGGAAGTCCACCAGCCGGCGCACCTTGGCCGAGACGTGGCGGTTGGGTGGGTAGACGGCATAGATGCCAAAGGGCGGTGCGGCGTATTTGGTGAGAATGGGCACCAGACGGCCCTGGCAGATGTCCTCGGCGGCAAGGAAGCTGGGCCCGGCGATGATGCCCTCGCCCTTGACGGCGGCGGCGCGCAGCACCTCGCCGTTGTTGGCGGTGATGCGGCCGGAGACGGCGATCTGGATAGGCTCGCCGGTTTCGGGGTCGCGGAAGCTCCACTCCTGCGCCGGGCCCAGATTGGAATAGCGCAGGCAATGGTGTTGCAGCAGGTCGCGCGGGTGCTGAGGCTCACCGAACTGCTGGAGATAGCTGGGCGAGGCGCAGGTGATGGTGCGGGCCGAGCCGAGCTTGACGGCGATGAGGTTGGAGTCCTTCAGCCGCCGCGAGATGCGGATGGCGAGGTCGAAGCCTTCCTCCACAATGTCCACTACCCGGTCGTTCAGCGCGAGTTCGAGCGATACGTCCGGATACTGGGCCATGAACTCTGACAAAGGCCAGCCCAGGTTGAGCACGGAGAAGGTGACAGGGGCCGAGACGCGCAGCACGCCGCGCGGACAGCGCGCGCTGGAGGAGACCATGTGCTCGGTTTCCTCCACCTGCTCCAGAATGGTGATGCAGCGATCGTAATAGGACTGGCCCATTTCGGTCAGCGACATCTGCCGCGTCGTGCGGTTGAGCAGCTGCGCGCCCAGCCGGTCTTCCAGTTCCGCCACGGCCTTGGAGACGACGGATTTCGAGACGCCGAGCTGGCGGGCGGCGCCTGAAAAGCTCTTCGCCATCACCACCCGCACGAACATCTCCATCGCGGTCAGCCGATCCATACCCCTCGCTCCTGCAAATTCTGCCGCCCGCCCGGTGCGGCACCGGGCAGTTTTGGCCGAGCTTGCGGCGTTTCGCAACGCCAATGCTCTGGAAAGGCGCGCCAATAGCATCTGGCCCGCCGCTTGCATGGTCTCTCCGCGAGGTCGCGCCCTGACTGGTCGGGACCACCGACAGTCGACGCGTAGGGAAGGATGTGCACATGATCGAACAGGCCTGGACGGTTGAGCAGGACATGGGCGCCAGCGCCTACGCGCAAAATCCGCTGGTGCGGCAGGTGGCGCAGAACCTGCGGAACAACCTGGGGTCGCGCGCTGTCGACATGGCGCATCAGGCCATCGAGAGGATGCGCGCCAACAGCGATGCGGTGGGCCTGTCGCTTTGGCTGGCGATCCATGCCCGCATGGTGGAAGAAGAGCAGGCAACCCTGCCTGCCGGCATTGCGGTGCACTAAGCAATTTCATGATTTGATCCGCCCCGCACGGCCCGCCCCGTGCTAAACAGGCCTCGATCGAAGGATGAGCGAGGCAGGCATGGACGGTGTGGCGGGCGAGGCATGGCGGGCGGCGGAACCCGCCTTCAAGGCGGCTGTCGGCGATGGCGGCTGGCTCAGCGATCCTGCGGAGCTTGAGCCCTACGTGCGGGACTGGCGCGGGCTGTTCAAGGGCCGGGCGCCGTTGGTGCTGCGCCCCCGCGACGTGGCGCAGGTCGCTGAAATCGTGAGAATTGCAGGCCGGTATGGCGTGCCTCTCGTTCCCCAGGGCGGCAACACCGGGCTGGTGCGCGGCGGCGTGCCCGATGCCTCGGGCCGGCAGGTGGTTGTCAGCCTCCAGCGCCTCAACCGCATCCGCTCCGTCGATGCCGATGACTTCTCCCTGGTGGCTGAGGCCGGCGTCGTGCTGGCGGATGTGCAGGCGGCGGCCGAGCAGGCTGACCGGCTGTTTCCCCTCTCGCTGGGTTCGGAAGGCTCGGCGCGCATCGGCGGGCTGGTTTCCACCAACGCCGGGGGTATCCATGTGCTGCGCTACGGCACCATGCGGTCGCTGGTGCTGGGGGTGGAGGCGGTGCTGCCCAGCGGCGAGGTGTTCCACGGCCTCACCCCCCTCCGCAAGGACAATACCGGCTATGATCTCAAGCAGCTGTTCATCGGCGCGGAGGGCACGCTCGGCATCGTGACGGCCGTGACGCTGCGCCTGTTTCCGCGCCTGCGCGAGGCGACGAGCGCCTGGGTCACGCTGACCTCCCCCCATGCGGCGGTAAAGCTGCTGGCCCTGCTGCGGGCGCGCACGGGCGATCAGGTGAACGCGTTCGAGCTGATCCCGCGAGATGGCGTTGATCTGGTGCGGAAATACTTTCCGGACGTGCGCGATCCCTTGCCTGCTTCGCAGCCGTGGGTGGCGCTGACGGAGATCGCCTCGGCGCGGGCCGACGGCTCCTTGCGCGCCGATGTGGAGGCGGCCTTGGCTGAAGCGCTGGAGCAGGGGCTGATCGCGGATGCGGTTCTCTCCGAATCCGAAGCGCAGGCGAAGGCGCTGTGGCGCATCCGCGAGATCCTGCCCGAGGCGGAGAAGCTGGACAGCGCCGCCATCAAGCACGACGTGGCGGTGCCGGTGGCGCAAATGCCCGCCTTCATCGAGGAGGCGACGCCCATCGTCGAGGCCATGGTGCCCGGCAGCCGGGTGCTGGCCTTCGGCCACCTGGGGGACGGCAACATCCACTTCAACCTGCGCCAGCCGCCCGGGATGCCGCGCGAGGCCTTTCTTGAGGAGTGGCACCGGGTCAGCGCCCGCGTGCACGATATCGTGCTGGCCTATGGCGGCTCCATCTCCGCCGAGCACGGCATCGGCAGCCTGAAGCGGGATGAGTTAGCCCGCACGGCGGACTCCGCCAAGCTGGCGGCGCTGAGGGCGATCAAGGCGGCGCTCGATCCCAAGGGTATCCTGAACCCAGGCAAGGTGCTCTGATTTTGGCAGCCTGAGGCATGGCTGTGCCATTCCTGCGCCAGACTGTTGCCGATTTGACCACGAGTATATTGCCTCCGGCGTGGGATAGCGCTTAACCTGCCTTGGCGTCCGGTCCGGGGAGGGCCGGTTTTTTGTTAGGGGAAGATATGACGACCAATTCTACCGCTCCCGCCGAATCGCGGCTGCCGCTGTTCTACAACTCCGTTGTGCCGCTTTCGCCGTCCCAGCACGCCAAGCTGGTGATGGGTGAGCGCCAGAACTTCAAGTTTTCCGCCAAGACGCACGCGATTCCGCTGACGGTTGACGAGTTCGTGGTGGCACAGCGCCACTTCCCGATCATTTTCGGCCCGGGCGATGTGTCCGTGCCGCTGGCGCTGGTCGGCCTGCGCGAGGGCCAGAACCTGTTCGTGGACGAGAACGGCCAGTGGCAGCGCGACATCTACATTCCGGGCTATGTGCGCCGCTATCCGTTCGTGCTGGCCCGCCTGTCGCCGGAGTCGCAGGATCTCAGCCTGTGCTTTGACGAGAAGTGCGACCTGTTCAGCGAGGGCGAGAAGAGCAACCTGTTTGAAGGCACCGAGCCGAGCGAGACCACCAAGGGCGTGCTCCAGTTCTGCGAGCAGTTCGAGATGGCGGTGCAGCGCACCCGCGCCTTCGCCCAGGAACTGAAGGACCTGGACCTGCTGATGGAAGGCGAGGCCCAGATTCAGCCGCAGGGCGGCCCGGCCAGCCAGTTCCGTGGTTTCCGCATGATCAACGAGCAGAAGCTGAAGGACCTGCGCGGCGACCAGCACCGTAAGCTGGTTCAGTCGGGCGCGCTGGGCCTCATCTATGCCCACCTGTTCTCGCTGAACCACATGCAGTCGCTCTTCGGCCGTCAGATGCAGCAGGACACTGCCAACGCCGTTCAGGAGCCGATCGGCGAGGCCGCCAACGCCTAAGGCGCGCAGCGGTTTACGGAATAAAGGCCGGGCCTTCGGGTCCGGCCTTTTTCGTTTTCGCTCTGCCCGAACGGAAAGGCCCCGCAGGTGAGTCGCCTGCAGGGCCTTATTGGGATCTATGCGTTTGCACACGCTAGAACTTTAAAAGGTTATCTCAGGCATCCGGGCGCCACAATCCGGTGCATAGTCGAATATCCGGAAAGGGCTCGGCTTGGGCTTGGTTCTCTCAAGTCTAATTTATCAATGTTCTTTGATTTACAATGACATAAGGTTACGCGTTTCTTGCCTGACCGTGTTTCGCCCCCTGCGCCTCCCGGTTCGGGGCGTTATAACCGGTGCAGTGCGAAGAAGCGGCGCATCATCGGCTCCACCTGGTCCATCACTTCGAACTGGAGCATGTGGCCTGCGCCGGTGACCTGCCCAGTCATCACCTTGGGATAGGCCTTGGCGAGATTGACGGGCCGGTTGAGCGGCCTCTCGATGACGATGGCGAGCGCCGGGCAGGTGAGGCGGGCGAAGGCGGCCGGGCCGTCCCAATTGCACACCGCGTCCCAGCAAGCGCGCACCACGGCGGCGGGGGTGCGGGTCATCACCTCGATGAGCGATTCAACCGCGGTCTGGTCGGCGGCCTTTACGATCTGGCGGCGGCCGAATACCTCCAGCATGTCGGAGAGCTGCTCCGGGTCCATCCGGTCGATGTGGCGGCGCATATCTTCGGTGTAGGCCTTGGCGCTGTCGTGCGGCACGATGGGCGCGGGGTCGAGCAGCACCAGGCCCGCCACCCGCTCCGGGGCCTGAACGGCGGCTTCCACCGCTACTTGCGCGCCCATGCTGTGGCCGACGAGAATGGCCCCGTCCGGCACCGCCTGCATCAGTGCCGCGGCCTGCGTCTCGATGGAATAGCTGTTCGACGCCGGGCTGCGGCCGTGGCCGAGCAGATCGACGCTGATCACATGGCGCTCGGGAAAGGCGTCGGTCACCGGCTTCATCGCGCCGTGATCGCAGCACCAGCCATGGACCAGCACCAGCGGATGCTCGGCCTCGCCGGGGTTTCCGGCCCGCTCGTTGATGAAGAGACTCATGACGCCACCTTGATCGCCTTTTCCGCCTGTTGCCACGCCAATTCCGCCAGCGGTTCGACCTTCGCCGCCATGTCCTGCGCGTGGGCGCTGGAGGCGGTGCCCCGGATCAGCCGTCCCTTGATGCCATGGAGGATGGCCGCCAGGCGGAACATGTTGAAGGCGATGTAGAAGTCCAGATGCGGAATGCCAGCGCGGCCGGTGCGCCGGCAGTAGGCGGCCACATAGTCTTGCTCGGAAGGGATGTTCAGCGCCGCCAGGTCCGCGCCCTTGAGACCCGCCGCGATGGCGGGCGGCATGCGATACATCATCAGGTTGTAGGTGAAGTCCGACAGGGGGTGGCCGATGGTGGAAAGTTCCCAGTCCAGCACCGCCAGCACGCGCGGTTCAAGGGGGTGAAAGATCATGTTGTCGCAGCGGAAGTCGCCGTGGACGATGGCGCTGTCGTCCCCCGCCGGAATGTTGGCAGGCAGCCACTCCGTCAGCCGGTCCATGGCGGGGACGCGGCCTGCCTCCACATCCTCAAGGTATTGCTTCGACCAGCGGCCGATCTGCCGGGCGAAGTAGTTGCCGGGCTTGCCGTAGTCCTCCAGCCCCGCCGCCCGGTAATCCACCCTATGCAGGTGGGCGATGGTCTCGTTCATGGCGTCGAAGTAACGGGGACGATCTTCCGCCGGAACCTCGGGGAAGGCGGGGTCCCAGAACACCCGGCCCTCCACCATGTCCATGATGTAGAACCATGTGCCGATGACGCTCTCATCCGTGCAGAGTGCGTAGGGCTTTGCGACCGGAAAGCCGGTGGCGAAGAGGGCCGAGATCACCCGGTATTCCCGGTCGACCGCATGGGCAGAGGCGAGCAACTGCCCCGGCGGCTTGCGCCGCAGCACATAGCGCTGCCGGGGTGTGATCAGCAGATAGGTGGGGTTGGACTGCCCGCCCTTGAACTGGCGGACGGTGAGGGGACCACTGTAGCCCGCCACATGCTCCCGCATGTAGGCATCGAGCCGGGCTTCATCGAAGCGGTGCTGCTCCCGCACTTCGGTGGTGCCGGTGTTCATTTCCTGCCGGTTGTCGGCCATGGTCCCCCCGCAGCAAACGCGCCGGGGCTCAGGCCTCCTGAGCCTCCCGCTCGATCGCGCGCCAGCCGATATCCCGGCGGCAGAAGCCCTCCGGCCAGTCCAGCTTGTCGATCGCGGCGTAGGCGCGGCTCTGCGCCTCGGCGACGGTTTTCCCCAGGGCGGTCACGTTGAGCACGCGGCCGCCGTTGGCCACTATGCGGCCGTCCTGCGCCTTTGTGCCAGCATGGAACACCACGACCCCCCAACGGAGCCCGCGTCTTCCAGCCCGCCGATAACGGTGCCCTTGCGTGGCTCGCCAGGGTAGCCCTCGGCCGCCATCACCACGGTCAGCGCCACCTCGTCCTTCCACTGGACGCTGTTCGGCTGAAGCTCGCCCTTGGCCGCCGCCACGAGGACTGGCAGCAGGTCGCTCTGCATCCGCATCATCAGCACCTGGCATTCGGGGTCGCCGAAGCGGCAGTTGTATTCGATGAGCTTAGGGCCGTCCTTCGTGATCATCAGGCCCGCATAGAGCACGCCGACGTAAGGATGGCCTTCGCCCGCCAATGCCTTGATGGTCGGCTCAACGATCTCGGCGAGGGTCTGGGCCACCAGCGCGTCGGTCATCACCGGGGCTGGGGAGTAGGCGCCCATGCCGCCGGTGTTGGGGCCAACGTCGCCATCGCCCACGCGCTTGTGGTCCTGCGCGGTCGCCAGCGGCACGGCGGTCTTGCCGTCGGTCAGCACGAAGAAGCTGGCCTCCTCGCCCTCAAGGAATTCCTCGACCACCACTTCCGCGCCCGCAGAGCCGAACTGGCCGCCGAAGATCATGTCGATGGCCTCAATCGCTTCATCGAGCGTCATGGCGACGACCACGCCCTTGCCAGCGGCAAGCCCGTCTGCCTTGACGACGATCGGCGCGCCCTGCTGGCGAATGTATGCCTTGGCGGCTTGCGGATCGCTGAAGCGCTCGTAGGCGGCGGTCGGGATGTTGTGGCGCTTGCACAGGTCCTTGGTGAAACCCTTGGAGCCTTCCAACTGGGCGGCATATTGCGAGGGGCCGAAGCACAGGATGTTCTCGGCCTTCAGCGCGTCGGCAAGGCCATCGACCAGCGGCTGCTCGGGGCCGACGACCACGAGGCCAATGTCCTTCTCCCGCACGAAGCGGATGACGGCCGCGTGATCCTTCACGTCGAGCGCCACGCACGCCGCAACCGCCGCGATGCCGGCGTTTCCGGGGGCGCAATAAAGAGTGCCAAGCGTCTCGGAAGCTGCCAGTTTCCAGCACAGGGCGTGTTCGCGCCCGCCGCTGCCAATGACCAATACGTTCATGTCGCCCTCTTCATTAGGCTTGGAGGTTGGGCGGCTTGTAGCTAGACATGGGCCGAGGAACAACGCCGGTGACGACAGAAACGCCCAATCTTCCCGAATACTCGGTCAGCGAGATCGCCCACGCCGTCAAGCGCACGGTGGAGGATCGCTTCGGCCTTGTGCGCGTGCGCGGCGAGATTTCCGGCTGGAAGCAGGCCGGTTCGGGCCATGCTTACCTGTGCCTCAAGGACGAAAGCGCCGTGCTCGACGGCGTGATGTGGCGCGGCATGGTGAATGGCTTGCGCTTCCGCCCCGAAGACGGGCTGGAGGTGATCGCCACCGGCAAGCTCACCACCTATCCCGGCCGCTCCAAGTACCAGATGGTCATCGAGCGGATGGAACCGGCGGGCGTCGGCGCGCTCATGGCGCTGCTGGAGGAACGCAAGAGGAAGCTCGCCGCCGAGGGACTGTTTGACCCCAGGCGTAAGCGGCCCATTCCCTACCTGCCGGAGGTGATCGGCGTGGTGACCTCGCCCACCGGCGCTGTGATCCGCGACATTCTCCATCGGCTGGCCGACCGCTTCCCGCGTCATGTGCTGCTGTGGCCGGTGCTGGTGCAGGGCGAGGGCGCGGCCGAGCAGGTGGCCAATGCCGTGCGCGGCTTCAACAGCTTGGCGAAGGGCGGGCCGATCCCGCGGCCGGACGTGCTGATCGTGGCGCGCGGCGGCGGCTCCATCGAGGACCTGTGGGCCTTTAACGAGGAAGCCGTCATCCGCGCGGTGGCGGAGAGCGATATTCCGGTCATCTCCGCCGTGGGGCACGAGACGGACACGACGCTGGTTGACTACGCCTCCGACCGGCGCGCGCCCACCCCGACGGCGGCGGCCGAGATGGCCGTGCCGGTGAAGGCGGACCTGGATTACACCATCGGCCAGTTCGGCCTGCGGCTGGAGCGGGCGCTGTTCAAAGGCATGGAGCGCCGCGCCGAGACCGTGAAGGGACTGGGGCGCGGCCTGCCGCACCCGCGTCACTTGCTTCAGCTTGCCGAGCAGCGGTTCGATGAGCTTTCGGAGCGACTCCCGAAGTCGCTCAACCACGGCCTCGTTGCCTGGCGCAACCGCTACGAGCGGCTGGGCGACCGGCTCGCCCCGCGCCTGCTGACGCAGGAGCTGCGCCGCAGCGCCGAGCGGGTGGAGCGGGCGGGCGAGGGGCTGGTCCGTACCACTTCGCTGCGCCTCCGCGACGAGCAGCGACGGCTCAGCGAGGCGGTGCGGATGCTGGAGACGCTCAGCCCCTATGCCACCGTGCAACGCGGCTATGCTGTCGTTCGGTCGCGCGATGGGCGCGTTCTGACGACGGCCGAGGCAGCGAAGGGGGCCGGGGCCTTGACCCTCGAGCTGCGGGATGGGACTGTGGACGCCGTGGTCGATGGCGAACCACAGGCGCTGGCGGAAGAAAGCGTGGTTCCGGTTCAGCCCAAGACGAAGGCAAGCAAGGCCAAGCCTGCGATGCCGGAACCGGCCAAGGACAGGCGGCAAGGCAGCCTGTTCTGACGGAGCATTTCTGCCCGGCGCGCCCTCGGGCTTGCGAGGCGGGTCCGGCACTATGGTCAATGTCCCCAAAGGCAAGGTGAAGTGGTATCCATGCTCAATTCCAACGCTCAGCGCCCCGCGCGCGTGCAGTATCTCCCCGGCACGTTCCGCCTGCTCAGCCCCGGCGACCATGTGGTCTGCGCGGTGACGGGCGTGAAAATTCCGCTGCATGAACTGCGCTATTGGAATGCGGAGACGCAGGAAGCTTACGCCAGCGCAGAAATCGCCACCCGCCGTTTCGCGGAATTACAGAAGAAAGCCGGCTGACCGGTATCAAGGTTCAGGCGGGCTGACCCAGGCGGGGGTCTGAACGATAAGGCAGGAGTAAAAGGCGGTGCGTGGTGTGTTGAAAACCGGGGCCGGTTGGTCCCGGCGCCTTGGGGCATTGGCGATCCTGGCGGGGACGGCGATGGCGTTCAGCGGCGATGTCCGGGCTGATGAAGTCCGGGCGGACGAGGCGCAGCCGGAACAGGTTGAACCCGCCAAGGTTGTGCCCGAGGCAGAGTTCCGTATCGAGAGCCCGATCATGCAGGGCGCAGTCGTCATCGGTCATGCGCCGCAGGGCACGGTGCGGCTGGTCTATGACGGGCAGGATTTGCCGCTGACGGCTGACGGCCGTTTCGTCATCGGCCTGCACCGCGACACGGGCAAGGAAGTGACGCTGACCGCTACCCTTGCCGACGGTTCGACGGTGGAGCATGTCCTTGCCGTCACGCCGCGCGAATTCAACATCCAGCGCGTGAATGGCCTGCCGCCCAAGACGGTCAACATGCCGCCCGAGATGCTGGAACAGCGCAAGGCCGAGGTGGCGGAAATCACCGCCGCCCGCGCCACCCCCTCGCTCGACCTCTTTTGGACGCAGCCGTTCATCTGGCCGGCCAGCGGGCGCATTTCCGGCATCTATGGCTCCCAGCGCATTCGCAACGGCGTGCCCGGCTCGCCCCACTATGGCGTCGATATCGCCAACAAGACCGGCACGCCCATGGTTGCTCCGGCTTCCGGCATCGTTCGCGTCGCGCGGTCCGGGTTCTCGCTGGAAGGCGGGCTCATCATTATCGACCACGGCTTCAATCTTTATTCGTCCATGCTGCATCTCAGCCGCATCGACGTGAAGCCAGGCGATGTGCTGATGCAGGGCCAACAAATCGGCGCGATTGGCTCCACCGGCCGCGCAACGGGCCCGCACCTGCACTGGGGCCTGCGCTGGGGCAATATCCATGTGGACCCGACCACCCTTCCGGGTCTGCCGCCGTTGCCGGGGGCCAGCGCCGCTATCGCTGCGGCCCAGCACTAACGAGAGAGTTGTCTTTATTGCAGGAGGGCCTTGGCCCTCCTGCGCCTCCCCTGTGTTAATCCTAAAAAATGAAATAATAGATTTAAATCCTGCCGAAATTGGTCCTTCTAATTTCTCAAAAATCCACAGTTTTCCGCGCCTCTTAGGCTCATTTCTGTATCAAAATTGATACAGCCATTTCCGGAAATGAGACGGTTCGCAGCGCTTAAGCGAGCGATGTGAAACCTGCCATTCGTCCTGTCCGTTACTGGACCACATGGACGGCCCACCATGCTTGCAACACTGGTTGCATGTCTTGCGCGGCGACCTGTCCATCGACTGCCGGCACGTCTGTCTATCGTCTGTTGAGTCTTCCTTTCCCGTTGTTTCGGTTCGACGGCCCATGCGGGATTTCCGGCGCGCTGGCGCGCGCCCGGAAAATCCCTGGGGCGGATTCTGTCCGGCTAAGGAGATATCCAGTCATGAGAAGAGCATCCCCCGCACGGCAGAGAGCGGTGTTGAAAACCGGCGTTGCCACGGTTGTCCTGGGTGCTGCAGTCCTTTCGTCCCCCGTGGCGTTGGCGCAGCAGGACACTCCAGAGACGGAAACCATCATCGTCACCGGGTCGCGCATTGCCCGCCCCGACCTGAGCAGTTCGAGCCCGCTGTCCGTTGTGGGGCAGAAGGAGTTCGCGCTTGCGGGTGCGACCAACGTTGAATCCGTGCTCAATGTCCTGCCGCAGGTCATTCCCGGGCAAACGGCCTTTTCCAACAATCCGGGCGGCGGCATCGCGACGATTGACCTGCGCGGCCTGGAAGAGGAGCGCACCCTCGTGCTGGTCAACGGGCGTCGCTACATTTTTTATGACACCTCGCAGATTGTGGACATCAACAACGTGCCCACCTTCCTCGTGGATCGCGTGGATGTGGTGACGGGCGGCGCGTCGGCCGTCTATGGGTCTGATGCGATCGCGGGTGTCGTCAACTTCGTGCTGCGGCAGGATTTCGAGGGCGTGGAAATCGGCAGCACCTATCGCATCACCGAAAAGGGCGATGGCGAGCGCATTGACGTCAATGCCACCATAGGCACCAATTTCGCCGACGATCGCGGCAACATTCTCGCCTACGTCAACTACTACAAGCGCAAATCCATTTATCAGAGCGCCCGGCGCTTCTCCCGCTTCGCGCTGGTGGATGATGTGGATGCGGCGGGCAATCCTGTTCTGGTGCAGGGGGCAGTTCGGTCGTGCCTGCCGGGCGCATCACGATTTCCGAAGCAACCCGGCCCGCCGCCTTTCCGGGCGATTTCGGCGCGCTGTTCCAGCCGGGCGGCACCTTTCGGCCCTTCATCTTTCCGAACGACCAGTACAACTACGCCCCGTCCAACTTCCTGCAGGTGCCGCAGGAGCGCTGGCTGATCGGAAGCCAGGGGCACTACGACATCACGGACAATATTCGCCTCTATGTGGAGGCGACCTTTACCAACAACCGAGTGGTCGGCGAACTTGCGCCGACACCCTACGGGGAACCGGTCGCCATCGATGTGGATAGCCCCTTCCTGTCCCCGGCGGCGCGCGCGGCTTTCGCGGCGGCGGATGCGCTCGAAACCGGCGCGGACGCGGGCGACGGTTTTGCCGATGCCACCCTTTTCCGGCGCATGAACGAGGTGGGCGCGCGCGAAAATATTGATGAGCGCAATGCATGGCGCTTTGTTGGCGGCTTCACGGGCGATGTGGTGGAGGGGTGGACCTACGACGCCTATTACCTCTTTGCCCGTACGCGCAACAGCCAGATCCAGAACGGCAACATCTCCAACAGCCGCCTGCGGGCCGCCCTTCGCACGGAAATCGATCCGGACACCGGCGCGCTGCGCTGCGCCGACGCCACGGCGCGGGACCAGGGATGCGTTCCGGCCAATGTGTTCGGCGAGGGGGCGTTGTCGGATGAGGCGGCCCAGTATGTGGCCATCACCGCCGCCAACAGTGAAATCTCTCAGTTGCAGGTCGCCAGCGGCAGCGTCACCGGTAATTTGTTCGACCTGGGGGCCGGGCCGGTCGGCCTGGCGCTCGGAGCGGAATGGCGCTCGGTGAGCAGTGAGTTCATCCCCGACTTCTCACTGGCCTCGGGCGACGTGATCGGCTTCAACGCCGGGCAGGCGACATCGGGCCGGTATTCGGTGAAGGAGTTGTTCGGCGAAATCCGCGCGCCGCTCTTGGCGGATGTTCCCTTTGCCCACCGCCTGGAATTGACCGGCGCCGCCCGTTATTCCGACTATTCGCTCGATGCGGTGGGCAGCGTCTTCACCTGGGCGGCAGGGGGAGAGTGGGCGCCCATTCCTGATGTGACCCTGCGCGGTCAGTACCAGCGCGCCATTCGCGCGCCCAACGTCGAGGAGCTGTTCGGCGGGCAGGAACAGGGCTTCCCTCCGGCAATCGATCCGTGCTCCGACCGCTCGCCTGAAACCCAAACGGCGGCGGTGCGCGCCCTTTGCATCGCGACCGGCGTGCCGGCAGGGGCGGTATTCACCACCGGCGTACAGCCCGACGCGCAAATCGAGGGCTCATTCGGCGGCAATCCGGAACTGGAGGAGGAGAAGTCCGATACCTACACCTTGGGTGCGGTCCTCCGGCCGGATTTCGCGCCGGGCCTCAACCTCACGGTCGACTACTATCACATCAAGGTGAAGAACTACATTACCGAGCTTGGCGGTGGTCTCAGCAACGTGCTCGACCTGTGCTACAACGTGGTGCAGGACATCAACGACCCCTACTGCCAGGCCATCCAGCGCAATCCGGGCGGCGACATCAACATCGTGCAGGTCAACAACGCCAACGTGGCCTCGCTCACCACCTCCGGCATTGATTTCCAGGTGGATTACAGCCTGGATCTGGACTTCGGCCTGTTCGATACCAACGAAAGCCGGCTGACCTTCTTCTTCCTCGGAACCTGGGTGGACAAGTGGACCTACACCCCGGTCGTGGAGTTGCCGGACAAGGTCGACTGCGTCGGCCAGTTTGGCGCGACCTGCGACGATCCCATCCCCGAGTTCCGCTACACCACGCGCGTCACCTGGGATACGGGGCCGCTGCAACTCAGCGTTCGCTATCGCTGGATCGACAAGCTGAAGGACGATCGGATCAAGAACGCGGACACACCGCCGTCGCAGCTGGCCAAGGCGGCGCTGGGCGACCAGCACTACTTCGATCTGACTGCGCTCTATAATGTGAACGAGGATGTCCAGCTCTCCTTCGGCATCAACAACCTGTTCAATAACAAGCCGCCTCTCACCGGCGACGCGCAGGAGCAGTCCAACACCTTTCCTGGTCTCTTCGACGTGTTGGGGCGAGACTATTTCCTGAGCGCCACCGTGCGGTTCTAGGGCATGCGGTTCTAATCCAGGAGCCATGAGGGCAACGGTCTGACAGGCCCCAGCCAGGTGATCCTGGCCGGGGCCTGTCCGTTTGCCGATTCCCGTGTAAGCCGCGGCCTTGATGCCGTGGCTTAAGCCGGCGCAGGAGCTCGGCTAATCCCGCCTTTTCCGCGCCTTCCGGTGGACGCCACAGGCCTTCTCCCATGCGGCGCGATACTCCCATATACAATCATATCGAGAGTTTCGCCGGGCCGGGCCACGGCTTCGTCGCGCATGGCGAGTAATTTTATTCCGAGAATCTGGAAGACTGTGGGAATAACATAACAACTGCGTGCCAAAATAGCCACACCCCCGCTGCCCCTATTCTCCAAATGGTTGTGTGGCACTTTACTCAATTCCCCGTATCGGCTTGATTGAGCGCAGGCCGAAATGGCGCATTACAGCGGTGAATGGAAAAGTCACGCATATCAGACACACACGTGATCCGGGAATTGGGGGTTCCTGCATTCGCTGCGGACTATTCTCAGGGTTAACCTAACGGGAGGAGTAATCAGGTGAGTTCAACCAATTTGGTGCTTCACAGGGCACTTCTGAAGGCAGGTGTCGCGACGGCGCTCATGGCTGCGGCCGCGCCCGCGGTGGCGCAGGAGCAAGCCGGCACTGCGTCGATGGAGACCATCGTCGTCACCGGTTCGCGCATTGCGCGTCCGGAGCTCCAGGCTTCGAGCCCGGTTGCGGTCATCGGCGCGGAGGAATTCAAGCTCTCCGGCACGGTGAACGTTGAAGAAGTGCTGTACGACCTGCCGCAGGTTGTCCCGTCGCTGTCCGCAGCGTCGAACAACCCGGGCGAAGGCGTGGCCACCGTCGACCTGCGCGCGCTGGGGGCAGTCCGCACCCTGGTGCTGGTCAACGGCCGCCGCTACGTTGCTTATGACGAGCAGCAGATCGTCGACCTCAACACCATCCCGGCGGGCTTGATCGAGCGCGTCGACGTGGTGACCGGCGGCCGTTCGGCCGTTTACGGTTCGGACGCGGTCGCGGGCGTCGTCAACTTCGTGCTCAAGGAAGACTTCGAAGGCGTTCAGGTATCGGGCAACTATCGCCTGAACGAAAAGGGCGACGGTGACACCTACACGGTCGATGGCCTGATCGGCGGCAACTTTGCCGACGGCAAGGGCAACGTCACCGCCTACATGAGCTACACCAAGCGCAAGCCGCTGCTGCAGAGCGCGCGCTCGTTCTCGCGCGACACCATCGCCGACAACGGCGACGGCACCACCTATCTCGGCGGTTCCAGCTCGATTCTCGGCACCCGCTACGCCGTCGGCAACTTCGGCGAGGACATGGATCCGACCAGCAGCATCGTCACCTCGACCGGCAACCGCCGGTATGCGGAGGGTGGTGACTCGGTCGTCTACAACGCCGAAACCGATGCCTACAATTACGCGCCGGACAACTACCTGCAAACGCCGCAGGAGCGCTGGTTCATCGGCACGATGGGCAACTACGAGATCAACGAGCACTTCGAGGTGTTCGCGGAAGCTCAGTTCGTCAACAGCCGCGTGAACAGCCAGCTGGCCGCCACCCCTGTCACCGGAAACTTCCGCATCGGCGTGGACAATCCGTTCGTGTCCGCGGCTGAACGCGCCCGCTTCGCGGCCATTGACGCGAGCGAGCTGACCATCCGCCGCGACGCCGAGGGCAACGCCATCACCGACGCTGACGGCAACATCCTGGGCGATCCGGCCGCGACCCGCGGTGATGGTTACATCACTGCTGCTATCGGTCGCCGGTTCGCCGAAGCCGGCCCGCGCTTCCAGACGGACGACCGCTCGGCCTACCGGATGCTGACCGGCCTGCGCGGCGAGATCGCGGGCAACTGGACGTACGAGGGCTACTACTCCTACGCCCACAACCGCAACACCCAGACCCAGGAAGGCAACGTCTCGGTCAGCCGCTTCCAGAGCGCTCTGGACGTGGAGGTCCTGGCGGACGGCACCATGCGCTGCCGCAGCGCTGAAGCCCGGGCTGCCGGCTGCGTGCCGCTGAACATCTTCGGCGAAGGCGTGGCCTCGGCCGAAGCCGCAAACTACGTCACGGTTCCGACCACCAACATCAATACCATCACCTCGCAGGTGGCCAGCTTCTCCGTTTCCAACGGCGAACTGTTCGACCTGGGTGCGGGTCCGGTTGGCGTGGCGCTCGGCGCCGAGTGGCATTCGGAATCCGGCGCGTTCCGTCCGGACTTCTACCTGTCCTCGGGCGACATCGTCGGCTTCAACGCCGGCCAGCCGACCAAGGGCCGCTACAGCGTGAAGGAACTGTTCGGCGAAGTCGTGGTGCCGCTGCTGGCTGACGTGCCGTTCGCTCACAACCTCGAGTTCAACGGCGCTCTGCGCTATTCCGACTACTCGAACGCGGTGGGCTCGGCCTGGTCGTACTCGGCGGGCCTGATGTGGGCTCCGGTTGAGGACATCAGCTTCCGTGGTCAGTACCAGCGCGCCGTTCGCGCCCCGACCATCTCCCAGCTGTTCCTGGGCAACTCGGTCGGCTTCCCGGGCGCGCTTGATCCCTGTGAACAGCCGGTGGCTCAAACCAACGCCAACCTGAACGCCACCTGCCGCGCGCAGGGCGTGCCGGCCAGCCTGATCGGCACCGAGTTCGCGGGTGGTGACTCGCAGATCCAGTCGTTGTTCGGCGGCAACCCGGATCTGCAGGAAGAAAAAGGCGGATACCTACACCGTTGGTGCCGTGATCCAGCCGCGCTTCCTGCCGCGCTTTACGCTGACGGTCGACTACTACAACATCACCATCAACGACTACATCGGCGGCTCGGGCCCCGGCACGGTGAACATCATCGCGGCCTGCTATGGCGACGCAGCCAGCGACTTCGTGCCCTATGACAGCTCGTTCTGCGCCCTGGCGCCGCGTAACCCGAACGACCTGTCGCTCGAGGACGTGGTCAGCATCAACGCCAACCTCGGCAAGATGAAGACCTCGGGCGTCGACTTCGAGGCTCGCTACTGGGTCAACGTGCCGTTCGGTATCGACAACGACGGCCGCCTCGACTTCCGCCTGTCGGGCACCCGCCTGATCGAGTGGAAGCTGAACCCGATCGCCACCGCTTCGGGTCTGGTCAGCGACTGCGCCGGCAGGTTCGGCACCAGCTGCGGCGACCCGCTGTCCAAGTGGCGCTGGTCGGGCCGCGTCAACTACTCGACCGGTCCGTTCACCACGTCGCTGCTGTGGTACCACCTGGGTGGTGCCAAAGACGACGACGACGGTTCGCTGTACTGGAAGGAGAAGGTTGGCTCGTACGACATCTTCAACCTGTCGTTCGCCTACGAGGTCAACGAGAACCTGGACCTCGGCCTGGGTGTCAACAACCTCTTCAACAAGAAGCCGCCGCTGTTTGGCGACAACCAGCAGCAGGCCAACACCTATCCGTCGACCTACGATCCGTTCGGTCGCCAGTACTTCTTCAGCGCCACGGCCAAGTTCTAAGAACTGGCAAATACGCTGGAAACTACAGGAAGCGGCGGGGAGAAATCCCCGCCGCTTTTCTTTTTGCCTGTCGACATGGTGCTCCGGCTTTCTGCGCGACTGATTGTCTGAGCCGGAGAGGGGGATCCCAGCGTACAGGGCGGTCGTGTGCCGCCTTTGTCGGTATCGGGAAAATGGCGATCGGCTGGCGCCTGTCCCCACGGAGGCCGACAGACTTATGGCCTTAATGGCCAAATTCGTTTCATTGCGCGAACGCTGTCTTCCGAGGCGTTAACATTTCACGCAGGCCGCAGACTCTGCAACGAGCGGGGACCTTTGTTTTGCAAAAGTGCAACATACACGTAATGGTTGTATAGATATCGCTGGAATACCCGCAATTAAATTTTAATAATTAAATATCAGGTGTCACAAACTTGCCATTATGTGTCAAAAGGGCAACAGCGGAGAAGCGTTGCCATAGGGCGCAACCGGCCGCTGCTTTACACCGTCCCGTCGCTCCGTTTGAGTGCAGGTAAGCCGATAAGGCGAGCGGTCCTTTCCAGGATGTTCGGACAAACGGCGATGCCCCGTTCGCATGGCAACGGGGCGCGGGGGCTGTCCGTGCATGTAGGCGAGTGTCGCGTAAGCAGGGTAAAATTACGAGAGGAACTCGGTTGTGAGTCAATCTAACTCGTCCGTTCTCAGGGCAGTTCTGAAGGCCGGTGTCGCAACTGCGATCGTGGCCTCGGCTGTTCCGGCCGTCGCGCAGGAACAGACTACCTCCATGGACGCCATCGTCGTCACCGGTTCGCGCATTGCGCGTCCGGAGCTCCAGGCTTCGAGCCCGGTTGCGGTCATCGGCGCGGAGGAATTCAAGCTCTCCGGCACGGTGAACGTTGAAGAAGTGCTGTACGACCTGCCGCAGGTTGTCCCGTCGCTGTCCGCAGCGTCGAACAACCCGGGCGAAGGCGTGGCCACCGTCGACCTGCGCGCGCTGGGCGCGAGCCGCACCCTGGTGCTGGTCAACGGCCGCCGCTACGTTGCTTATGACGAACAGCAGATCGTCGACCTCAACACCATCCCGGCGGGCCTGATCGAGCGCGTCGACGTGGTGACCGGCGGTCGCTCGGCCGTTTACGGTTCGGACGCGGTCGCGGGCGTCGTCAACTTCGTGCTCAAGCAGGACTTCGAAGGCGTTCAGGTATCGGGCAACTATCGCCTGAACGAAAAGGGCGACGGCGACACCTACACGGTCGATGGCCTGATCGGCGGCAACTTTGCCGACGGCAAGGGCAACGTCACCGCCTACATGAGCTACACCAAGCGCAAGCCGCTGCTGCAGAGCGCGCGCTCGTTCACGCGCAACACCATCTCCGACAACGGCGACGGCACCACCTATCTCGGCGGTTCCAGCGCCATCCCCAGCACTCGCTATGCCATCGGCAACTTCGGCGAGAACATGGATCCGACCAGCAACATCGTCTCCGCGACCGGCAACCGTCGGTACACCAGCGGCGGTGACTCGGCTGTCTATGATCCGGTGGCTGACGCCTACAACTACGCGCCGGACAACTACCTGCAAACGCCGCAGGAGCGCTGGTTCATCGGCGCGATGGGCAACTACGAGATCAACGAGCACTTCGAGGTGTTCGCGGAAGCTCAGTTCGTCAACAGCCGCGTGAACAGCCAGCTGGCGCCGACGCCGGTTACCGGCAACTTCAATGTTGGCGTGGACAATCCGTTCCTGTCGGCGGCCGAGCGCGCCCGCTTTGCGGCGATCGACGCCAGCGAGCTGACCATCCGTCGCGACGCCGAGGGCAATGCGATCACCGACGCTGACGGCAACATCCTGGGCGATGCGGCTGCAACTCGCGGTGACGGCTACGTCAACGCTTCCCTTAACCGCCGCTTCTCCGAAGCTGGTCCGCGCTTCCAGCTGGATGATCGTTCGGCCTACCGGATGGTCACTGGTCTGCGCGGCGAGATCGCGGGCAACTGGACGTACGAGGGCTACTACTCCTACGCCCACAACCGCAACACCCAGACCCAGGAAGGCAACGTCTCGGTCAGCCGCTTCCAGAACGCTCTGGACGTGGAGGTCCTGGCGGACGGCACCGCGCGCTGCCGCAGCGCCGAAGCCCGGGCTGCCGGCTGCGTGCCGCTGAACATCTTCGGCGAAGGCACGGCCTCGGCTGAAGCGGTGAACTACGTCACGGTTCCGACCACCAACATCAACACCATCACCTCGCAGGTGGCCAGCTTCTCCGTTTCCAACGGCGAACTGTTCGACCTGGGCGCGGGTCCGGTTGGCGTGGCGTTCGGTGCCGAGTGGCATTCGGAATCCGGCTCTTTCCGTCCGGACTTCTACCTGTCCTCGGGCGACATCGTCGGCTTCAACGCCGGCCAGCCGACCAAGGGCCGCTACAGCGTGAAGGAGCTGTTCGGCGAAGTCGCGGTGCCGCTGCTGGCTGACATGCCGTTCGCTCACAACCTCGAGTTCAACGGCGCTCTGCGTTACGCCGACTACTCGAACGCGGTGGGCTCGGCCTGGTCGTACTCGGCGGGCCTGATGTGGGCTCCGATTGAGGACGTCAGCTTCCGCGGTCAGTACCAGCGCGCCGTTCGCGCCCCGACCATCTCCCAGCTGTTCCTGGGCAACTCGGTCGGCTTCCCGGCCGCGCTCGACCCCTGCGAACAGCAGGCGGCTCTGACCAACGCCAACCTGAACGCTACCTGCCGCGCGCAGGGCGTGCCGGCCAACCTGATCGGCACCGAGTTTGCGGGCGGTGACGCGCAGATCCAGTCGCTGTTCGGCGGTAACGAAAACCTGCAGGAAGAAAAGGCGGATACCTACACCGTTGGTGCCGTGATCCAGCCGCGCTTCCTGCCGCGCTTCACGCTGACGGTCGACTACTACAACATCACCATCAACGACTACATCGGCGGCTCGGGTCCGGGCACGGCCAATATCGTTGCGGCCTGCTATGGCGACGCAGCCAGCAACTTCGTGCCCTATGACAGCTCGTTCTGCGCCCTGGCGCCGCGTAACCCGAACGACCTGTCGCTTGAGGACGTGGTCAGCATCAACGCCAACCTCGGCAAGATGAAGACCTCGGGCGTCGACTTCGAGGCTCGCTACTGGGTCAACGTGCCGTTCGGCATCGACAACGACGGCCGCCTCGACTTCCGCCTGTCGGGCACCCGCCTGATCGAGTGGAAGCTGAACCCGATCGCCACCGCTTCGGGTCTGGTCAGCGACTGCGCCGGCAAGTTCGGCACCAGCTGCGGCGACCCGCTGTCCAAGTGGCGCTGGTCGGGCCGCGTCAACTACTCGACCGGTCCGTTCACCACGTCGCTGCTGTGGGCTCACCTGGGCAGCGCCAAGGACGACGACGACGGTTCGCTGTTCTGGAAGGAGAAGGTCGGCTCGTACGACATCTTCAACCTGTCGTTCGCCTACGAGGTCAACGAGAACCTGGACCTCGGCCTGGGTATCAACAACCTCTTCAACAAGAAGCCGCCGCTGTTTGGCGACAACCAGCAGCAGGGCAACACCTACCCGTCGACCTACGACGTGTTTGGTCGCCAGTACTTCTTCAGCGCCACGGCCAAGTTCTAAGAACTGGCAAATACGCTGGGAACTACAGGAAGCGGCGGGGAGAAATCCCCGCCGCTTTTCTTTTGCCGGATGCTCGAACCACAACGCCTCGCGCTGTTTTTCAGACAACCGTAGGCGTGTCCGCCTCAGGGGCAGGCTTAAGATCAGGATTGGGTAGGAAGAGCCGCGTCAGGCCGCGGGCACGGCATCAAAGGCGATGGTCGTGCGCGTGTCGTCATCCTCGAACGGTATCGTGCCGTGCCAGGTATAGGAGGGGAACAATACCAGGCGTCCCACCTCCGGGCGGATCACCCGGCGCGGCGGCAGATCGAGCCCCAGCTCTACCGGTGGCGCACCGAACTGGATCCAGCCGGCCATGTCGTTGCCACCATTGGCGTGAACGCAGGCGGGCAACTGCACGTAGAAGGCGGAGCTGATCCAGCCTTCCGAGTGCATGTGGTTGATATGGTGGCTGCCATTGCCCCGCAACCGCACCGACCATGAGCCGCTGAAACGTACCCGCTCCGCCTTGCGTCGCAGCAGCGGATGGGTCTCATCGTCTGGCAGTCGGCGAACATAATCCGCAATCGCCTTCTCGATCTGCCGTCTGGCCGACTGGATCACCGGGTCCTTACTGACGAACAGCGCGCCCGCCGTTTGGGTGCCGCCGCGCAGGGTCTGGTCGAGCGGATGCTGGGCGCTGCGGTGCAAGGGCAGCAGCGCGGCTTCGAGTTGCCGCGCAAAGGTTGCAATATCGTCCACGCCCTCGGGCGGCTCCACCGCCAGCGGCATCACCAGCCGGTCGTAGTCATGCAGCCAGTGTTCACGCGGATCGTCCAGCATCCGCCATGCGGTGCCGAGATAGGCGAAGGCGAACTGGCTGTCCGGGTCAAGCCGGGCAGCTTCCTCCGCCTGCCGCGCTGCGGCATCGGGCATTTGCTGGCGCAGCAGATGACGGGCGAAATCTGACCGGGCCATGGCATCGCTGGGCTGGGCCGCGATGAGTGTTTCGAACAGCGCCGTCGCCGCCGCGCCATCGCCGCGCTCGCTGCGGGCCATGGCTTCCGCATGGCTCAAGAACGGCAGGTCGCCGAGGACGCGGCGGGCATCCGTCGCTGCGGTCACCATCTCGTCCCAGCGCTTCAGGGGCATGAGAATTTGGAACAGGGCGCGCCAGAGCCCAACATCCGCCCTGGCCCTTCCCAGTGCCTTGCGGATGGTGGCGGTGGGCTCCTCCTCCAGCTTTTGTTCCCAGATCAGCTTGGCGAGGGTGACATGGCCCATCGCATAGTCTGGCGCAGTTTTGGTCAGGCGGCGGTAAAATTCGATGCCATCCCGCGTGCGGCCCAGATCCAGCAGAGCGCTGGCGCGCCCGTCCGTCAGCTCCGGCCCGGAAAAGCCGGCGCGCTCGGCCGCATCGAAGCAGGCCAGAGCGTCCTCCGGCTCGCCGTTCATCCTGAGCGCTACTCCCAGGTTCACCCATGTCCGGGCCTGGCGCGGCTCCAGCTGGGTCGCCTTGCGATAAGCGGCAATGGCGTCCTCCAGCCGGCCGGCGCGACGATAAGCGCCACCCAGCGCTGCCCACGCCTTGGCGGAATTGGGGCTGAGATCGCGCGCCCGCTCCAGCGCGGCAATGGCCTCTGTTGCCAGCCCGGCGCTGTTGGCGGTCAGCCCCAGGTTGATCCAGGCCTCGACGAAACCGCTGTCCAGCGTGAGTGCTTGCCGATAGGCGGCAAGGGCTTCGTCGGTGCGCCCCATGCTGTCCAGAAGGTTGCCGAGATTGTTCAGCAACTGCGGCTGGCGCGGGCGTACCTGCAGGGAGGTCCGCAGGGCAGTGACCGCGCCCTCCCGGTCGCCGAGGGCCTTTAGCGCCAAACCCAGAAGGTGCTGGGCATCCGGCTGGAAAGGCTTGGTGGCGAGCACCTGCCGGCAGAGGTCGCAGGCTTGTGCCGCATGGCCGCCTTGCAATGCCTGAAGGGCACGCTGCAGGCATAGGGCCTCGTTTGATGTCAGCGGTACGTCATGGGACGGGGCGAGTTGCGTGGCCATGACACGACTATAGGTAGAGTACCGTTTTGCTGGCAAGCCGGCGCGGGTGTCAATCGTGAGGCGCTCAGTGCAGTATCACCCGCCGCGCGGCGGGCAGGTGAATGGTCGCCCGCGTGCCTTCGCCCATGCGGCTTTCCAGTTCCAGCCGGCCACCCTGCAGTTCCACGAACTGCTTGGCCAGCGGCAGGCCGAGGCCCACGCCGCCATAGCGACGCGCCTCGCTGTCCTCCACTTGCGCGAAGGGTTTCATCACTTCCTCGATCAAATGCCGGGGAATGCCGATACCCTCGTCCACGATATCAATGCGGATGGAGCCATCCGCGTCTTCCCTCATACGCAGTTGCACCCGCCCCTGCGGCTTCGAGAATTTCAGCGCATTGCCGATGAGGTTGATGAGCGCCTGCCGCGTCAGCCGCGCATCCAGCCGCACCGGCAAAGGCATCTCGGGCAGGAGTTCTTCCAGCGTCGCGCCGTTGCTGGTGCCACGCCCGCGCGCCATCATGGCGGCGCTGCGGACCAGCGCCACCAGGTCGATCTGCGTTTCCAGAAGCTGCAGCTTGCCGGCCTCGATGCGCGCCAGATCAAGCATGTCCTCAACAATGCCGAGCAGATGCTGCCCGCTTTCCAGCACGGTGCGGGCATATTGGCTGTGCGTTGCCGGGTTGCATCGCCCCGCCTCCAGATCCTGCGTCAGCAGATCAGAAAAGCCGATCACCGCATTGAGCGGCGTTCGCAGCTCATGGCTCATGTTGGCGAGAAAGCGCGATTTGGCCTGGCTCGCGGCCTCGGCCCCATCGCGGGAGGCTTCCAGTTCCTGCTGGAGAGCAAGCAGTTCTGCCTCCCGCCGCTTGAGCGCGGAAATGTCCACGTGCGTGACCGCCACGTGCCCGTTGGCCAGCAGCTGGAGGGTGCTGCGATACCATTTGTCGCCCTGCTGTTGCTCCTGACTGAGGCTGGCCCTGCCTTCCAGGGGCGTGTCCGAGGCAAGTGCCTGTATCTCCGGCAGGTCAGCATGCAGGCAGGCTGCCTTGATATTCGCCCACGGCATGTGCGGCGTCAGCGCTTGCGGCGCCAGGCCCAGCACCCGCGCATAGGCGTCGTTCCATAGCAGCAGGCGCCGGTCGGCATCGAACAGGGCGAAGGCGTCGGCCGTTTCCGAAAGCTCGCGCCAGTTCTGTTGGGCCGCACGCAGGTCGGCGACGGCGCGATCTGCCGCCAGTTGCGCCTCGATGCCCTCCTGCAAGAGCGCATGGCCTGCGCGATTGGTGAAAATCATGGCGCAGGCCAGCAGCGCGGCAGCCAGCGCGAGAAGAGTGGACTCGGTTTCTCCTTGCCATGCGAACACAAGAATGAACGGCGCGGCAATGGCGATGATGAAGCTGCGGGCGGCGCGCGGGGCCGGGGTGAGTACAGCGGCCGCACCCGCGCAGACCGCGCCGTTGACCACGACCAGGAAGATGCCGTGTTCCAGTGGCAGCCAGGGCAGGAAAGCAGCCGTCAATCCCCACAGCAGGCCGTTGATGGCCGCCGACTTCTGCACGGTGCCAAGAAACTGGCTTGCCTGGGCATCGGTTCGAATTTTTAGACCGCGGTGACGGGAATCAAAAAGGATAAACCCCCACAGCAGACTGTGCAGCGCCAGCCACACAAGCTCCAGCCGATAGGGCAGCGTACCCCACAGGAAAAAGATGGTCAGCAGCGCGGCCAGCGTCAGCGCGAGGCCATGCAGGGTCGCCCGCTGATTGAGCGCCAGGGTGAGGCGCACATGGCCGCTGATGGCGAGTGGCGCGCCAAGCGCCTGACCCTCCGTGGCCGGGGCGTTCAACGCACCGTGCGCCAAAGGCGGGCGATCGAAGTCGTCTCTCAGCACAGGTGCATTGAACCCGGATTTATCAGCTTTCTGGCACCACGGTCAGGATCAGCCGTCCATCGCCTTCCGTGACTACGACAGTCTGGCCATCCCTGACCTGGCCGCGCAGTATCAACTCGGCCAACGGGTCCTGCAAATATTTTTGCACGACGCGTTTCAGCGGCCGCGCGCCGTAGACCGGATCGTAGCCCATGCGCCCCAGCCAGGCGGCTGCGCCAGGCTCCAGCTCCAGCCGGATCTTCCGGTCTTCCAGCAGCTTCTGCACTCGCTGCACCTGGATCGCGACGATTGCTCCCATATGCTCCTCGCCCAGCCGGTGGAAGAGGATGATCTCGTCCAGCCGGTTGAGGAATTCCGGGCGGAAGTGGCTGCGGACCACCTGCATTACCTCGTCCCGCACGTCCGCCGTATCCCGGCCTTCCGGCAGGTTGGCGATGAACTGCGCGCCGAGGTTGGAGGTGAGCACGATGATGGTGTTGGTAAAATCGACCGTGCGGCCTTGGCCGTCCGTCAGGCGGCCGTCGTCGAGCACCTGCAGCAGCACATTGAACACGTCCCCGTGCGCCTTTTCCACCTCGTCGAACAGCACCACCTGATAGGGCCGACGCCGCACGGCTTCCGTCAGCACGCCGCCTTCCTCATAGCCCACGTAGCCCGGAGGCGCGCCGATGAGCCGGGAGACGGAATGCTTCTCCATGAACTCGCTCATGTCGATGCGGACCATCGCCTGCGGATCGTCGAACAGGAAGGTGGCGAGCGCCTTGCACAGTTCGGTCTTGCCGACGCCGGTGGGACCTAAAAACAGGAAGCTGCCGAGCGGCCGGTTCGGGTCCTGAAGCCCTGCACGGGCGCGGCGGACGGCAGCGGAGACGGCCGCGATGGCTTCCTGCTGACCGATCACCTGCCGGCCCAGCACCTCTTCCATCGCCAGCAGTTTCTCGCGCTCGCCTTCCAGCATCTTGTCGACCGGAATGCCGGTCCAGCGGGAAACAACCGAGGCGATGTCCTCCGCCGTCACGCTCTCGCGCACCATGCGGCTCTTCTCCGCGTCCTTGGCGGCGGCCAGCTGTTTTTCCAGCTCGGGGATCACGCCATAGGCCAACTCGCCGGCGCGTTGCAGATTGCCGGTGCGCTGGGATTGCTCCAATTCGGTGCGGGCGGCATCCAGCTTCTCTTTCAGCTGGCGCTCGCCCTGCATCTTCTCGCGCTCGGCCATCCAGTGGGCGGTCAGCTCAGCCGACTGGCGTTCGAGATCCGCCAGTTCGGTTTCGATTTTCGCCAGCCGCTCCTGCGAGGCGGGGTCGGTCTCCTTGCGGAGCGCCTCGCGCTCGATTTTCAGCTGGATCACCCGCCGGTCGAGATTTTCAATTTCCTCGGGCTTGGATTCCACCTCCATCCGCAGGCGGCTGGCGGCTTCGTCCATCAGGTCGATGGCCTTGTCCGGCAGGAAGCGGTCGGTGATGTAACGGTTGGAAAGGGTGGCCGCCGCCACCAGCGCGCCGTCCGTAATCCGCACGCCGTGGTGCACCTCGTATTTTTCCTTGAGGCCGCGCAGGATGGAAATGGTGTCGGCAACCGTCGGCTCGCCTACGAACACCGGCTGGAAGCGTCGCTCCAGCGCCGCATCCTTTTCCACGTGCTTGCGGTATTCGTCGAGCGTGGTCGCGCCGATGCAGTGCAGCTCGCCGCGCGCCAGCGCCGGTTTCAAGAGGTTGGAGGCATCCATCGCGCCTTCGGTTTTGCCTGCGCCGACGAGGGTGTGCATCTCATCGATGAACAGCACCACCTCGCCCTCGGCCGCGCGCACTTCCTCCAGCACGCCTTTCAAACGTTCCTCGAACTCGCCGCGATATTTCGCACCCGCGATCAGGGCACCCATATCGAGCGCCATGATGCGACGGTCCTTGAGGCCATCGGGCACGTCGCCCTTGGCGATCCGCAGCGCGAGGCCCTCGACGATCGCCGTCTTGCCGACGCCGGGCTCGCCGATCAGCACCGGGTTATTTTTGGTGCGGCGGGAGAGCACCTGAATGGTGCGGCGGATTTCCTCGTCCCGGCCAATCACTGGGTCCAGCTTGCCGTCCCGCGCCGCCTGCGTGAGATCGCGCGCGAATTTCTTCAACGCATCATAGCGGTCTTCGGCGGAAGCCGTATCCGCTGTTCTGCCTTTTCGCATTTCGTTGATCGCCTGATTGAGGCTTTGCGCGGTGACACCCGCGTCAGCCAGAATTTTCGCGGCCGCCGTGCCTTGCGCCAGCGCGATGGCCAGCAGCATCCGCTCGACGGTGACGAAGCTGTCGCCCGCCTTGGTGGAAATCTGCTCGGCCTGATCGAGAATCCGCACGGTCTCGGCGTCCCAGCCGATCTGGTTCGCGCCCGCGCCGGTCACTTTGGGAATACGCCCCAGCGCCAGATCGACGGCTTGCGTCACCTGCTCCGGCCGCCCGCCCGCCGCGCGGATAAGCCCCGCCGCCATGCCCTGGTCATCTTCCAGCAGGGCTTTTAGCAGGTGTTCGGTCTGCACCCGCTGGTGGTCGTTCCGCAGCGCCACGGTCTGGGCCGATTGCAGAAAGCCGCGTGCGCGCTCGGTAAACTTCTCGATATTCATGGGCTTTGCCCCTCAAGGTCTACGCTCAAGCTTCATGTAATGTGGCATATTTGCCACACAAGGGGTCCGGTAGTCTGATCCGCCGATTCCTTTACGGCGGGTTCGTCTGCCTTGGTGGCGGAATGGCGAAGGGGGCGGCCGGGCCTTCCACTTCCGTCACCGGAGCACCGCTGAACACGTTGCCCATCACCTGTGCCGGAATATTGCTCAGGTTCCGCACGAAGGTGATCCCAATGGCGGTGTCGTTGCTGATGCTGTTGTTGGCGATGAAGATCTGCTGCCCTGGCTGGGCCCCGCGCTGCGGCGCGATGATGATGGCGGCCGTTGCCGCGCCGGGGGCGGCCATGGTCTTGCGGAAGCTGTTGCCGCGCACCACCGCATTGCCGCCCGCGATTTCCACCAGCAGGCGGGACGCGGCGGAGCCGTCCGCGATCGATGAGAAGGTGATGTCCGTGTTGGCGGCGGCGGAGCGCACGGCGGGGCCGCCCAGCGGCGCGACGAACTGGCTGGCGGTGATGCTCAGCCGCTCGATGTCGCGCGCTTCCACCTGTGCGCCGCCCATGAAGGAGGCGTTCTCCAGCCGCACGATGCTGCCCCGGCGCGGCAGGGCGAGCACGCCCCGGCCGGTCGTGCGGAACGTGACCCGGCGGATGGTGGCGCTGCGCCCTTCGATGCGAATGGCGGCGGCCTCTGGGTTAGGCCCTCGCGCGCCGGCAAAATCCACGCCGTCGATGGTGATGTTGTCCCCGCGGAGTAAAAACTGCCCGCGCCCCTCGCACAGCACGCCTTCCACCCGCGCCGTGTTGGGCTCGGCCTGAATGGTGAGGTTGCTGGCTGTCCACACCGCGCACTCCCGGTAAATGCCCGGCGTCAACCGCACCGTTGCGCCGGGCTGGGCAGCACGGGCGGCGTCCGCAAGTGAGGTGTAAACCTCGCCCGGTCCGACCATCATTGGCCGCCCCCATTGCGGTTGCGCCATCAGTGGGCCGGCGCTCAGCAGGAACAGCGGGCAGAGCACAAACTGGAGCGCAAGGCGGGGCAGGCGCAGCATGGGGTACTCCGGCAACGAACAGATCAAAGAACTGGCCCCTGCCTTCGGGTCAACGCGCGAGGGAACGCAGCGTTTCGATGTGGTCAGCCTCGCGCGCGGGCTTGTCGGTGCGGATGCGGGATATGCGCGGAAACCGCATGGCAAGGCCCGACTTGTGCCGGTTCGAGACATGAATGCTGTCGAACGCCACCTCCAGCACCAGCGCCTTTTCCACCTCCCGCACCGGGCCGAAGCGCTTGAGGGTGTGGCCGCGCACCCAGCGGTCCAGCCATTTCAGCTCCTCATCCGTGAAGCCGAAATAGGCCTTGCCCACGGGGAGCAGCTGCCCGTCCTGCCCCCACGCGCCGAAGGTGTAATCGGAATAGAAGCTGGAGCGCTTGCCGTGGCCGCGCTGGGCATACATCAGCACGCAATCGGCCGTCAGCGGGTCGCGCTTCCACTTGAACCACAGGCCCTTCTGCCGCCCGCCGGTATAGGGGCTGTCCCGCCGCTTCAGCATCAGCCCTTCGATGTCGTGCCCGCGCGCGGCGGCACGGACTTCAGCCAATGCTTCCCAGTCTTTCGCCTCGACGAGCGGGGAGGTGTCGAAAAACTCCCCCGGCAGGCGTTCCGCTACCGCCAGCAGCCGCTCCCGCCGCTGGACGAGGGGCAGGGGGCGCAGGTCTTCGCTGCCGTCCACCAGAATGTCGTAAAGGCGGATGAAGGCGGGGTGGGAGCGCAGCAGTTTCGCATCCACCGTCTTGCGGTTCAGCCGCTGCTGCAGGGCGTTGAACGAGGCGGGGTCGCCCTCGTTGCCGCGCACCAGCAGCTCGCCATCGAGCGCTGCCTCGGTTGTGAGATTTTCGATGATCTCGGGGAACGCGCCCGAGATATCATCCCCGGTGCGGGAATAAAGCCGTTTCGTCCCGCCGATGCTGACTGCCTGCACGCGAATGCCGTCCCACTTCCACTCGGCGAGAAATTCGCGCAGGTCCAGCGTCTCGCCTTCCTCCAGCGGCGTTGCCAGCATGAACGGGCGGAACACGGCGGTTTCGCCGACTTCGGGCAGCGGGGCCTTGCCCTCCGCCCATTCGAACAAATCCGGGTAGGGCGGGGCGAGGCCGTGCCACAGCTCCTCCAGTGTTTCCAGTTCCACCCCGAAGGCTTCGGCAAATCCGGTCTTGGCGAGCCGGGCGCTCAGCCCCACGCGCATTCCCCCGGTCGCCAGCTTGATGAGCGCATAGCGGCCGGAAGAGTCGAGCCGGTCCAGCAGCCGCGCCAGTTCGGCGGGCGCTTCGGCGCGGCTGAGGCGTTGCAGCGTCGTCACCGTGTCGGCGAGGCCAAGCGGCGCGTTGCCCGGCGTGTGCGTCGGCCACAACAGCGCGCAGGTCTCGGCCAGATCGCCCACGTAATCGTAAGACAGGTCGAACAGCACCGGGTCGGTGCGCTCCAGCAGCAGCGCGCGGATGAGCGCGGGCTTCACGGCGGGAATTTTCAAATCCCCCGTCAGCGCCGCCAAACCCCAGCCCCGGTCCGGGTCCGGTTCGGATTTCAGATAGTCGGCGATCAGCGCGATCTTGCCGTTGCGGGACGGGGTGTAGACCAGCCGGTCGAGCAGGTGGGCGAAGCGCTCCATCACTCCTCCCCCTCGTCCTCGCGGCCGTGCAGCAGCAGGGCGCGTGCCGGAATGCCCTTGCTCTGGCACCAGTGCACCAGCGCTTCCTCCCGCCCGTGGGTCACCCACACCTCCGCCGGGCCCAGCTCCTCGATGGTGGCGGTGAGTTCGCCCCAGTCCGCATGGTCGGAGAGGATGAGCGGCAGCTCCACGTTCTTCTGCCGTGCCCGCTGGCGCAGCCGCATCCAGCCCGAGGCCATGGCGGTGATCGGGTCCGGCAGTCGCCTCGACCAGCGATCGGCAAGCGCCGAGGGCGGGCACAGGATGATCTCGCCCTTGAGCGCCGCCTTGGGCAGCCCGGCCATGGGCTGCACGTCGCCCAGCCTCACGCCCAGCTTTTCGTAAAGCCGGGTGAGTTGCAGGAGTGCGCCGTGCAGGTAGATCGGCCGGTCATAGCCCGCCTCGCGCAGGTGGGCGATCAGCCGCTGCGCCTTGCCCAGCGCGTATGCGCCGACGAGCACGCAGCGCTCCGGCGCACTCGCGCGGGCGTCCAAGAGCTTCCCGATTTCCTTCTCGACCGGCGGGTGGTGGAAAACCGGCAGGGCAAACGTCGCCTCGGTGATGAACACGTCGCACGGCACGGGGACGAACGGCGGACAGGTGGGGTCGGGCGAGCGCTTGTAATCGCCCGAAACCACGATCCGCTCGCCCGCATATTCCAGCAGAATCTGCGCCGAACCCAGCACGTGCCCGGCTGGGTAAAAACAGGCCCGCACGTCCCCCACCCTGAAGGGATCGCCGTAGTTCACCGCCTTGGCCCCTGGCTGCGGGCCGTAGCGGGTGGCCATGATGGCGAGCGTTTCGGGCGTTGCCACCACCATGCCGTGGCCGCCCCGGGCGTGGTCCGCATGGCCGTGGGTGATGAGCGCGCGCGTTTGCGGCTGGCCGGGGTCGATCCAGAAATCGCCGGGCGGGCAGTAGATGCCATCCCGCTCGGCGCGCAGCCAGGTGCCAAAGCTTGCCATGCTTCTATATCTGGAGCGTGTCCCTCATCGGCCAAGAGCTGCTGCCGCCTGTCATCGCCCGCTGGTTCGCGGGCCGCGGCTGGTCGCCCCGCCGCCATCAGCTGGAAATGGTGCAGGCGGCCCGCGATGGCGTCCACGCTCTCCTCATTGCGCCGACCGGCGCGGGCAAGACGCTGGCCGGGTTTTTGCCCACCCTCGCCGCACTGGCGAAGGGCGAACGGCGCGGCCTCCACACGGTTTATGTCTCGCCCCTGAAGGCGCTTTCGGTCGATGTCTCCCGCAATCTGTCGCAACCCATTGCGGAGATGGGGCTCGACATCCGCGTCGAGACCCGCACGGGGGACACCGCCGCCCACCGCAAGGCCCGCCAGCGCATCGCCCCGCCCGATGTGCTGCTCAGCACTCCCGAATCCCTCTCGCTCCTGCTCACCTATCCGGAAGCAGGCGCAATGTTTGCCGACCTTCGCACGGTCATTATCGACGAGATCCACGCCTTCGCCCCCACCAAGCGCGGCGATTTGCTGAGCCTCGCGCTCGCCCGCCTGCAACGGCTGGCACCCAGCCTTCGCCGTGTCGGCCTCTCGGCGACGGTGGCGGACGAACCCGCCCACGCCCGCTGGCTCGCGCCCAATGCTGACGAAGCTGCCGTCCGCCTTGTGCGGGGGGAGGCGGGGGCGACACCGCATATCGACATTCTGGTGCCGGGAAGCCGCATCCCCTGGGGCGGGCACACGGCCCGCCATGCGGTGCCGGCGATCTACGACCTGATCCAGCGCCACCGGGTCACGCTGGTGTTCACCAACACGCGGGCCAATGCGGAGCGGCTGTTTCAGGAGCTGTGGTCCGCCAACACGGAGAACCTGCCCATTGCGCTCCACCACGGCAGCCTTGCGGTGGAACAGCGGCGGCGGGTGGAAGCGGCGATGGCGGCGGGCAGCCTTCGCGCCGTCGTCGCCACCGCCTCGCTCGATCTGGGCATCGACTGGGGCGATATCGACCTTGTGATCCAGGTGGGTGCGCCCAAGGGGGCGTCCCGCCTGCTCCAGCGCATCGGCCGCGCCAACCACCGGCTCGATGAGCCCAGCCGCGCGGTTCTCATTCCCGGCAACCGGTTCGAATATCTGGAGAGCATGGCCGCCCGCGATGCCGCCCTTGAGGGTGATTTGGATGGCGAGCCCTTCCGCCCCGGCGGGCTCGATGTGCTCGCCCAGCACATCATGGGCCTCGCCTGCGCCGCCCTGTTCGACCCGGATGAACTGTTTGCCGAAATCCGCACGGCCACGCCTTATCGCGATCTGCCCCGCGCCGACTTCGACGACACCCTCGCCTTCATCGAGAGCGGCGGCTATGCGCTGCGCGCTTACGACCGCTTCAAGCGGCTCGTCCGCCAGCCCGACGGGCGCTACCGCGTCTCCCACCCGCGCCTCATCCAGCAGCACCGCCTCAACGCCGGGGTCATTCTCGACGCCCCCATGCTGGAGGTGAAGATCGGCCGCCGCTCGCTGGGGCGGGTGGAGGAGAGCTTCGTCCAGCAGCTGGAGCCCGGCGACACCTTCCTGTTCGCGGGCCGCGTGCTGGCGTTCGAGCGGCTGGAGAAAACCACCGTCCACGCCCGCCCCAGCCCGAGCCGCGAGCCCATGGTGCCCGCTTACCTCGGTGGCCGGTTGCCCCTGTCCGCCAACCTCGCCGACCGGGTGCGCGCGTTCCTCGCCGAGCCCGGTGCATGGGGCCGCTTTCCCGATGAGGTGCGGGAGTGGCTGGAAATTCAGGCTCGCGTCTCCGTGCTACCGGAGGCGGACGGCCTCCTTGTTGAGACCTTCCCCCGCCGCCGCAAGCAGTACATGGTCGCCTATTGTTTCGAGGGGCGCGCGGCGCACCAGTCGCTTGGCCTGCTGCTCACCCGGCGCATGGAAAAACTCGGCCTCGCCCCGCTGGGGTTCGTGGCGAACGACTATGCGCTGGCGGTCTGGTCGCTTTACCGGGTCGAACACCCCGCAACCCTGTTCGCGCCTGATATCCTGCATGATGAACTGGCCGAATGGCTGGCCAATTCGGCTCTCCTCAAGCGCTCGTTTCGGGACGTGGCGGTCATTTCCGGCCTCATCGAGCGCCAGCACCCCGGCCTGCGGAAGACCGGCCGCCAGCTCACCATCTCATCGGACCTCATCTACGACGTGCTGCGCCAGCACGAGCCCGGCCACCTGTTGCTGCGCGCCACCTGGGCCGATGCGCGCGGGCGTCTGACGGACGTGGACCGCCTGGCCGCTTTCCTCGCCCGCGTCGAGGGCCATATCCACCACCAATCGCTGCTTCGCGTCTCGCCGCTCGCCGTGCCGGTGCTCTTAGAAATCGGCCGCGATCGATCATGGGCAGCGCGGAGGACGCGCTGCTGGCCGAGGCCGAAGCCCTGATGCGGGAGGCGACGCGATGACCGATCCCAACGCCTTCACCTTCCATGGTGACACCTTCGTGGCTCTGCCCGAGCATGCCCTGTGGTGGCCCCGCCGCCGCGCGCTGCTCGTGGCTGACCTGCATCTGGAAAAATCGACCAGCTACGCCGCCCGCGGCCAGTTCCTTCCCCCTTACGACAGCCTTCAGGCGCTGGGCACGCTGGAGGCGCTGGTGGACCAGTTGGACGTGCAGGAGTTCTGGTGCCTGGGCGACAGTTTCCACGATCTGCACGCCGGCACGCGCCTCCAGCCGGACGTGCGGGCGCGGTTGCAAGCGCTCACCTCCCGCCTGTTCTGGGTGTGGATCACCGGCAACCATGACCCCGCCGTTGATGCCACCCTCGGCGGCGTCTCGATGGAGCAGATGGCGCTCGACCAGTTCATCCTGCGCCACGAGGCGGACCCCTATGAACGGCGCCCCGAGTTCTCCGGGCACTTTCACCCCAAGCTGCGCCTTGTGGTGCGCGGCCAGCCGATCAGCCGCCGCTGCTTCGCCATGGGGGAGGGCAAGCTGATCCTGCCCTCGTTCGGGCCATTGACCGGCGGGCTGGACGTGACCGACCCCGCCATCGCCCGGCTGATCGGCCCTCGGGGCGAGGCGCTGGTGGCAACGAGCACCGGCCTGCGCCGCTACCCGATCGGCGCCTTGTCGTCCTGAGCCTTTGAGGTGGCGGCGTAGTAGTGCCAGCCGAAAATCGCCATCGCGCCCCGGTGTGGCCGCCAGTTCTCGGCCAGCAGGCGCGTTGCCTTGGCCTTGGGCCGCTCTTCCAGCGCCATCAGCCGTTTCACCGCCTCCTGCAGGGCCAAGTCGTCGGCGGGCCAGATATCCGTGCGCCCTTCGGCGAACAGCAGGTAAATCTCGGCGCTCCACCGCCCGAAGCCGCGCACGGAGGAGAGCACGGCAATCGCCGCCTCGTCGTCCATGCTCCGCAGCGCCTCGAAGTCCAGCCGGCCGCTCGCCACCGCCTCGGCCAGCGAGCGGGCATAGGAAATCTTCGGGCGGGAGAGGCCGCAGCCCCGCAGCGTCTCATCATCGGCCGTCAGCACCGCCGCAGGGCTGTCCAGATCGCCAAGCGTTGCCTCCAGCTTCGCGTAGATGGAACGGGCCGCATGAACCGAGATCTGCTGGGCGATGAGCGTGCGGAGGAGCGCATTGTAGCCGCGCGGCCGGTGCCGGGCCTCGGGCAGGCCCACCCGCGACAGGGCCTCCGCCACGCGCGGGTCAATCACAGCAAGGGCTTCCAGTCCTGCGGCCAATTGTTCGGTGGTCAAACCCATGAACAGTTCCAACTTGATTTGTGGTCTTGGCCCCGTAAACAGCCTTGATATCACATAACCACAAACTGCGCGTAACCGACAGAAAAAGGGATAAGCAGTCACATGCCGAAGCTGATTGTCGTGAACCGGGAAGGCGAAGAGACCGTATGCGAGGCCGAAACCGGCCTGTCGGTGATGGAAAACATCCGTGATAACGGCTTTGACGAACTGCTGGCCCTGTGCGGCGGCTCCTGTTCCTGCGCCACCTGCCATGTCTATGTGGATGACGCCTTCCTCTCCAAGCTCGATCCCGTCAGCCCGGACGAGAACGAACTGCTGGATACCTCGGACAATCGCGAGACCAACTCGCGCCTCTCCTGCCAGATCGAAATGACCGACGAGCTGGACGGCCTGCGCGTCACCATCGCGCCGGAAGACTAATCAGGCTCAAGGCCTTGGGTGTACCGGGGCTTGGATGTGCGGGGGCTTGGACGTGCGCGCCCAACGGTTCGTCGCACGTCCGCTGTCCCATAGGGCCGGCCTGTGGTGTTAGACTTAAACAATGGCTGACCGCGGCGAGCCCTGGATCGAACAATTCTTCATGCGGAAAGACCGCGCGTTCTGGATTCTCCAGAGCTGCGGCTGGCTGGGCTACGGCCTGTTGCGTTTCCTCAACGGCCTCGTCAACAAGATGGGGCTGGAGTATCTGGCCCCCACGCTCATCAGCACGGCCACCGGCTTCTCGCTCTCGCTCATCATGGCGGCGGTGTTCCGCCACATCGTGCGCTACCGCGCGCCTGTTGTCTGGAGCGTCAGCGCGTTTGTCGTGTTTCTGTGCGCCGCGCCGTTCTCGATCATCGAGGTGTGGGGCTTCTCCATCTTCTTCGCCCCCACCTGGGAGCCGCATGGCCTCCAGTTTCTCGGCACCATCCTCATCGACGTGACGGTGCTCACCGCCTGGACGGCGCTTTACTACAGCATCAACTACTATCTTATGCTGCGCCACCAGATGGAGAGCATGCTGGCCCTCTCGGCGCAGGCCCATGCCGCGCAGCTGAAAATGCTACGCTATCAGCTCAACCCCCACTTCCTTTTCAACACCCTCAACTCCATCTCCACCCTTGTGATGCTGAAGGAAACGGACCGGGCCAACGCCATGCTGAGCCGCCTGTCCTCCTTCCTGCGCTACTCGCTGGTGGGCGAGCCCAGCCACATGGTGTCGCTGGAGCAGGAGGTGCGGGCGCTCCAGCTGTATCTGGACATCGAGCGGATGCGCTTCGAGGACCGGCTGCGCGTGCGTTTCGAGGTTTCGCCCGCCGCGCAGGAGGCGCTGCTGCCCTCGCTGCTGCTTCAGCCACTCATTGAGAACGCCATCAAGTACGCCGTTGCGCCATCGGAGGACGGGGCGGATATCCACCTCAAGGCCGAGGTGCTGGGCGGCCGCCTGTGCGTCACCGTCTCCGACACCGGCCCCGGTTTTAGTGCTGGCACGAAACACTCGGGCAGCAGCGGCGTTGGTCTGGCAAACATTCGAGACCGGCTCACCCAGGCCTATGGCGACGATCACCGCTTCGAACTTGGCGCAAACGAGCCGCACGGGGTTGTGGTACGAATAGAGATCCCCTTCCAGCGTGCGGGGCGCGCATCAGTCGATATGGAGGCTGCAGAATGACCATTCGTACGATCTTGGTGGATGACGAGGCGCTTGCCATTCAGGGGCTGGAACTCCGCCTTGCCAGCCACCCGGACGTCGAGATTGTCGATCGCTGCCGCAATGGCCGGGAGGCCATCCGCTCGATCAAGACGCACAAGCCGGACCTGGTGTTCCTCGACGTGCAGATGCCGGGGTTCGACGGCTTTGGCGTCATCGAAGGGCTGATGGACATTGAGCCGCCGCTGATCGTGTTCGTGACGGCCTTTGACGAGTTCGCGCTGAAGGCATTCGAGGCGCAGGCGCTGGACTACCTGTTAAAGCCGGTCGATGAGGCCCGTCTCGCCGCCACCCTTCAGCGGGTGCGCGAGCGGTTGGCCGAGCGCCGCGCGTCCGACGAGACCGGTCGCCTGCGGAACCTGCTCAAGACCGTTGCGCCCCAGGCCGTTTCCAACACGCAGGAGGACGTAGGGCCGGGCCGCTACGAAAAGCTGCTGAACGTGAAGGACCGGGGCCAGATCTTCCGGGTGGACGTGGAGAGCATCGAGCGCATCGATGCGGCCGGCGACTACATGTGTATCCACACTGGCGGTCAGACCCTCATCCTGCGCGAGACCATGAAGGATCTGGAGCGCCGCCTCGATCCGCGCAAGTTCCGCCGCATCCACCGCTCTACCATCGTCAATCTCGATCAGGTGCGGCAGGTGCGTCCCCATACCAACGGGGAGTGCTACCTCATCCTCTCCTCCGGCGCGCAGGTGAAGGTGTCCCGCAGCTACCGCGACGTGGTAGCCCGCTTCTTGTAAGCCTCGTCTGAGCAGGTACGAGAAGAGCCGGTGCGCCTCTCAGCGTGCCGGCTTTTCTGTTTCTGATCCATGGGGTTTGGCCCCCCTATGGCCATTCGCCACGCCCATTCGATTGGCCGGCCGGGCCTTCTGGCCAGCGGCGTTCTCCTTCGGGTGCGGCAAATCTGTCGCCCATTGCCGTGAGGATGGGCGGCGTTGGCGGGTCCTCTCAACCCCAAGCGCTTCCTCAAGGCTTGGCGACGGCCGTGCCGATATAGTTGATGCTGGTATCGCGCGTGACCGAGAAGGTGCGGTTGACGAGCGAGTAGCTCAGCCCCTTCAGGTCGGTGACGTGCAGCCCCGCCTGCGCCAGCTTGCACGTCAGTTCCTCGGGCGTGATGAACGCCTTCCAGTCGTGCGTGCCCTCGGGCACCCAGTGCAACACCCGCTCCGCCGCCACGATGACGGAGAGGTAGGATTGCGGCGTGCGGTTGGGCGTCGAGAAAACCAGCAGCCCGCCAGGGGCGAGAAGGCGGCTGAGCGCGCCGAGGAACAGATCGACGTCCGCCACATGCTCCACCACTTCAAGCGCGGTGATGAGGTCGAACCTGCGGCCCTCCTCGGCAAGGCTCTCGGCCGTGCCGGCGCGGTAATCGATGGCAAGGCCGCTTTCCTCGGCGTGGACCCGACCGGCGGCCACGGCGTCCGTGCTGGCATCGAGACCGGTGGCGGTTGCGCCCATGCGGGCGAGCGACTCCGTCACGATTCCTGCGCCGCAGCCCACATCCAGCGCGGTTAGGCCCTTGAGCGGCCGAAGCTGGCCCGTATCACGGCCGAAATGGGCGCAGGCGGCATCCCGGATATAGCCCATCCGCGCCGGACCCAGCCGGTGCAGCGGGGCCATCGGGCCGTGAGGATCCCACCACTGGGCAGCCAGGGCCGAAAACTTTTCGATTTCGCCCTCATTGATTGTCGAAGGGCTTGGAGCTTTGCTTGCGTTCATCATCGGCACTTTCTATCAAGAGCGCGCACTTTCAACTAGGGATCGTCGCGACGACATGGCGCGCATTGTAATGAAATTCGGCGGCACCTCTGTCGCCAATCTGGACCGGATCCGCAACGTCGCCCGGCGCGTGAAGGCCGAGGTTGACCGTGGGAACGAAGTAGCAGTGGTTGTCTCGGCCATGTCGGGTGAGACGGACCGGCTTGTCGGCTTCTGCCGCGAGGCCGCTACCCTTTATGACGCCCGCGAGTATGACACGGTTGTGTCCACTGGCGAACAGGTGACGACCGGCTTGCTTTCGATCGTGCTTCAGTCGATGGGCGTGCCGGCCCGCTCGTGGCTGGGCTGGCAGCTGGCGGTCGAGACCGACGGGGCGCATGGTGCAGCCCGTATCCAGTCGATCAACACCGATGAGGTCATCACCCGCATGATGACCGGCCAGGTGGCCGTCGTCGCCGGGTTCCAGGGGCTGGGACCGGACAACCGCATCACCACCCTCGGCCGTGGCGGCTCGGATACCAGCGCCGTAGCGCTGGCCGCCGCGCTGAAGGCGGATCGCTGCGATATCTATACCGATGTGGACGGCGTCTATACCACCGACCCCCGCATCGTGCCGAAGGCCCGCAAGCTCGACAAGATTACCTACGAGGAGATGCTGGAGCTCGCCAGCGTCGGCGCCAAGGTGCTCCAGACCCGCTCTGTCGAGCTGGCGATGAAAGAAAAGGTACGCGTCCAGGTGCTATCCTCATTTGAGGACTTGCCTGGCACGATGGTCGTGGATGAGGATGAGATCGTGGAACAGGAACTGATTGCAGGTGTAGCCTACAGCCGGAACGAGGCGAAGATCACGCTCTCGGGCGTGCCGGACCGGCCGGGCGTTGTCGCGGCCATCTTCTCCCCGCTGGCCGACGCCAACGTGAACGTGGACATGATCGTCCAGAACGTCGCTCAGGACAGCAAGACCACTGACGTCACCTTCACCGTGCCGCGCACCGACCTGCCGCGCGTGCTCGACGTGCTGGAGAAGCACCGGGGCGAGCTGGGCTATGCGGGCCTGCGGTCCGATGATGCGGTCTCCAAGGTTTCCGTCGTCGGCGTTGGCATGAAGAGCCACGCGGGCGTCGCCCAGACCATGTTCAAGGCGCTGGCGGACCGCGGCATCAACATCCAGGTGATCTCCACCTCCGAGATCAAGATCAGCATCCTCATTGCCGAGGAATACACCGAGCTGGCCGTGCGCGCCCTGCACACCGCCTATGGCCTGGATGCCGCCGCATGACGGCACCGGCAACCGCTTCCGGCGCCGCGCGGCTTGAGTCGCTGATGGCGCGCGGCGCTGCCTTCTTCGGCAGCCGCTACGCCATCCTGGGCGGCGCGATGACATGGGTGTCCGAACGCAACCTGGTCGCCGCCATCTCCAACGCGGGCGGCTTCGGCGTGCTGGCGAGCGGCGCCATGCAGCCGGAACGGTTGCGCGAGGAAATCCGCGCCACCCGCGCGCTGACTTCCAGTCCCTTCGGCGTCAATCTCATCACCCTGCACCCGCAGCTCTTGGAAATGGTCGACGCCTGCATTGCCGAGGGCGTCACCCACATCGTACTGGCCGGCGGCTTGCCGCCGGGCGAGGCGATCGAGCGGGCGAAGACCGGCGGCGCCAAGGTCATCTGCTTCGCGCCCGCGCTCGCGCTGGCCAAGAAACTGGTGCGCTCGGGCGTTGACGCGCTGGTCATCGAGGGTTCGGAGGCGGGCGGCCACATCGGCCCGGTGTCGCTGACCGTGCTGGCGCAGGAGATCCTGCCGCACATCACCGATGTTCCCGTGTTCGTCGCGGGCGGCATCGGCCGGGGCGAGGCCATCGCCAGCTACCTGGAAATGGGCGCGGCGGGCGTGCAGCTCGGCACCCGGTTCGTGTGCGCGACCGAGTCCATCGCCCACCCCAACTTCAAGAAGGCGTTCATCCGGGCCTCGGCCCGCGATGCCATCGCCTCGGTGCAGCTTGACCCGCGCTTCCCGGTCATTCCGGTGCGCGCGCTCAAGAACCAGGGCGCAGAGGAGTTCATGCAGGCCCAGCGCCGCATCATCGAGCGGGTGGACCGGGGCGAGCTGGACCTTGCCGCCGGTCAGCTGGAGATCGAGCACTACTGGGCCGGCGCCCTGCGCCGCGCGGTGGTCGATGGCGATGTGGATACCGGCTCGCTGATGGCGGGCCAGTCGGTCGGCATGGTCAAGGCCGAGCAGCCGGTGGCGGAAATCGTCAAGGAGCTAATGGATCAGGCGGCCGCCTTCCTGACGGGCCGCGCGATGGAGGATGTTGCGTGAGCCCGTCGGCGCCCGTCGTCTCCGCGCCGCGCGCCATTCTGCGCCGTCTCCATGATGTCATGGCCTCGCGCGGCAGCGTGCAGGCCAAGCTCAATCAGGTCGTGCGGGCCATTGCGGAGGCGATGGCGAGCGAGGTCTGCTCCATCTATCTCCTGCGCGATGGCCGGCTCGAGTTGTTTGCCACCGAGGGGTTGTCGCAGGACGCGGTGCATGTCACGCGTCTCGCGCTGAGCGAGGGGCTGGTCGGCAACATTGCCCGCAACGGCGAGCCGCTTAATCTGGCCGAGGCCCGGGCGCACGCTGACTTTGCCTACCGTCCGGAAACGGGCGAGGACCTGTACCACAGCTTTGCCGGCGTGCCGATCCTGCGGCGCGGGCAGGCGCTGGGCGTTTTGTGCGTGCAGCACATGGAGCAGCGCCAGTACGAGGACGAGGAAATCGAGGCGCTGCAGACCGTCGCCATGGTGCTGGCGGAGATGATCGCGAACTCCCGGCTGGTGGACGAGGACGCCATTGCCAGCGTGCGCGCCCAGAGCACCGGACCGGTGCGGCTCACCGGCACCCGGCTGGTGGATGGTCTGGCGCGGGGCGTCGCCGTGATGCATGAGCCGCGTGTAGTCGTTGAGCACACCGTCGCCGAGGACATCGAGACGGAGAAGCTGCGCGTCCGCACCGCTTTCCAGACCATGCGCGCCCAGATCGATCGCATGATGAGCCAGGCGGAGTTCGCCGCCCCTGGCGAGCATGAGGAAATCCTTGAGACCTACAAGATGTTCGCCTTTGATGAGGGCTGGGCGCGCCGCATCAATGAGGCGATCGAAAGCGGCCTGACCGCCGAGGCCGCCATCGAGCGGGTGCAGCAACGCACGCGCGTCACCATGCGGAACACCAAGGACCCGTTCTTCCTGGAACGGCTTCATGACCTGGACGATCTGGCCAACCGCCTGCTTCGTATCGTTGCGGGGCAAATGGGGACGGCCGCCCAGACCGGCCTGACGCAGGACACCATCCTCATCGCCAAGAATCTTGGCCCCGCCGAGTTGCTGGAATACGACCGGCGGTTCCTGAAAGGCGTGGTGCTGGAGGAGGGGTCGCCGACGGCGCACGTCACCATTCTCGCCCGCGCCATGGGCATCCCCATGCTCGGGCGCATCAAGCAGGTCCGCGAGGTGGTGGACGAGGGCGATCCGCTGCTGCTGGACGGCAGCAACGATACGCTGTTCGTGCGTCCCGCGCCCGATGTGGTGCGTCAGTTCGAGGCCCATGTCGCCCTGCGGCAGGAGCGGCAGGCGGCCTATGCCAAGCTGCGCGATCTGCCGGCGATCAGCCTCGACGGCCAGCGCATCGAGCTGATGATGAACGCCGGCCTGCGCGTCGACCTGCCGGGGCTGGATGTCACCAATGCGGACGGCATCGGCCTGTTCCGCACCGAGTTCCAGTTCCTGGTCTCCGCCACCCTGCCGCGTCGCGAGGCGCAGACCCGGCTTTATTCGGCCGTCCTCCAGGCGGCGGGCGACAGGCCGGTGATTTTCCGCACCGTTGATATCGGCGGCGATAAGGCCGTGCCCTACCTGCAGGACGACGGACCGGAGGAGAACCCGGCCATGGGCTGGCGCGCCCTGCGCGTGGCGCTGGAGCGCAGCGGTCTTTTAAAGGTGCAGGCGCGCGCGCTGCTGGATGCGGCGGCCGGCCAGAAGCTGAACCTCATGTTCCCCATGGTGACGGAGCCTTGGGAGTTCGAACAGGCCCGTGCCATCGTGGAGGAGCAGGCCAGTTACTTGCGAGGCCGTGGCCTGCCGCTGCCTTCGGAAATCCACTACGGCGTGATGATGGAAGTGCCGGCGCTCGCCTGGCGGCTGGATGCGCTGCTGCCGCATATCGATTTCCTCTCCATCGGCACCAACGATCTTATCCAGTTCCTGTTGGCGGCGGATCGCTCCAACCCCAAGCTGGCGGATCGCTATGATTGGGTGTCGCCCGGCATCCTGCGCTTTCTGAAGTTCGTCATCGACCAGGCGGCCGTGGCTGACAAAACCGTCTCGGTGTGCGGCGAGATGGGCGGGCGCCCGCTGGAGGCCATGGCGCTCCTGGGTCTTGGCGTGCGCCGCCTCTCCATTACCCCGGCGGCCATCGGGCCGATCAAGATGGTGGTCCGCAACACGCATCTCGGCCGCCTGCGAGCGTTGATGCAGGAATTGCTGGCCCGGCCATCGGCGGACATTCGTGGTGAATTGCGGCGCTTTGCCCGCGAAGAGAATATTCCCCTGGAATAATTCTGCCACCGGCAAGTAAAGCGGCGCAGCCGTTGCCGAACGATAAAAATGAACGGTTCGTTAACTGGATCGTTCAACGGCCGAGAGATGTTCCGAGTGGCTCTCGGCCTGGCTTGAAGCGAGGCCAGGCGGCACGAGAATTATAGTGTCATCCTTGTTAACCAACAATTGGCCGTAATTTTACGCGCCGGCCCTTGCTGTTGTGCGGAAAATGTGGGCAGAAACCCTAAACCGTTATTGACAAGGTAAACTGCGCTGTCACTCTAATGGGTGGGGCGAAGGAAAAAGACGGTGTTGAACGCCGTCAACCTTCAGGGGTTTGTGCAAGATCACCAATCGGTCGCTGACAAGGCCGGCGACCTGTGGAGAAGCGGATGACTGCCTTGACGGATTCCAGCGCTGGTGCAGGGGGAACTGCGATGTCCGTGGGGCAGTTGCTGCGGACACGCCGTCTTGAGCTTGGTATGGAGGTCAGCGACATTGCGGCGGAGACGCGTATCCCCGCCCGCTTCCTCTGTGCCATTGAAGATGACCAGCATGAGAAGCTGCCCGCGCTTCCTTTCGCGGTCGGTTTCGTACGCAACTATGCCAAACTGCTCGGGCTGTCGCCGGATATGGTGTGCGCCCAGTTCAAGGCGGAGACCAGCCGCCTGACGCCTTCCGAGCAGGTGTATTTTCCCGAGCCGCTCGATGAGAGCCGCATTCCCTCCAAGTCGTTGGTGCTCGGCGGTATCGTCATTGCCGTGGCGGCGCTTGGCGTATGGTGGCTGTGGACCGACCGGTCGTCGAGCCCGGCGCCGGAGACCCCGGAAACCGAGCTGGCCATGGCGGACGCGGTTACGATCGATGAGACTGGCGGCGAGGCTGCTGCCAGCGGGGCCGCGGGCGCAACCGCTGCTCAGGGTGATGCGACGGCAACGGACGCCACCTCGGCTGGTGATGCAACCGGCGAGACCGCCGCGCCTGCCGATAATTCCGCAGCCGTGACAGCACAGGACAAGGCGGAGGCGCAGGCAGCCGCTGCCGCCCAGGTCATCAACAGCGGCCCGGTTATTATCCGGGCGATCGAGGACAGCTGGGTGCGGATTTCCGATGGCGTCAGCGGCGCGGTCAAAATCGGCATCATGAAGGCGGGCGAGACCTATCGGGTGCCGAGCCTGCCCAACCTCAAGCTGATGACTGGCAATGCCGGCGCGGTTGAGATTCAGGTTGGCGATACGGTCCTGCCGCCGCTGGGTGGCCGGGGCGAAGTGGTTCGCAACATCGACCTGGCGCCGGACTCGCTGCGCCGGCTGGCAGCCGGCAGCGCGGCCTCGAACAATGCCTCGTCCTCCGGGGCTGCTTCGACCCGCTAACCGCAAGTTTCCTCATGATGGCATTGCGCCCGGCCCTGCGCCGGGCGTTTTGCTTTTCAGGGGACAGGCAGAAACGCCGCAGGCGGCACGCCATTTTTCGACATTCGGCGCCAGCATCGCTATATAGGGGGCGATTGGCGATTGGCCGCCTCCAGTATTTCAGAGGTTCTGACATGAGCGTGCGCCCCTGGCGGGATATCCAGCGCCGGAAAAGCCGGCAGATCATGGTTGGCAACGTACCGGTGGGGGGGCGATGCGCCCATCACCGTGCAGACCATGACCAACACCATCACCGCCGATGCCAAGGCCACCATCGAGCAGATCCGCCGCTGCGAAGAGGCGGGGGCGGACATTATTCGCGTCTCCTGCCCGGATGAGGACTCAACGGCGGCGTTCAAGCAGATCGCCCGTGCGGCCCGCGTGCCGCTGGTGGCGGATATCCACTTCCACTACAAGCGCGCGCTTGAGGCGGCGGATGCCGGCGCAGCCTGCCTTCGCATCAACCCCGGCAACATCGGCTCGGCCGAGCGGGTTCGGGAAGTGGTGCGCGCTGCCAAGGCCAACGGCTGCTCTATCCGCATCGGCGTCAACGCCGGTTCGCTGGAGAAGCACCTCTTGGAGAAATACGGCGAGCCCTGCCCGGAAGCGATGGTCGAGTCCGCGCTGGAGCACGTGAAGCTGCTGGAAGACGCAGACTTCTTCGAGACCAAGATCTCGGTGAAGGCGTCGGACGTGTTCCTCGCCGTTGCCGCCTATCAGGGGTTGGCGGAGGCCTGCGATTACCCGCTGCACCTTGGCATCACCGAGGCGGGCAGCATGATCGGCGGCACGGTCAAATCCTCCATCGGCATGGGCATGCTCCTGTGGTCGGGCATCGGCGATACCATCCGCGTATCCCTCTCCGCCCCGCCGGAGGAAGAGGTGCGCGTCGGCTTTGAAATGCTGAAGTCGCTCGGCATTCGCCATCGCGGCGTGCGGATCGTCTCCTGCCCGTCCTGCGCCCGGCAGGGCTTCCAGGTCATCAAAACCGTCGAGGTGTTGGAGGAGCGGCTGCGCCACATCCAGACCCCGCTCTCCCTCTCCATCATCGGCTGCGTCGTCAACGGGCCGGGCGAAGCGCGGGAGACCGACATCGGCGTCACCGGCGGCGGTAATGGCAAGCACATGGTCTACCTCTCCGGCGTCACCGACCATCACATCGAAGACGCCACCATGGTCGACCACATCGTAAAGCTGGTCGAACAGAAGGCCGCCGAAATCGAAGCCGCCAAGGCTGCCGCCGAGGGCGCCGCCTCCGCAGCGTAGGGCTGTTATATGCAGGGGGAACTAGTTCCCCCGCGACCCCCTGGTCGTTTCAAAGAGCCGTGCCCGTGATGACGGGTGCGGCCCTTTTTATTCGATCATTATCGGGCCGAGTCCTTCATGCCGCGCACGCCCTGATAAAAAGCAAGGGAGGTGCAGGAGGGGCCATGACCCTCCTGCAAATCGGAAAAAACGAAAGCCCTCTGCCCATCAGCTGGCGCTTGCCGCCTCCAGCGCCTGGCGGGCGAGCTGGCGAAAGCTGCCGGGGCGGCGGGCGCCGGGTCCAAAGTCGCCGCGCAGGGCCTTGAGGGCGTAGCGTTCGGCATCGATCTCGCTGGCGGTACGAACGCCGAGGCGGCGCAGCAGCGGGATGGGCGGGCACCAGCCTTGCAGGGCGTGTTGCAGCATGAAGGCGGAAACGCCGAACGGGAGCAGCAGCCAGCGACGGTCGCGGCGGGCAACGGCCAGCACGAACCCTGCCAGGGACAGGGTGGAGGAGCTGGTCTCCACCATGCGTTCGATGTCCCACTCCCGGTCCAGTTCGCGCAGTCGCCCGTCGATCAGCTCCGGGTTGCGCGCGTAGTACATCAGGCGACGCTCGGTGCGGTCGCGAATGCGGGCGTTGGCAACGGCGGACGAGTTGTCGACGACGCGACGGGTAGTCGGCGGCAGCATGGCGTTCTCCCGGAACGAAGGATGGACCCTGGCCGGTCAACGCCGGGGCAGGCATTGCTGTTCCGGGGGCGGGCCGTCTCGTCTCGCGCTATTGCCCGTATGTGCGGGGCTTTCTGGCGGCCCGGCCTTTAACTCAGCATTTCCACCGGGCCGCTTTTGTTTCTATAAGCGCCGCTCGAAGGAGATTGATCGGCATGTCCAAGCTTCAGCCCGTGCGTGGCACGCGTGACCTTTTCGGTGAAGATGCACAGCGTTTTGCCAAGGTGGTGGAAACCTTCCATCGTCTCGCCAGGCTTTACGGGTTCCAGCCGGTCGATACGCCGATTTTCGAATTCACCGAACTGTTTGCCCGTGGCATCGGCGAGGCGACGGACGTGGTCTCGAAGGAGATGTACACCTTCGAGGACCGGGGCGGCGAATCGCTCACCCTGCGCCCGGAGTTCACGGCGGGCCTGTGTCGCGCCTTCATCTCCAACGGCTGGCAGCAACTGGCCCCGCTGAAGCTGGCGGCCCATGGCCCGATGTTCCGTTATGAGCGCCCGCAGAAGGGGCGTTACCGCCAGTTCCACCAGATCGACGCCGAGATTCTGGGGGCGGGCGAACCGCAGGCGGATATCGAGCTGCTTACCCTGGCCGCCCACCTGCTGGACGAGCTGGGGCTGGCCGGCAAGGTACAGCTGGAGATCAACACGCTGGGCGACGGCGAGAGCCGCGCCAAGTGGCGGGATGCGCTGGTGAACTATTTCTCGGGACACCGCGACGCGCTGGGCGAGGACAGCCGCAACCGGCTGGAGAAGAACCCGCTTCGTATTCTTGATTCGAAGGACGAGGGCGACAAAAAGCTGGTGGCTGACGCGCCGCTGCTCGACCAGTTCCTCTCGCTTGACGCGGGTCAGTATTTCGAAACCGTGCTCAAGGGTTTGGAGGCTGTCGGCATTCCTTATGTCGTTCAGCCCCGGCTGGTGCGCGGGCTCGATTACTACTGCCATACCACCTTCGAGTTCACGACCACTCACCTCGGCGCGCAAGGGACCGTCATCGGCGGCGGGCGCTATGACGGCCTCATCGAGCAGCTGGGCGGCCCAGCGACACCGGCTATCGGCTGGGCTGGGGGCATCGAGCGGCTGGCGCTGCTTGTCGACCTGCCCGCGCAAGGCAAGGGCCCCATTGCCGTCATTCCGCTGGGCGAGGCCGCGCAAGGGGAGGCCACCGCGCTCACCGCCCGCCTGCGCCGCCTTGGCTTCCGGGTGGAGCAGGGCTTTCGGGGCAACATGAAGAAGCGCCTTTCGCGGGCGAACGACGCGCACAGTCCGGTTGCCCTCATCTTGGGTGAGGACGAGCTGGCGCGGGGCGAACTTATGCTGAAGGATCTGACCACCGGTGAGCAGCGGGCCGTGCCGCTGGCCGAGGTCGAGGTCGCGTTGCAGTCGTATCGGGATTAAGTCATGCCTTCCATCCCTCAAGCGAAGATCGATCGCATCCGCCTGCGCCATGCAGAGCTGTCGCGCGAGATGTCTGATCCGTCTGCCTCGGCGGACCGGTTCGTCAAGCTGTCGAAGGAATATGCTGAGCTCAATCCGGTGGTCGAGGCGGCCAATGCGCTGGCTCGCCTGGCGACCGAGCTGGAAGAAGCGGAAAGCCTGCTGAACGACGCCGGGGCGGACGCCGAAATGAAGGCGCTGGCCCGCGACGAGGTGGAAGCCCTCAGGGCCCAACTGCCCGAGGCCGAGCGCACGCTGCAGATCATGCTGCTGCCCAAGGACGTGGCCGACGAGAAATCCGCCATCCTTGAAATTCGCGCCGGCACCGGCGGCGATGAGGCGGCACTGTTCGCGGGCGATTTGTTCCGCATGTACACCCGCTATGCCGAAAGCCAGGGCTGGAAGGTGGAGATGATTTCCGCCTCGCCGTCGGACGTGGGCGGCTACAAGGAAGTGGTTGCCTCCATCACCGGGCAGGGCGTGTTCGCCAAGCTGAAGTTCGAATCCGGCGTGCATCGCGTCCAGCGCGTGCCTGCCACCGAATCGGGCGGGCGCATTCATACCTCCGCCGCGACCGTCGCGGTGCTGCCCGAGGCGGAAGAGGTGGATGTGCAGATCGACGAAAAGGATCTTCGCATCGATGTGTTCCGCTCCTCCGGTCCCGGCGGCCAGTCGGTCAACACCACCGACTCCGCCGTGCGGATTACCCACCTGCCCACCGGGCTTGTGGTGAGCCAGCAGGACGAGAAGAGCCAGCACAAGAACAAGGCCAAGGCGCTGAAGATCCTGCGTGCCCGGCTGTATGAGATCGAGCGCGAGAAAGCCGCGCGGGAGCGGGCCGATGCCCGCAAGTCGCAGGTCGGCTCGGGCGACCGGTCGGAGCGCATCCGCACCTACAACTTCCCGCAAGGCCGGGTGACGGACCACCGCATCAATCTCACTCTTCACAAGCTCGATCTGGTTCTGGAAGGCGAGGCGCTGGAGGAGCTGATTCAGGCGCTCATCAACGAGGATCAGGCCGAGAAGCTGGCCCAGCTGGATGACGCGGGCTGAGGCCATGCGCCGGGCGGCGGGGCAACTCGCCGCCGCAGGGCTTCTTGATCCCCGGCTGGATGCCGAGGTGCTGCTGGCCCATGTGCTGGGCATGCCGCGCCTTGTCATGCTGATCGACACCAGCCGCGAGATCACCGATGCGGAGGTCCGCGCCTTCGAGGCGCTGGTGGCCCGCCGCGAAACCCATGAGCCGGTGGCCTACATCACCGGCATGCGCGAATTCTGGTCGCTCGACTTCCGGGTGACGCCTGCCACGCTCATCCCCCGGCCGGACAGCGAAACGCTCGTCGAGGCGGCGCTGAGCGCCTTTCCGCAGGAGCGGCCCGCCCGCGTGCTTGATCTTGGCACCGGCTCCGGCTGCCTGCTGCTTTCCGTGCTGCATGAATTCCCCGGCAGTTTTGGGGTTGGCGTTGACCGCTCGGAGGCGGCAGCGATGGTGGCGGCCGACAACGCGGCGCGGCTGGGGCTTCAGGAGCGTGCCGCCTTCATCGTGGGAGACTGGGCCGGGGCGCTTGTCGGGACATTCGATTGCATCCTCGCCAACCCGCCCTACATCGGCGAAGGGGAGGCCCTCTCACCTGAAGTTGCAGCGTTTGAGCCTGTGACGGCTCTGTTTGCGGGGCCGGACGGGCTCGACGATTACCGGCGTATCATCCCCGAGCTTGCCCGACTCCTCTCGCCCCGGGGCCACGCCTTTTTCGAGATCGGCTACACCCAGGCCGAGGCGGTTGGTCGCATCGCCGAGGCCTGCGGCTTGTCTGTCAGAGTTCACAACGACTTGGCCGGGCATCCCCGCTGCGTCGAGTGCTGGAGAGGTGAGAATTTCCTTGGAAAGATGCCGGGAAACGGTTAGACACGAAGTCGGTAGGGTTGATGGTTTCCTCTGCCACCTGATTTCCGAAAACGCGGATTGCAGGGCATGACGGCGCCCGACGTGCGCCGACGTATGGGGCGATTGCCCTAAGGGCAAAATTTTTTTGAGAACGGGTCAATGAGAAACGGACAAAGCGGTCGCCGTAGAGGACGCGGCGGTGGGCGCCCTGCACAGTCAGGCGGTCGCCCGATGGAAGCGGGGAACCGCAACGACGCGCGCATTCGCGGCAATGCTCAGCAACTGCTGGAAAAATACAAATCGTTGGCGCGGGACGCGACGGCGTCGGGTGACCGGATTCTCGCTGAATATTATATGCAGCACGCCGATCACTACTATCGCGTGCTGGCCGAGTTCCGGTCGCGCTACGATGATGCGCCCCGCTCGCGGGATCGCGATGACCGCGATACCGACGAGGGCGGTTACGATGAGGATGTGACCGAGACGACTGCGCCGCAGGCGGCCTATGTCAGCCCGAGCGTTCAGCACAGCCTGGGCCTGGAGCCCGCTGCGCCGGAAGCTCCGTCTGAGACGCGTGCGGAACCGGTTGCCGAGGCCGCCGGCGCGGAAGAGGCTGGCGCTGCTCCCGCCGAAGGCGAGGAGGCTCCCCGCCGTCGTCGCCGTGGCCGTCCTCGCAAGGTCAAGCCCGAAGAGGGCGTCGAGACGGCCGATACCGCCGAGAACGCTGCCTAAGCGCAACCTACCTTCAGAAAATCAGCCAAACGGCACAGCTGTCGGAAACGCAGTTGTGCCGTTTTCGTTTGGGTTGCGCGGCAGCTTGCTGACCCTTTTATGACAACGCGCTACCCGCCGGCCTTTGCTGATGCTCCGCCTCGCCGTCCGGCGGGGGCTAAAATGACCGTTTTATTTCTGTTGTATTAAAGCCACAGCCCTCGACAGGGTGCTTGCGTAACAAAACTGTCATGTTTCTGTCGCGGAAAATTCACGCGACGCCCTTAGATGCGGGCCTGCAACGCACCCAATCAGTGAGGGTATTTCATGACCACGAAGAACAGGTATCGCGCTGTCCTGCTGGCGACGGCGCTCGTCGGGGCGAACATTATCGCCGCGCCGGCATGGGCCCAGCAGGAAGCCGGTCCATCCGAGACCCAGCAGCTGCGAGAGCAGCTCCAGGCTCTGCAGTCGCAGATGGAAGAGCTGAAAGCGCAGATCGCCAAGAAAGAGCAGGGTGGCGAGACCAGCTGGAAGGGTGCGCCGCAGTCCTCCGGCAGTGGCTTCACCTTCAAGGTCCGTGGCCGCATCCAGTATGACGTCGGCATGGTCACCGACCCGGACAACCTGGTGGACGGCAAGGAGCTGGGCATCGACAGCTACTTCCGCCGCGCCCGCATCGGCGTTGAAGGCGC